>JAQBPK010000081.1 GCA_028287565.1 Vulcanimicrobiota bacterium
CGATCACCGCATCGTGCCGGTGCGAGCACGAACGGCGACCGCACGTCGAGCGCGCGCGGCGAACGCGCCCAGCACCAGCGCGGCGCACACGCCGCGGATGCGCGCGCCCAAGGCGCCGCGGACGAACGCAGCGGACGAGCCGCGGCCTGCACGCAGGCTGTTCCGCAGCGTCATGGCGAGCATCGTATCGCCGGGCGCGCGCCGCGTCATGGGGCGGCGTCGTTCACCATACAAGCAGCGGGCGGGCGCGTGCATCTCGTCGTGCGCAGCGACGGCGAGCGTACGCGCGTCGTCGCCGTGTGCGCGCCGTCGCTGCGCGAGCGCGTCGAACGCGCGCTGGCGCACGTGCGCTTCGTCCTCGTCGGCGGCGGCGTGCGCGCGGAGGTGGCGTCATGATCGGCGCATCGCCGCTCGAGGCGTACGAGCGCGTTCTTTCTCGCGCACACGACCTGCGCGACGCGTTCCGAGCCGGCGCGGTTCCACTCAACAACGACGTGCGCACCGCGCCGTACGTCACGGCGTCGAGCGATCCGCTCAGCGTCGTCCCGCCGCCCGGCTCATGGTTCGTCACGCGCGGCGCGGACGGCGTGCGGGCGTACGAGCGCGACGGCGCGCTCTCGCTCGAGGAAGGCGTGCTGCGCACCCGCACCGGCGCGGACGTGCTCGGCTATCCCGGCGGCCAGGCGCGCGGTGCCGTGCCGGTTCCGCTGCGAGTGCCGGAGACCGATCGCGCGCTCGGCCGCGCCGCGGACGCGCGCATCGAGCAAGACGGAATCGTCGCCTACACGCGCGCCGCGATCGACCCGCGCACCGGTGCGCGCAGCGCCGAGTGGATCGTGCTGGGCCGTGTCGCGCTCGCGCGCTTCCCTGCCGGAACGCAGCCCGCGCGACTCGACGGAACGCGCGTCGCCGCGCCCTCCGGCGTCGCACCGCACCTGGGCACGCCGGCCGACGGCACGTTTCCCGCGCTCGCGACCTCGAGCCGCGACGCGGGCACGATCGACATCGCGGCGGGCGTCGCGCGGCTGGATGAGGCGTACCGCGCGTTCGAGGCGTTGGGCGCGGCCGTGAAGTCGCGCGCGCACGTCGACAAGACCGCTGTGGACCTCGTGAAATGACGGGGACGTCACGCTGTCGCACGATCGCCCACGCGACGTTCGGTCAGCGCTCGGCGCGCGTGCGGCGGCTGCGTTTCGTCCCGCGCTCGTCGATCCCGGTTGCGGCGGCGTGCGTGGTCGCCAACGGGATCCGCGAGACGCTGCGCGAGCTGCTCGGCGCGGGCTGCGAGCTCGTGCTGGGCGAGCCGGCTGCGATCGGCCCGCAGGCGTGGGCGCAGCTCGCGAGCGACGCGCTTTTGTTCCTCACGCGCGGGCGGGAGACGGACATCGTGCTCGTCCTGCCGCAGCACGACGCGAGGCGGCTCGTCCTGCGCGCGTTCGGCGAGGGCGATGACGGCGACGCGACGGACCCGGGCACGCTTCCGGGCCTTGGCGACCGGGCATACTCGGCGCTGGAGCTGCATGCGCTGGAACGGATCGCGGCCCGCTGCGCGGCGGCGTTCGAACCGCTGTGCGCGGAGCGGCAGGACGTCTCGCACGCTCTCGGCGCGCACGAGGTGCCCGCCTGCGTCGCCTACTTCGACTTGCGGGTGCACGCGCCGCTGGCGCTGACGCTGGGGATCGGGATCGTGCGCGAGCTGCCCGACCCCGGCCCGACGGGCGCGCTGCCGCCACGCGCGCTGGATTCCGTCACGCTGGAAGCGCGCGCCGTTTTTGCCGAAGGGACGATAGATGCGGCGGCGTTCGTGACCCTCCGGCCCGGCCAGGTCCTCAGGCTAGACACCAAGGTCGGCGCTCCGGCATCCTTGAAGTGCGGGGCCAGACGTCTTGCAACGGGCGTCCCCGGCGTCGTCGCTTCTCGCACGGCCTTCCTGGTTCACGACGTCGCCATGGGAGCCCAAAGATGATCATGTCCGAGCAAGGCAAGAACCTCGACCTCTTGATGAACGTGCCGCTCAAGGTGACGGCTGAGCTCGGCACGTGCAAGATGCTGGTCCGCGACATCCTCAAGCTCGGCACCGGCTCGATCGTGGAGCTCGACCGCCTCGCCGGCGGGCCGGTGGACCTGCTCGTGAACGACCGCCTCGTCGCCCGCGGCGAGGTCGTGGCGATCGACGAGAACTTCGGCGTGCGGATCACGGAGCTGATCGAAAAGCCGTAGGATCGCAGCCGCGAGAAGCGGTAATATCGCCGCCGCACGGCGGCAATCGCGAGCGTGCAGGATGGTCGCATGGACGATCTCCTCCGCATCGCCGGCCACGCGCACTCCTCGGTCCCGCTGGACGTTCTGGCGGCGCTGACGCTGCTGTCGGTGGCGCCGTTCGTGCTGGTGCTGTGCACGTCGTTCGTGCGGATCGTCGTGGTGCTGTCGCTGGTCCGCTCGGCGATCGGCGCGGCAACGCTGCCGCCGAACGCGGTTCTGACGGGGCTGGCGCTGATCCTCACGTTCGTCGTGATGTCACCGACGTTCGAGGCGCTCCAGCGCGACGCGATCCGGCCGTACGCGGCGGGGACGCTGACGCAATCGGCGTTCTTGGACCGCGCGAGCCGGCCGCTGCGCTCATTCATGCTGCGCCAGACGAAGGCGCGCGACGTAGCGGTGTTCGCGCGCCTTGCGCGCCGCGCAGACGGCGAGCCCGCGCAAGAGGCGCCGCTCACCGTGCTGATCCCGGCATTCGTGGTGGGTGAGCTGCGCTCGGCATTCGCGATCGGCGTGGCGCTCTATCTGCCGTTCGTCGCGATCGACCTCGCCGTTGCCGCGATCCTGATGGGGCTCGGCATGGTCATGTTGAGTCCGCCGGTGATCTCGCTGCCGTGCAAGCTATTGCTGTTCGTGATGGTCGACGGCTGGGCGCTCGTGTGCCAGGGCGTCGTGCAAAGCTTCCGGTGAACGAACGGTCCGCCAATGTAGCGCCGCGTCATTTGGATCAAGGCGGCTAGTACGCAAAGAAGCTTTGGGAAATCGGGACTCACAGCAGTCCCAGAAGGCTATCTATGAATGGAGCCCGAGGCAGTCCAGGTACCGTAAATAGCGACAAATAAGGACACCAATCCTCAAGCTCCAAGAGAAAGCGCCTACCACTCGCTGTATAGATGAAATCGACGCGTTGGATTCCTTCGATAGAATTCCATTCGTTGAACTCCTGAGCGAGCCGCAGCTCTTCAACGTCAGGTGTGTGCCGCTCTAGATCCCACCTGCGTGCCTTTGTCCTTAACGAATACTGGAAAGATTTTTTAATAAAGAAGAACGATACCTCATGTAGTACGTCGAGCAGTGGTTGCAGAAGAAATCTTCCGCCTAATTCATAGCGACTGAGATCGCCCCGCGCCACACGAACCACCCCTTTGCCGCTGCTACCGAAAACCGGCTTTAAGACGTAAACAGCAGCCTGATACCTTAGAGCCTCTTCAAGCGAATCGAACGTTGGAACAACGTCCGCTCTCTGCTGAGATAGTGCAACAAGATAGTTCTTGCCCTTTTGGTCACCCTTGCCGTTGTGGGTATTTCGATAGATCACCCGCTCTGCGTCTAAGGCCTCGTACAGTCGTTCAAAGTCCATGTCAAGGATGCCGCCTCGACCCCAAACATTTCTAATGAGATACGCTACGTCTCGTCGCCAAGCTGTGTCGACGAATGTGGAGAAATTCATCATAGTGCAATCCATTTGATCTCGTAAGGCCTGCGCTAGAAGCGTATCTTCGGTCAGCGCCTCCGGTTCCTTAAAATTAGAGACGATGACGATTTCGTGTATGGTATTCATAGCAGCGCTCCTCGCATGATGTAGTTCATATTAGTGGGAGCATCCAAAAAATTTCGCTGGGCGTGGCTATCGCTCGCCACGAAAGGTCCTAACATGCTATGGTGTAGTCAGTCATGGGCGAGAGGAAGGTCGGATGTCTGCTCAGGTTCTAGACATACTCATACATTTCAGTCCTTTGGGAACGTTCGTTGGCGCCTTCATAGCAGTGACGGCGCTCTTCATCAAGCTTTTTCAGGATGAGAAAGATTTGCGACGCAAGCAGGCTGAAGTCGCACGGCTTGTTTATAACGACCTTCACCAGGACGAATATTCGATGGCGGCGCTCATAATGCTTGACTATCAAGGGTGGCGGCACAACACAAAAGACTTCAAAGACATCACGATATACTATGATGACGTCAAGACCGCACTGACGGTAAAGCATGAGACAAACAGGCCAGATAAGGAATTACTCGTTCGCAGGGCGTTCGATACGATGTTCGCCAAGCTGGAGAACATCGTCGCGCTGGCACGCCGCGATATCGGTCTGGTGCGGTGGAGCGACTTTTCGACCTTATTCGCATACTACGTCTACTTAATGCGGCAGGATCGCTACTCAGGTTTACTCATCGAATATGCGAGAACCTACGGGTCCACGATGATTGTCGAGTTGATCTCGCGAGACGACCTCTACCCGCTCAAGCTTCCGGACGATCTGCCGGACGAGGCACGCTCGATCGGCCAGTCACCTGTACAGCCCGCTAGTTCACCCGAATCGGCATGACTGCCATTGTCGGCTTCACCGGACTCCCGTCCCGCTTGTGTCCAACGGCGCTTAAAACGTCGCAGATGGACAGCCCGTCAACGGTGACGCTGAAGGACGTGCAGAAGACGCCCTACCGTGCGCATCGCGGAGAAGCTCCGGACCAAGCGGCCGTTCTTTTCGTTCGAGTTCTTTCCGCCCAAGAGCGACGAGGCCGAGAAGAACCTGTTTCAGACCATCGAGACGCTCAAGCCGCTCGATCCCGGCTTCGTCTCAATAACCTACGGCGCCGGCGGCTCGACGCGCACCCGCACCGTCGACATCGCCAAGCGGCTGCGAACCGAGGCCGGCTTCGACGTGATGGCCCACGTGACGTGCGCCGGCGCGACGATTCCCGACTTGCGCGAGCTGCTGCACGACCTGCGCCGCGGCGGCATCGAGAACATCATGGCGTTGCGCGGCGACCCCCCGCGCGGGAGCGAGACATTCGTCGCGGTTGAAGGCGGGCTGCCGCACGCGAGCGATCTGATCGCGCTGCTCAAAAGCGAGTTCGCGTTCTGCGTCGGCGGCGCGTGCTACCCCGAGAAACATCCTGAAGCGCACAGCTTCGACGCCGACCTTGCGGCGCTCTCGACCAAGGTGCGCGCCGGCGCGGAGTTCTTGGTCACCCAGCTGTTCTTCGACAACGCGCGCTATTTCGAGTTCGTCGAGCGCGCGCGAACGTGGGGCATCACCGTGCCGATCCTGCCGGGCATCATGCCGATCACGAACTACGACCAGATCGACCGTTTCACGCGCCAGTGCGGCGCCGTGATCCCGTCCGGCCTGCGCGACGCGCTCGAGGAACGCCGGGACGACCCGAACGCGGTCGTCGATCTGGGCGTCGCGTACATGACGCTCCAAGTGGCCGACCTGCTCGCACGCGGTGCCCCGGGCGTGCATTTCTACACGCTGAACCGCTCCCCGGCGACACGCGCAGTCGTGTCGGCACTGCTCGCGGCACGCCGCGCATGGTGATCGCCGCAGCGTAACGCTGCGGCAATACGCCTCTGCCATGATGTGCGGGTGCGTATCCGGGTTTGGAGCATCATCGGCGCCCTTATCGTGCTCGGTCTGATGTTTAGAGACCGCGAAGCCCCCGTGGATTCGGCATCTCTGACACCGTGCGCCAACGGCTTGGATCACCGACCTGCCAAGCCGGGAGATACATTTGTATATGACATTGCGATCCGGTTCAACGAGACGCTTGTCGCCAGTATCGACGCGATCGACACCGCGCTGATGGCGATCTTGGCCGGCGATATGGCGGTGACGGTCTTCGCGATCGACAAGATAAAAGAGCTGCAGCCTATAGAAGAGTGGTGTGCGATTGCACTCGTATGCGGTTCGATCGTGTCGTGCATCATCGGATACGCCGTCGGCTTTTCCGTCGGATCGAGCGGCCGGGAGGGTGTCCCGCCACGACGGCTCATTCCCGACTTGTACGCCCGTCCGAACAGCGCAATTTCCGATGCCGTCGAACAGATCACCGATGCGGGTGAGATCAATCTGGACGTTCGCTTCGTGAAGCACGCCTGCGCGGTTGCCGCGATCATCCTCTTGGTTTTGGCCTGCACCGTCGCTGGACTCGCCCGGCTCGCGGGCGGCGTGGTACACTAACGGCTATGCGACCGATTCGACCGCTCCGAACAGACGTGACACTGGAGTTTTCGGAAGAGATGCAAGAACTCGCGCGCCGAATCGCGGAAGCCGACGGCGTCGTGCCCCTCAAACCGGGCGAGCACCGGCCGCCGGGGTATTACCGGGTCGGCTTCTTTACGCGTGGACGAAAGCCGTTACCGCCGAGAAAGACGGACACGCCATCCGATGACGCGTGAGGCCGTTGTAACGCTGCGGCAATACGGGCCCGGTATGATGAGCGCGTGGACGGTTTCGATGGACTCTTGCGTGACGCGTTGCTCGTTACCGCGCTCCTGACGTTGCCGGTGCTCATCCTTGCGACGCTCGTCGGTGCGACGGTTGCGATTCTGCAGGCGGCGACGCAGGTGCAGGAACAGACGCTGACGATGCTGCCGAAAATCCTGGTGGTCGGGATCGTGCTCGCCATGTTTGGGCCGTTTGGGATGGGATTGTGCGCGCAGCTGTTCCGCGAGGTGATCGCGCGGATGCCGCTGCTGGTCCGCGGCTGATTCGATAACTTCGCGGTAGTGCTCCGGTAATAGCCGGTACGGCATGCTGGTGCGGTGAACTCTTTCGACGGTACCGCGCTTCTCGTGTTCGCGCGCGCCGCGGGGCTCGTTGCGCGGGCTCCCGGCTTTTCGCACCCGTCCGTTCCTCCGGTCGCTCGCGCGGGGTTCGCGTTTGCTCTCGCGTTCGGCGTCGCGCCGTTCGTCGCGCCGGTCCGCGCGCTCGAGCTCGGTGCGTTCACTTTCGCACTGGCCGGCGACTTCGTGGTCGGTGCGGCGATCGGGTTCGGCGCTTCGCTGCTGTACGACGGCGCATACTTTGCAGGCCGTACGGTCGATGACTATCTCGGCGTGCGCGGCAGCGTTCCCGGCGCGAACGTCGCGAGCGCGCAAGCGTTCGGGCGGCTCTGGTCGTATGCGTTTCTCGCCGCGTTCGTGCTGCTCGACGGCTGGGTTCCCGTCGTGCGCGCGTTCGCGGACTCGTTCGCGCACGTCGCGGCCGGGTCGTTCGTCGCGGGCGACGCGTGGATGCGCTTCGCTATCGCGTTCCCCGCGACGATCTTGCGCGCCGCATTCCTCGTCGCGGCGCCGGCCATCGCGGTCGCGGCGTCGCTGCAGCTCGCGCTGGCCGCAGTGGCACGCGTCGTTCCGCGGTTCTCGAGCTTCACGCTCGCGTTCCCGGTCGTCTTCGCCGCTGCGCTGATCGTCACGCTCGTGACGGTGCCGTTGCTCGCGCCGCTCGGCGCGCGCCCGTGGCTCGTGCTGCCGTGGGAGACGGCGCGATGAGCGGTGCGGACGACAAGCGTTTTGATGCGACGCCTGCGCGGCGTGCCCGTGCGAAGCGCGAGGGGAACGTCGCGCGCTCGGGCGAGATCAGCAGTCTCGCCGCGTTCGGCGCGGCGGTGTTTGCGGTGGCGTTCGCGGTGCCGTTTGCTGCGGCGGGTGCGGTCGCTGCGCTGCGAGAGATTGCCGCACATCCGTCGCGTGGGGATGCCGCACTCGGCCACGGTGCCGTGCCCGGCGTTGCGGCGCTCGGCGTGGTCGCGCTCGGCGCGCTGCTCCCGGCCGCGGCAGCCGCGTGTGCCGGAAGCGCTGCGGCGCTCGCGCAGACTGGCGGCCTGCACGTCGTCGCGATCCGCGTCGATCTCAAGCGGCTCGACCCGATTGCGGGGATCAAGCGCATGGCCGGCGGCGAAGCCGTTGTCGCCATCGTGCGGGCCGCGCTCGCGTTCAGCGGGGCGCTGCTCGCGATGGTACCGCTCGCGCGCGACGTCGTCGGGGGCGGCACCGCGCTCGGCTCGCCCGGTGCGGCCGCACAGCTCGTCGCATCGGCGGCGCTGCGCGCGTGCGGTTCGGCGCTGGCCGTCGGCGCGGTATTCGCCGTTGCCGACTACGCGCTGGCGCGGCGGCGCTGGCTGCGCGGGCTGAAGATGTCGTTCGACGAGCTCAAGCGCGATGCGAAGGAGAACGACGGCGATCCGCAAGCGCGTGCGCGGCGCAAGCGCGCGCACCGTGCGGTCGTGGGCGGAACGGTTGGGCGGACGCGTGAGGCATCGTTCGTCGTGGTCAACCCCACGCACGTTGCCGTCGCGCTGCGGTATGCACCGCCGTCGGTTCCCGTTCCCGAGATCCTCGTGCGCGCGGTCGACGACGCGGCGCTGCGCGTCCGTTCGATCGCGCGCGAGCACGGCATCCCGCTGATCGAAGACGTCACGCTCGCGCGGCTGCTCTACGCGCAGGGCGAGAGCGGGCGCGCGATCCCGCCTGACGCGTACGTCGCCGTCGCGCAGATCGTCGCAGCGCTCGCGCGTGACGGAGCGCTGCTATGACGAGCCGTTCGGCGTCTACGAGTGCGCCTGGAAGTTGTGCCCGCAGTTCGTGCACAGATCGCCGCTGCCGCCAAATGCCGGGCAAATGCAGCCGCCGCTGCAGGCTCCGTATCCCGCGATCCCAGCTCGTTCGTGGCGCGTCGCACCGGTGTGTTCCATTTCGTCTCACCTCATCTGGAGTAGTCGCGCCGCCTTCGCGTTGCAAGCTCGCCTTTCCTAGTATGCCAATCGGTCTCGCTCGATGACCAGCCGTCTCACCACCGCTTTCGCGGTCGCGGTGCTCGGTGTCGTCGCGATCCTGATCGTTCCGCTGCCGCCGCCGTTGCTCGACGCGCTGCTCGCGCTCAACGTCTTCGGGTCCGCGCTCGTGCTGCTCATTAGCCTGCGCGTGGAGGAGCCGCTCGAGTTCTCGGCGTTCGCGCCGTCGCTGCTGCTCGCCACGCTCTTTCGGCTCGCGCTCGACGTGAGCGCGACGCGGCTCATCCTCACCGAAGGGCACGATCCCGGCGGCGTCGGCGCGCTGATCCCCGCGTTCGGGCAGTTCGTCGTGCGCGGCAACATCGTCGTCGGTCTGATCGTGTTCGCGATCCTCATCACGATCCAGTTCGTGGTGATCGCGAGCGGCGCGCAGCGCGTCGCCGAGGTGTGCGCGCGCTTCACGCTTGACGCAATGCCGGGCAAGCAGATGGCGATCGACGCCGACCTGCACGCCGGAATGCTCGATGCGGACGTCGCGCGACGTAAACGGGCGCGCGTGCAGCGCGAGGCGGATTTCTACGCCGCCATGGACGGCGCGGGGAAGTTCGTGAAAGGCGATGCGATCGCAGCACTTGTGATCGTCGTGCTCAACCTGCTCGGCGGCGTGCTGGTCGGTATGCTCTATCACGGCATGGCGCCGCTTGACGCGATGCAGACGTTCGCGATCCTGTCGATCGGCAACGCACTCCTCACGACGCTTCCCGCGTTCCTGATCTCGACCGCGATGGGGCTCATGGTGACGCGAGTCGCCGGCGACGGCGCGCTCGGCGTCGATCTCGCCGCACAGCTGCTGGCACGTCCGGACGTGCTGCGCGTCGCGGCCGTGCTCGTGTTCGCGCTCGCGTTCGTGCCCGCGTTCCCGGGCCCGCTGTTCGGTTCGCTCGGGATCGTCGCGTTCGGCGGCGCGCTCCTGGCCGAGCGGCAGAAGCAGCGTGTCGACGCCCACGTGCGAGCGGAGCACGCGCAACGCCGGCGCGAAGCCGTGCGGCATCCGGAGACGGCGTTCGGACTGGTCGGCGTCGACGCGCTCTCGATCGACCTCGGTGCGGATCTCTACCCGCTGCTCGCCGCGCCGAATTGCGACGCCCTGCTCGACCGCGTCGCGGACGTGCGCCGCGCGCTCGCCGCCGAGACCGGAATCGTCATCCCCGGCGTGCGGCTGCGCGACGATCCGCTGCGCGCGCCGGCGACGTACGCGCTGCGCGTGCGCGACCGCGTCGTGGCTGAGGGCGCGCTGCGGCTCGATCGTTTGATCGCTGTCGGCGCGCCCGACGTGCTGCACCGTGTCGGCGGAGAGCCCGCGACCGAGCCCGTCTACGGTCTGGCCGCCCGCTGGATCGCGTACGACGATCAGACGCGCGCGCAAAACGCGGGTGCGCTGGTGTTCGACGCGATCTCGATCATCGGCTCGCATCTTGCCGAGGTCGCGCGCGCACACGCCGCGGAGTTGTTCGGGCGCCAAGAGTTCCAGACGCTGGTCGAGCACTTGCGCGCGTCCGTACCATCGGTGGTGAAAGACGTCGGCAGCGACGCGCTGCCGGTCGCGAGCGCGCACCGTGCCATCGTGCACCTCCTGCGCGAGCGCGTGTGGCCGCGCGATCCGGTCGCGGTTTTCGAATCGCTGGTCGACGCCGCCGCGACGACGCGCGATCCGCGCGAGCTCGCTGAAGCCGTGCGGCGCACGGTCGTGCCGCAGCAGCTGCGGCGCGACGGCACGCAGCGCTTGCGCCCGCTGATCCTCGCGCCACAGCTTGAGAGCGAGCTCGCGCGGATGTGGTCCGCCGCCGGCGGCCTCGCGCCCGACCCGCGCACCGCGCTGCACGTCCGCGAGACGATCGCGCGCTACGCCGCGGAGGCGTCATACGCACCGCACGCAATCATCGTCACCGCGCCGCTGCGCCCGCTGCTCGCGGAGTTCCTGGAGCGAACAACGTCCGGCGCTGCAGTGTACGCGTACGCCGAGCTTCCTGCGGAAGTTGAGCTCGAACCGGTCGCGGTGCTAGGCGCTCCCGCAGCTTGATTCCGAAAAGCGCCATAGTGCTGACGCGGCAGCGGCAGCGCGAAGACGTTCGGGTCGTGCGGTCCATGGCGGCAAAGCCCTGAAGAAGTCAGCCGGTAACCCGGAATAACCGAAGCCGGAAGCGCCGGCCGCGGTGTCGCGCGGCCGGCGCTTCGTCATGCGGTGATCTACGTGATCGCGTCGACGGGCGGCTCCGCGATGCGGTCGATGACGCGGTCTCCGGCGGACGCGCCGTTCACGTCGCGTGCGACGGGCTGATGGGCGCGCGCCTCGATCGCTCGCGTGATGTGCCGCGCGGCGGACTCGATCTGTCCGGTCGCGATCAGCGATAGCGGGCCGCGGAGGTGGTGCTCGACGAGCGAGACCGTCTCCGCCAGTGCAAAGCCCGCGGCGAGCCGTTGATAGAGCGGACCTAGCGGGTCCACCGGACCGTTGCCGGTCGGGCCGCCGCCGTCCACCATCACGCCCCACGACACCCATGTGCTCCTCGCAGGCGGGTCGACGAGGTGGAAGCCGCTGCCGCCGTGAGGCGCGCGTTCGTGCGTCGGGAGGTAGAACGCGAAGGCGATCGCGCTGCTCTGCGCGGCTGCGTCGAGATCGCGCACCATCACCATTTCGCCGCCCGCCGGGATCACGAGCCAGTTCACGAACGGAGCGTGCGTACTGGCGAGCTGGTCGTACGCGCGCACGTCTTCGGCCGCGGCCGTCGGGACCCAGCCCTCGTTGTTCGCTTGCGACGTGAGGCTCGGGTCGGTGACGACGTCGACGAAGTCGTCGTCGACGAAGGTGCCCTGGTACGTGTCGAAGGCATCGATGGTCAGCCCGGGGCCGCCGTCGCCGCCGCCGCCTTCAGGGATGTACCACGCGGTCGCGTGGATGTCGCTCTTGCCGACGGCGATGAGGATCGAGTCGTTCGTGGAGACGTACGCTCCGTTCTTGGCGCCGGTGATGGACCAGAACGCGAACTTCGCGGTGTGGTCGCCGTCCATGTCGGACCACATGGCCGACGGATTCGCAAAGAGCGGCCACGTCGTGGCCGGATCCCCGGGAGGCAGGGGAGGGGTGAGGTCGATCGCGGCGCTGCCGTGATGGCGCTTCCCGCGCGAGATCCAGGTGACGTAACGAGTATACACTTTCGGCATTGGAGTGCTCCTTTCAAGCACTGCCGACGCTACCGGGCCCACCTTACCCCGGCCTTACCGCCGTCCGCTGCGGCGGTAGCAGAGCTCGCGAGCGCCTAACCCATTCTTTACCGAGGTTGGCCGTTCGGCGGGAGCCAAACGTCTCGCCTGGTCGTCGACTTACCGAAACCCAAGGAGGGACCCGGCGGGGCGTCCGGGCCTTGTTCTATCGTCAGGAAGGGATTCCATGAACCGATCCACGGTGCTCGCGGTCGTATCGACGGCGGCGCTTTTCGTTGCCCCGCTGCTGGCCGGCGCGGCCGACAACTCCGTCAAGATCAAGCTCGGCGCCATGAACGGCTCGACCGAATCCGGTACGGCAACGCTGATCCCCAAAGGGGACAAGACCGTCGTCGTGATCGACGTCGCGAACGGCACGAAAGACCCGCAGCCGGCGCATTTCCATCTGGGAACGTGCGAGAAGTACAACCCGCACCACGAGTACAACCTCGCCGGTGTGGTCGACGGCAAGTCGAGCACGACGCTCGACGCTACGATCGACAAGCTGACCGGCGGCGACATGGTCATCAACGTGCACAAGTCGGCGACCGAGGTGGCGATCATCAACTCGTGCGCCGTCGTAAAGCCGTAAGGCTGTAGCGCGGTGCGCCGGCGGGTGGGCTTCGGAGTGCGGATCGCGGCGGGATATCTCGCCGCGATCGCGTTGCTCCTGGTCGTCGGTGTCGTCGGCGCGTACGAGCTGCGCGACATGCGCGCTCGCGCCGACGAGCAGGCTGCGTTCGCATCGGTGAGCGCGCTGGTCCGCGACACCGTGGGCAACGCGGCGCGCCTTGCGGCAGCGACGCGTGGCGTCGCGCTCGGCGACGCGGCCGAAGCGAATGCCGCGCGAGACGCCGAAAAAGAGATCGCTCACGATCTTCAGCGGCTCTCGGCGGAGGAAGAAACCAAAGCGATCTCGGTCAACCGCGTGGAGCAGATCCTCGTGCAGGGCGAGCAGATCGCGGCAGACGTCAAGGCGCTGCGGGCGAATCTCGACGGCGAGCGCGGCAAGAAGAAGGGCGCCATCGGCGCGTCGTCCGCCACCTTGCGCAAGCTGCAGGCGGACGCCAGCGTGCTGTACGACTTTGCCGCCAAGGGCGACGCCGATGCAAAATCGGCGTTCGACGCGGTCCGGCGCAATGTCGAGATCGTGTTCGTCGCCGGGATTCTCTCGGTGATCGCCGTCGCGGCGCTGATCGCGCTGTTGCTCGGGCGCGCGCTCGCGCGCCGTTTGGGGCGCGTCACCGGCGCGCTCACCGTCGTCGCGGACGATGACGTGCCCAAGCTCGTCGATGCGTTCGAGCGGTTCTCGCAAGGTCATCTGAACGCGTCGTTCGCGTCGCACCACCCGGTGATCGCAGATCGCGGCCGCGACGAGATTCGCGAGCTGTCGGACGGTTACGATCATGTCGCCGCCGGGCTCGGACGCGTCGGCGATGCGTTCGGCGCCATGGCGTCGACGTTGCGCGACGCGGTCGGACAGGTGTCGCGCGTGGCCGACGAGCTCGCCGATGCCAACGCGACCACGAGCACGGCCGCGCACGAAGCGGACGGCGCGACCGCGCGTCTGGTGGACGTGGTCGCGCAGATCGCGTCCGACGTGGACGAGCTCGCGCGCCACATCACGCAGGCGCGCGACGAAGCCGCCGCGCTCGCCGGCGTCGCGACGCGGATCTCTGAGACCGCGACGGCCGAGGCGCTCACCGCCGACGAAGCCGGACGCACCGTGCAAGCCTTCGACGAGCAGATCGAAGCATTCGGCCAGCTCGGCGGCCGGCTCGCCGAGGCCGCGCGCGGCGCGGAACGCTCGGCGCGCGGCGGAGCGAACGCGGTCGAGAAAACCGTCGCGGCACTGCGCCGCCTCGACAGCGAGACCGAGCGCGCCGCAAGCCACATCGTCGCGCTCGAAAGCCGCAGCGGCACGATCGCCGACGTCGTGTCGACCATCGACTCGATCGCGGACCAGACGAACTTGCTCGCGCTCAACGCCGCGATCGAAGCGGCGCGCGCGGGCGAGCACGGACGCGGTTTTGCCGTCGTTGCGGACGAGATTCGCAAGCTCGCCGACCGCTCCGTCGAGGCGACGCGCGAGATCGCCGCGTCGCTCGCGACGGTCCGCAGCGACGCGCTCGCCGCCGCCGACGCGGTGCGCATCGCGCGCGACGGGATGCGCGAAGGCACCCAGCTCGCGGGCGAAGCCGACGGCGCGCTGCGCGAGATGAACGACGCGATCGGCACGGCCGCACGCGCAGCGGACGAGCTCGAGCACCGTTCGGGTGCGATGCACGAAGCGTCGACCCGTCTGACCGCAAGCGTCGAGGGGATCACCAGCGCGACGGCCGACACCGCCGGGTCCGCGGTCGAGCTCCACCGCATGAGCGCCGCGCTCGTCGAGGCGTTCACCACGATCGCGGCGTCCGGCGAGCAGCGCGCCGCCGCCGCGCACGACGCGGCCGGTGCAACCGGTGCGCTCGCGCAGGCGGTGCGCCGCATCGACGCGTCGTCGTCGTCGACGCGCGAGAGCTCGGAGCTGCTGCGCGCGCTCGTGCGGCGGCTGTCGGGCGAGGAGGACACGCCGGCGAGCGCCGTCGCGCTCGCGCGGCCGGAAGAGCACGGTCTCATCGCGCGCTAGCAGGTCCGTGCCGGTTTCGGCAAGGCAAAGGAGCCCTCAGTCGCGCGCGTAACAGACGCGGCACATGGAGCGACGGGTCGGCGTGCTCGGTACCGGTTATGCCGTGCCGCGCAAGGCAGTCGAAAGCAGCTTCTTGGACGAGAAGCTGGGGCTTTCGGCGGGCACCGTCGAGCGCAAGACCGGAGTGCGGCGGCGCTATTTTGCGCAGCGCGATGAAACCGCGGCCCGGCTCGCCGCCGATGCGTGCAGCAAAGCGCTCGAAGCCGCGCAGCTCGGCTGGAACGACGTCGACTGCCTTATCGCGGCGAGCGGGACGATGGACCAAGGGATGCCGTCGAATGCGGCGCTCATCCACGGCGAGCTCGGACTGGACCGGTTCTCGGTGCAGGCGCTCGACGTCAACGCGAGCTGCTTAGGCTTTCTCGCCGCGCTCGATCTCTTGTCGTGGCCGATCGCGCACGGGCGCTATCGCACCGTGATGATCGTGTGCGCGGATCTCGCGTCGTGCGGGCTGGACTGGAAGAACCTCGATGCGAGCGGTATCTTCGGCGACGGCGCCGCCGCTGCGGTCGTGGGCGCCGCGACGAACGATTCCGCCATCCTCGCGTCGAAGATGCGCACGCTGAGCCAAGGGATGCACTACTGCGAGATCCCGGCCGGCGGAACGCGCTACCATCCGACGCGCATCGACGAGCCGTTCGACCCGCTGACGCTCTTTCGCATGGACGGCAAAGCCGTGTACCGTCTCGTCGCCGACATGCTGCCGGGATTCGTGAGCGAGCTGCTGGACGATTCGGGATCTTCCGCGGACCAGATCGCCTGCGTGGTGCCGCATCAAGCCAGCCGGCTCGCGATGGAGCACATGAAACGCCGGCTCGGACCTTTGGGCGACCGATTCGTCACGATCTTTCCGGACTACGGCAATCAAGTGGCCGCGTCGATGCCGACGGCGCTGCATCTCGCAATCGAATCCGGCGCGGTCGAGCGCGGCGAGCTCGTGCTGCTGCTCGGTACCGGTGCCGGCGTCTCGGTCGGCGGAATGGTGCTGCGCTACTGAACGCCGAGCTTCGCGCGGTCGGCTTCCGGCTGCTTCACGCGGGCAGCTGCCGGCACCCGGAATGCAGCGCGGTCCGCGGCGGCTCGTGGCGCGCCATCGAGTTTCCGTCACTGTGCGGTTTGATCGAGCACCCGTCGCACGGTCACGTGCTGTACGACACCGGGTACTCGTCGCATTTCTTCGACGCGACGAACCCGTTTCCGGAGCGGCTTTACCGGCTGATCCTTCCGGTCGAGCTGGACCCGCAGCAGAGCGTCGTGCGCCAGTTGCAACGGCACGGCGTCGAGCCGGCGCGGATCGCAACGGTGCTGATCTCGCACTTCCACGGCGACCACGTTTCCGGGCTCAAGGATTTTCCGGCAAGCCGGTTCGTCGCGATGCGGGCCGACGCCGAGGGTCTGTTGTCGTCTTCGCGGCTGCGCGCTCTCACCAAAGCGATGCTGCCGGAGCTGCTTCCGGACGATTTCGCGGCGCGCTGCAGCTTCGCGGATGATTGCCCGGAGGTTGCGCTGCCGCCGTGGATGCGGCCGTTCACGCGCGGGTTCGATCTGCTCGGAGATCGCAGCCTGATCGCAATCGCGCTGCCGGGGCACACGCCCGGGCAATTGGGACTGCTGCTGCGCGCGCTGGACGATCGCCGGTACTTCTTGGTCGGCGACGCGTGCTGGTCGCTGCCCGCGTGCCGCGACGGGAAGCTGCCGGCGCCGCTGGTGCTGCGCTACCTCAGTCACGATCCGCGGCGGTATACCGAGACGTTCTTCGCGATTCGCGAGCTCGCGCTGCGCGAGCCGGACCTCACCATCGTGCCGTCGCACTGCGCGCGCACGTGGAGCTCGCTGCATGACATCGCGCTTTGAGCCGCTGACGGTGCTGCGCCACTTCGCCGCTGCGCGTGCGATGCGGCATCGCGATCGCGCGGCGCTCGGAGCGTGGCAGCGGCGCCGGCTCGAACGGTTTCTCGCGCACGTGCTGCCGCGCGCGCCGTATTACGCGCCCTGGGCCGGCAAGCCGCTCGAAGCGATTCCGGTCGCCGGCAAAGCGCTGATGATGCGCGAGTTCGCGGGGTTCAACACGCGCGGGATCGGACGCGAGCAGGCGATGGAGATCGCGCTGCGGGCGGAACGCAGCCGCGATTTTCGCCCGGCGATCGGGGACCTCACGGTGGGACTTTCCAGCGGCACGTCCGGCAATCGGGGTTTGTTCCTCGTCAGCTCGGCGGAACGGCTGCGCTGGGCGGGGATCGTGCTCGCGCGCGCGCTGCCGCGGCACCTGTTCGCGCGCGTCGTGTCGCCGTGGCGCGAGCCGCTGCGGATCGCCTTCTTCCTGCGCGCGAACAGCAACCTGTACACGACGCTCGCGAGCTCCCGCGTGGCGATCGGCTATTTCGATCTGCTCGAGCCGGTTGAAGCGCATGTCGCGCGGCTGATGGACCGGCCGCCGGACGTGCTCGTCGCGCCGGCCGGCATCCTGCGCCTCCTCGCGCTTGCGGCCCTCGGCGGGCGGCTTCGCATCGCGCCGCAGCACGTCATCTCGATCGCCGAGGTGCTGGAAGCGGACGACGTGCCGCTGATCGCGCGAGCGTTCGGGCAGCCGGTGCATCAGCTCTACCAGTGCACCGAAGGCTTCTTGGGGTACACGTGCGCGCTCGGCGGATTCCACCTCAACGAGACGTACGTGCACGTCGAGCCCGAATGGCTCGATGCCGAGCGGACGCGGTTCGTGCCGCTGGTCACCGACTTCACGCGCGAGACGCAGCTGATCGTGCGCTATCGCCTGAACGACATTCTGCGCGTCGCCGAGCCGTGCGCCTGCGGAAATCCCGAACGCACGATCGCGGCGGTCGAGGGCCGCACCGACGACGTGCTATGGCTGGCGGATACGAGCGGGACGCGCATGACGGCGGTGTTCCCGGATCTCGTGCGCCGCTCGATGCTCTTCGCCGGCGATTCCGTTCGCGATTACCGCGTCCGCCAGCACGGCGACGAGCTGCAGATCGCCCTGGAATCGGAATCCGTGGAAAGCAGCGGCGCGCTGGTCGCCGGTGAGCTGGCGCGGCTTTGGGACGAGCTGCGCGTTCGCCCGCCGCGCGTTCGTTTCACCGGGATGCCGCCGTCGGTCGCCGGGGCGAAGCGGCGGCGCGTCGAGTACGCGGGCGGCGCGCGATGAAGATTCTCGTCACGGGTGCTTCCGGCTTCGTGGGCGGTGCGTTCGTGAAGCGGTTCGCAGGTCACGGCGATCTGGAAATACACGGCGTCGGGCGGCGGCGGCTGGACGTCCCCGGGTACAGCGCGCTCGACTTATCCGAGCCGTTCGACGTTGCGTTCGCACCGGATGCCGTCATTCACGCGGCGGCGCGCGCCTCGCCGTGGGGGACGCGAAGCGAGTTCGTCCGGCAAAACGTCGACGCCACGCGCAACGTGATCGCGTTCTGCGAGCGCAGCGGGCGGCCGCGGCTGGTGTACGTGTCGTCGAGCGCCGTGTTCTACCGCAACGAGGACCAGCTCGGGCTGACGGAAGATTCGCCGATCGGGCCGCGTTTCGTCAACACGTACGCGGCGTCGAAGTTTGCCGGCGAACAGCTCGTGCGCGGCTACTCCGGCTCGTGGATCATCGTGCGACCGCGCGCCGTGTTCGGGCCTGGCGACACCGTCGTCTTCCCGCGCATTCTGCGGGCTGCGCGCGCCGGCCGGCTTCCGCTGTTCAAACGCGCGGGCGCACCCGTTCGCTCCGATCTGATCTACATCGACACGCTCGCCGACTATCTGCTGGCCGCGGCGCGCTCGTCCCGGAGCGGTGCCGTGAACCTCACGAACGGCGAGCCGGTCGAGCTGCAGCCGTTCTTGCTGGAGGTCTTTGCGCGCCTCGGAATTCCGGCGCCGGCGCGCACCGCCGATCCGCGGCTCGCTTTGGGGCTCGCCGCGGCCGTGGAGGCGTATTACCGCGTGTTTCGCCTAACCGACGAGCCCCCGATCACGCGGTTCGGGGTGAGCGCCTTCGCGTACTCAAAGACGTTCGACGTGTCGAAGATGCTCGCGGCGTTCGGACCGCCCTCGGTCTCCGTGCGGCAAGGAGTCGAAGCGTTCATCGCCGGCTTGCGCGAGCCCGCGGCGTGATCGCTCTCGCACCGGCAGGGGCGTATCTCGCAATTCTCGCCGTCAAACGAGCGCTTGCGCTGCGGTACGCCCGGCGGCACCGCGCCGGGAGCACGGAGCGAACGCTGCCGAGCGCGACGACCGCGCAGCCGATCTTGAGCGCGACGATCGTGCAGCCGATCTTGAGCGGCGACCCGATGCTCGAACCGACGCTCGCGCGCAACGTCGAGCTGCTGACGGGCACGCCGTTTCTCTGGCTCGTCGACGCCGGCGACTCCGTCGCGCAAGAAGCGTGCGCGGCGATCCGCCGCCGCAATCCGTCGCGGGCGATCACCGTGCTGCAGTGCCCGAGCGCGCCCGCGAACGCCAACCCCAAGCTGTTCAAGCTCGAGCTCGCGCGCGCCGAGGTCCGCACCGAGGCGTTCGTGGTCGTCGACGACGACACCGTAGTCGGCCCGCGAGCGCTGGAGGTGCTGCTGGCGGCGCTGGATTCGCACGCGCTCGCGACGGGCTTGCCATGCTATGAAAGCGGCTCCGGCGCGCCGTCCAGGCTCGTCGCTCAGTTCGTCAACAACAACTCGTCGCTCACGTACCTGACGATCTGCGCGCTCCTGCGGCCGATGACCGTCAACGGGATGTGCTATGCGATCGCGTGCGCGACGCTCGCGAAGATCGGCGGATTTACACCGCTGCTGCGCTCGCTCACGGACGACGTCGCGATCGCGCGCGCGGTCCTGCGCGCCGGCGGATCGATCTTCCAGTCGCCGTATCCGCACGAGACGCGCACGACGGTCGCCGGGTGGCTCGCGTACGTGCTGCTGATGCAGCGCTGGTTTCTGTTCGCACGGCTCTTGCTCGCGACCGAACCGCCGCCGGTCGTCGCGATCGTCGCGGGATTCTACGTTCTGCCGCCCCTGCTGCTGTGGAGCAGCCTCGTGCTCGCGGTCGCCGCGCCGTCGCCGGTGAGCGCCGGCTCGGCGGCGCTTTTGCTGCTCGTGCGCGGATTGTTGCTGATCGACGTGCAGCGCCGCACGCTCGGCCGCGCGCGCCACGCGTGGTTCCTCTCGGTCGTCTCCGAGCTGCTGCAGCCGCTGCACGCGTTGCACGCGGTATGCACTGGAACCATCCGGTGGCGCTCGCGGCGGTTCCGCGTGCGCGACATCGACGACTTCTCGCTGGTTCCGTGACGGTCCAGGTCGCGTTCCTGACGGGCCAGAGCGACCCGCCGAGCTGCGCCCTGGCGGCCGATCAGCACGCGTTCCTCGACGCGCTCCCGGCGGCCGAGCACGAGAAGGTCCGCTGCAATTTTCCGTACGACCGCGCCGGCGACGGCGTGCTCGAGGTCGCGCTTTGGCGCGCGTCGCTCAACAACATCAAGCAGTATGCCGCGTCGCGGTCCGGCGCGTTCGCCCGTGCGCACCGGCCGCCTGTGCTGGAGATGCTGTCGAAAGCCGACCGGACGCTGCTGCTCGCGGGCAGCTGCGGGATCGAGCTGCTGAACAACCTGCATCTGCCCGCCGGCGTGCTGCGCTCGGTGTTCGTGCTCGGCTACGGGCCCGTAGCGCGTTGCCGCCCGGCCTGCGCGCACGAGATCGCCGGCAGCCGCCGGGATTGGATCTCGCGCTTGTGGTTCCCGTCGCCCGACGCGTGGGCCGACGCCGGACATCGCGGCTATCTCGCCGGCGAGCACGTGCGCTCGCGCTGCGCCGAGCTGCTCGAGCGCTTGCGCTCGGAGGCATAGCGTGGCGCGCATCGTGATGGTCGCGCCGCCGTTCAGCGGGCATCTCCACCCGATGCTCGCCATCGCCCGGCGTCTGAGCTTGGAGCACGACGTGCTGTTCGTGTCGACCGAGAGCGCGTCCGCGAAGATCGAAACGGCCGGGCTGCGCGCGCATCCCGTCTTGCGCGGAGCGGATGCCGCGATCCAAGCCATCGCCGAACCGCCGTACGCCGTGCGCAGCAACCCGCTGCTGCTCAACCGGCAGCTGAAAGCGAACGTCGCGCTGATGCGGCGCTTTCACGACGAGCTCGCGGCAGTGTGCGAATCGCATGTCCCCGCGCTGCTCATCGCGGACTTCGTCTTGCCGGTCGCCGGGCTCGTCGCGCAAGCACGGCGCATCCCGTGGTGGACCACGATGCCGTCGCCGTCGGTCATCGAATCGCTCGACGGCCCGCCGAGCTACCTCGGCGGTCTCGTTCCGCTCGCGGGCGTACGGGGTCGCGTGCGCGACGCGGCGGGCCGCGCGTTCGTCCGCGGTTTCAAGCGCACGATCTTCGCGCTGTACCAAAAGCAGCTCGCCTGGACGGGATTGCGCTCGCCCTATCGCGCGGACGGAACGGAAGCGGTCTACTCCGATGAGTGCGTCCTCGCGCTCGGAATTCGCGAGATCGAGTTCGCGCAACGCTGGCGCGCGCCAGTGCGTTTCGCCGGGCCGCTCTGCTACACGCCGGGCCCCGCGCAAACCATCGTGCGTGACGAGCGTTCCGGACCGCGCGTGCTCGTCACGCTCGGCACGCACCTGCGCAGCTTCAAGGATGCTGCGGCGAACGCCACGCGCCGCGCGGCCCGCAGCTTGCCCCATGTGACGTTCCATTTCACGGACGGCGACCCGGGCGCGGCGACGGCGGAGCGGGACGGCAACTTCGTGCGCTCACCCTTCGTCTCGTACGACGCGAACGTACAGCACTTTGACTTGGTCGTCCACCACGCGGGAACGGGGATCGCGAACCAGTGCCTGCTCGACGGCGTCCCGGCGCTCGTGCACCCGCTCGACTTCGACCAATTCGACCACGCCGCGCGTTTCGTCCAAGCGGGCATCGCGCGCCGCCTCAACGATCTCGACTGCCTCGCCGCGGCCGTCGAAACCGCGCTCGCCGACACGGCGCTGAAGTCCGCATGCCGCCGCTTCCGGCAGATCGCGGCAACGTACGACGCGGCGGAGACGGTCGCGCGCATGGTCCGCGACCGCCTTGGTTCCTAGCCGCGGTTCCTCGGTTACCGGAGGGACTGCAACCAACGCGCGTCCCGTCCGGTACTACGCGCAGTGAACGCGCTGCCGGCCGAAGCGTCTGCCCTTGCGGCCCGGATCGAGTCGATGCTCGCTCAGGCGGAGACGCTGCTTGCGCAAGGAGGCAGCGACGAGGCGGCCTACGCGCTGCGCGAGACGGAGCGCCGGTATCTGCCCGACACCCTGCGAGCGTACGAGGAGATCCCGCCGGCGCGCCGCGACGCCACCGCTGCCGAGATGCTCGTCGGGCAGCTGCGCCTGCTCGAGCGCGCCACCGCGCAGCGGCTTGCGACGCTGGCCGAGAGCGCGCAGACCGCCCTGGCCGCCAACGGTGCGTTTCTGAGCGAGCGCTTCGGCCCGATCGACGCCCTCCCCGAGACGCCGCCGGTCGACTTCGTCGATCCCGCCACCGCGCCGCCGGCGGTGCTCGTGCGGCGCCTGCTCGAACGCCTCGAAGCCGACAGCGGGCCGAACCCCGTCGCGATCCTCGAACGCGCCGCGGTGCGCCTGGCGGCGGCGTTTCCGGCCATCGTCACGGTGCGGCGCGGCGGCTTCCTGGGCCGCGGTCCCGTCGAGGAGATCGCGCTGGACGTCCCGCGCATGGGCGATCTGCTGCGCTATGCGCTCGTTCGCACGCCGCAAGGCGACGTCGAGCCCACGGTCACCCGCTATCTGCGCGGGGTCAAGAACAAGACGCTCTTCGTAGGCATCGCGGAATGGACGAACGGCCTGATCGCGGACCTCGCCGCCTACGTCGACCGGGAGCGCGGCGCGCGTGAGGCGCTGGCGCGCTTGTTCCGGGAGAACCGCTAGCCCCCCAGAACCTCCCGGCATGGAAACATCGACCCTGCCGCCCGGTACCACGCGCCGATGAGCTTCTTCGGAATCGGCCAGAAGAACCAGCAGCAGTCCGACGTGCGCACCACGCAGGGCGGCGTCCCGCTCGACGCGGTCACGCGCCTGCGGCGGATGCGCGGCGAGGGCGGACCGCCGCTGTTCACCAGCGACCTCTCCGTCTCGGAGTTCGTGCTGCTCGAGCAGATGGGATGGCGCCCGCTCGGCCTCGTGCTGGGCAGCTCCATCTACCACGTCGGGATCCAGTACGGCAACTTCTACCAGAACCAAGAGCTGCAATACCTCACCGCGGCGATGTACGAAGCGCGCGATCTCGCGATGACGCGCATGGAAGAAGAGGCCGACGTGCTCGGCGCCGACGGCATCGTCGGCGTGCGGCTCGAGGTCGGCGGCTACGACTGGGCGGAGAACGCGCTCGAGTTCACGGCGGTCGGCACCGCGGTGAAAGCGCCGGAGAGTTCCGGCACCTGGCGCACGCGCGACAACAAGCCGTTCACGTCGGACTTCTCGGTGCAAGACTTCTACAAGCTCGTCACGTCGACGGGCTACGTGCCGCGCGAGCTCGTGCTCGGCAACTGCGTCTACCACATCGCGCACCAAGGCTTCTCGCAGATGATTCGCACGCTCGGCACGAACGTCGAGCTGCAGAACTACACCGAGGCGATCTACGACGCGCGCGAGCTCGCGATGGGCCGCATGCAGGCCGAGGCGGAAGCGCACGGCGCCGACGGCATCGTCGGGATGCAGATCGTCGAGAAGACGCACATCTGGAACCCGCACGTGATCGAGTTCATGGCGATCGGCACGTCGGTCGAGAAACGCGGCGAGCCCAAGACGGTCCCGCTCACGTTCCAAGTCGGGCTCAACGACTGACGCCGGTGTCGGGCTTCGGAGACCTGCTCGGCGGTTTGGCCGGGTTGTTCGGTGAAGGCGCCGTGGAAGGCGCGGCCCATGTTGCGGCGGAGGCGCTGTCCGAAGACGACGCCGGCGAGCGCGCAGTCGACGCGACGCGCTATCTGTGCGGCGGCCCGCGCCTGCTGAACATCAACGACATCTAGATTTCAGGAGAACTTTCGTGCCCGACGACGCGCTCGCAGCCCCGATGCTCACGCCGCCCGAACCGGTCGCACCCATTGCGGCGGCCGACGCGCTCGGCAAAGTGCCGGTTCCGCCCGACCAGCGCGCGAAGCTCGACCAGGACGCGACGCAGCTCGCCAAAGAGCTGACGAGCCTCGCGCCCGACAGCGACGCGTTCAAGGAGCGCGTGCGCGCGCTGGAGTCGCTCGCGAACGCGGACATATCGCGCTCGGCGAGCGTGTCCAACCGCATGCTCGACCGGCCGACGCGCGCGATGGCCGCGATGGGCGAAGGCTCGCCGGTCGCCAAGACGCTGCTCGACCTGCGCGGCACCGTCGAGCGGCTCGACCCGGGCCGTCAGGGCGACCTCTTCGCGTCCAAGAAGTTTCTCGGGATCATCCCGTTCGGCAGCAAGATGCGCGATTATTTCCGCGGCTACGAGTCGTCGCAAGACCACTTGAACGCGATCATCGAGAGCTTGCGCCGCGGCAAGGACGAGCTGCTGCGCGACAACGCGGCGATCGAGGTCGAGAAGACGAACATGTGGGCGCTGATGGGCCAGCTCGAGAAGCACGGTTACCTCGTGCGCGCGCTCGGCAACGCGGTCCAGCAAGAGGTTGAAACGCTGCAGACCACGGACCCGCAGCGCGCGCGCGCGATCCAGGAAGAAGTGCTGTTCACCGCACGCCAGAAGCAGCAGGACATCGCCACGCAGCTCGCCGTGAACGTGCAGGGCTACATGGCGCTCGACTTGATCAAGCGCAACAACGTCGAGCTGATGAAAGGCGTGGACCGCGCGACGACGACGACCGTCGCGGCGCTGCGCACCGCCGTCATCACCGCGCAGGCGGTGTCCAACCAGAAGCTCGTGCTCGACGAGATCACGGCGCTGCAGACGACGACGTCCGATTTGATCGTCTCCACCTCGCAGATGCTCAAGACGAACGCGTCCCGCATTCAAGAAGGCGCGTCGAACGCGACGATCGACATCGACAAGCTCAAAGAGGCGTTCGCCAACGTGCGCGCGACGATCGACGGCATGGCCGACTACCGCGTCAAGGCGCTCTCCACGATGGAGCAAACCGTCGACTCGCTCAACGAAGAAGTGAGCAAAGCGAAGACGTATCTGGCGACGCGCCGCGACGTGACGGGACAGCTGCCTTCATCACCCGACAAGGCGATCTCCGACATGGGCGGCTTGTGACGCTAGCTCAGGCCGATTCCGTTGCGCGCCAGGCCCGCGCAGCGCGCGCAGCGGCCGGTGATCACGAGCGCCGCGTCGATGCCGCTGTAGCGGTAGTCCTGCGCGACGGCCAGCGCGATCGAGATGACTTGGGGGGCGGGCACGTTCGCGATCTCGCCGCACGCGACGCACACGAGATGGTGGTGCTTGTCGAGCGCCGCCTCGTAGCGCGCGGCGCCGCCGTAGGCAAACACTTGCACCAGGCCGATCGCGCGCAGAATGTCGAGCGTGCGGTAGATCGTTCCCAAGCTGACGGCCGGCAGCGCCGCACGGACGCGCTCGTGGATCGCCTCGGCGGTGAGGTGCGCGCCGTCTTCGAGCGCGCGCAGGATCGCGGCCCGCTGCTTCGTCAGGCGATAGCGCGTTTGAAGGAGTCCTGCGTCGACCCCCTTGCCGTCGGTCACGTGGCGCCCTCCGTGCGTCCGGTCCGCCGACCCCGTTGCGTCCGGACGACCTCAGCATCGTTTGACGCTGTCCGGCCCCCATGCTACGATCCGAGGGTTCTCCCCTTCCCCGGAAACCGGTATGTGGAATAAGCTCAAGAGGCCGCTTCAAGCG
>JAQBPK010000102.1 GCA_028287565.1 Vulcanimicrobiota bacterium
TCGGCGGCGCCGACACGCTCACCAGCAAAGTGGCGGTGGTGAGCCCGTCGAGCCGCGACGATGCGGACGTGGACTATTAGTACCTGCAGGTCGTGCCGGACGAGCCGCGCGTTGATGCGTCGCAGAACTGCGGCAACATGCTGGCCGGAATTGGACCGTTCGCGATCGAGAAGGGGCTCGTCGCGGCGGAAGCCGGCGTGACGAAGGTGCGGATCCACATGGTCAACACGGCGAGCGTCGCCGTGGCGACGGTGCAAACGCCCGGCGGTCGCGTACGGTACGATGGTGATGCGCGAATCGACGGTGTGCCCGGAACCGCCGCGCCCATCGTGATCGACTTTCTGGACATCGCGGGCTCGAGCACCGGCGGCGCGCTGCTGCCGACCGGCAACGCGCGCGACACGGTGGAAGGCGTCGAGGCGACGCTGATCGACAACGGCATGCCGGTCGTCGTGATGCGCGCGTCGGACTTCGGCAAGACGGGGCATGAGACGCCGGCCGAGCTGGAAGCGGACGCGGAGCTCAAGGCGCGTGTCGAACGCGTTCGGCTCGCCGCCGGAAAGCTCATGAACCTTGGAGACGTCACGAAGAAAACCGTGCCGAAGATGTGCCTCGTGGCGCCGGCGGTCAACGGCGGTACGGTCTCGACGCGCAACTTTATTCCGCACAAAGTGCACAAGGCGATCGGCGTATTTGGCGCGGTGAGCGTGGCAACGGCGTGCGCGTATCCGGGTACGGTTGCGGCCGAAGTCGCCGGCGGCGGCACGCGAGCGAGCGAGGTTGCCGCGACCGGCGCGCAACTCGGTGTGCGCAGGCTCGATATCGAGCATCCGACCGGGTTCTTCACCGTCGACATGCTGCTCGTCACCGACGGCGACGCCGTGCACGTGGAGCGCTCTGCGCTGCTGCGCACGGTGCGCGTATTGATGGCCGGCGATGTCTACGTCCCGGCTGCCGTATGGGATGGCGCCGCGCGCGAGCTCGCCGCTGCCGGAACGACCGCATGATCATCGACTGCCACGGGCACTACACCACCGCGCCAAAGGAGCTCGGCGCGTTTCGCGACGCGCAGATCGCGGCGCTCAACGATCCCGAAGCGACGCCGCCGGCTCTTGAGGATTTGCGGATCAGCGACGACGCTATCCGCGAGAGCCTCGAGAACGCGCAGCTCAAGCTGCAGCGCGAGCGCGGCAGCGACCTCACCATCTTCTCGCCGCGCGCATCGGCGATGGCGCACCACATCGGCACCGAGCTCACGAGCATCAAGTGGTCGCGCGCATGCAACGACTTGATCGCGCGCGTGTGCTCGCTGTATCCCGAGAACTTCGTGGGCGTCTGCCAACTGCCGCAGTCACCGGGCGCGCCGCTGGGCAACAGCGTGCGCGAGCTGGAGCGCTGCGTGAACGAACTGGGCTTCATCGGCTGCAACCTCAATCCCGACCCGTCGGGCGGGCACTGGGACAGTCCACCGCTGACCGACCGCCACTGGTACCCGATCTACGAGAAGATGGTCGAGCTCGACGTGCCGGCGATGGTGCACGTCAGCTCGTCGTGCAACCCGAACTTCCACGCAACCGGCGCGCACTACATCAATGCCGACACGACGGCGTTCATGCAGTTTCTGACGTCCGACCTGTTCAAGGACTTCCCGACGCTGCGGTTCATCATCCCGCACGGCGGCGGCGCGGTCCCGTACCATTGGGGACGCTACCGCGGACTGGCGCAGGACATGAAGAAACCGCCGCTGACCGAGCTGCTGCTGAACAACGTGTTCTTCGACTCGTGCGTGTACCATCTGCCGGGAATCGAGCTGCTGCTGAAAGTGATCCCGCCGGAGAACATCCTATTCGGCTCCGAGATGGTCGGCGCGGTGCGCGGCATCGACCCCGAGACCGGCAACTACTACGACGACACCAAGAAGTATTTCGACGCGCTTCCGCTGAGCGACGACGTGCGCACGAAGATATTCGAGACGAACGCGTACCGCGTGTTCCCGCGCCTCGCCGCGAAGCTCGGAAAGGTCGCGCCCGCATGACGACGTTCACGATGGACGCGAACTACCGGCCGTTCCATCCCAGCCCGCGCAAGCCGAGCTACAAGCCGCCGGCGGGCGCGGTGGACGCGCACTGCCACGTCTTCGGGCCAGGCAACGTGTTCCCGTACGCGCCCGAGCGCAAGTACACGCCGGGCGATGCGCCCAAGGAAAAGCTCTTCGAGCTGCGTGACTTCCTCGGCTTCGAGAAGAATGTCATCGTGCAGGCGAGCTGCCACGGCCGGGACAATACGGCGCTGGTCGATGCACTGCAAGACTCGGACGGCAAGGCGAAGGGCGTCGCGGTCGTGCGCTACGACATCACCACCGACGAACTCGAAGCGCTCGACGCGGCCGGCGTGTGCGCGGTGCGGTTCAACTTCGTGAAGCGGCTCGTCGACGCGACGCCGCGCGAGAACTACCTGCGGGTCGCGGAGAAGATCGCGCCGCTGGGCTGGCACATCGTCGTATACTTCGAAGCGCCCGATCTCGAAGGGCTCACACCGTTCCTCACGTCGCTGCCCGGCACGATCGTCGTTGACCACATGGGCCGCCCGGACGTCGCGAAGGGCATCAACGACCCCGGCTTCCAACGCTTCGTGAAACTGCTCGACGAGCACAAGAACATCTGGGTGAAAGTTACCTGCCCCGAGCGGCTTACGGTCCAAGGCCCGCCGTACGATGACGTCATGCCGTTCCAGCGCACTCTTGTCGAACGCTTCCCCGACCGCGTGCTGTGGGGCACCGACTGGCCGCACCCAAACATGACGTGGATCGTCCCGGACGACGGCGAGCTGGTCGACCTGATCCCGCGGATCGCACCGACGCCGCAGCTGCAGCAAGCGCTGCTGGTGGACAACCCCAACCGCCTCTACTGGCCCGACGGAGACCGATGAGCGAGAAAGGCTTCGACGACATCCCCGGTACGATCTTGTTCGACGCGGAACGCTCGCGCCAAGGGTATCATTTGAACATGTTCTGCATGTCGCTGATGAGCGAGAAGAATCGCGAAGCGTTTCGCGACGACGAGCGCGCGTATCTGACGCGCTTTCCGATGACCGCTGAGCAGGCGCAGTCGGTGCTCGACCGCGACTGGAACCGCATGCTGGAGCTGGGCGGCAACATCTACTACACGTCCAAGCTGGCCGCGTGCGACGGCCTGTCGTTCCAGAACATCGCGGCGCTCATGACCGGCTCGACGCAAGAAGACTACGCGAAGATGATGCTCGCCGGCGGCCGCCCGCCCGAGGGCAACCGCAGCAAATCGGAGTGGGAACGTGGCTGAACTGATCGCAGGTGTCGCAACGTCGCACGTGCCGGCCATCGGCGCGGCGATCGACCTCGGCAAAACGGGCGAGCCCTACTGGCAACCGCTCTTCCAAGGCTTCGAGCCATCGAAGAAGTGGATCGCGGAACTGAAGCCGGACGTCGTGATCCTGGTCTACAACGACCACGCGAGCGCGTTCTCGCTGGAAGTGATCCCAACATTCGCGCTCGGCTGCGCGGCCGAATTCCCGCCGGCCGACGAAGGCTGGGGCGCCCGCCCGGTACCGGTGGTGAAAGGCCACCCGGAGCTGGCCTGGCACATGGCACAGTCGCTGATCCTCGACGAATTCGACATGACGATCGTCAACAAGATGGAAGTCGATCACGGCCTGACGGTCCCATTGTCGCTGATGTTTGGACAACCGGCGGAATGGCCGGTACAAGTAATTCCGCTGTGCGTAAACGTGGTGCAATACCCGCCGCCAACGGGCCACCGCTGCTACATGCTCGGCAAGGCGATCCGCAAAGCGGTGGAATCGTTCGACCGCAACCTACGCGTGGTAATTTTCGGCACGGGCGGGATGTCGCACCAGCTGCAGGGGCCGCGCGCAGGCCTCATCAATCGCGCGTTCGACACAGACTTCCTCGACAAATTCACCACCGAGCCGCAGAGCCTGGTGCGCCTGCCGCACCTGGACTACGTACGCGAAGCCGGCTCAGAAGGCATCGAGATGGTGATGTGGTTGATCATGCGCGGCGCCCTAGCGGACGACGCAAAAGAAGTGTACCGCTTCTACCACGTCCCAGCATCGAACACCGCGGTGGGCCACCTGATCCTGGAGAACCCAGGCCTGCCGCAACGCAGACTCGCGGCGACACACGAGATCACGAGCCGTCCCGACGTCGACGCTCACGAAGAGGTCGTCAACCACGTGGTAGCTCAGTGAGCACAAATGTCATCCTGAGCTTGTCGAAGGATACGCCACAGCCATGAAGCTCGCCCTAGCCGGCCAAGGCGCATTCGGCATAAAGCACCTCGAAGCACTGGCAAACATCGACGACGTCGAGGTGGTTTCGCTAGCCGGCGGCAGCCCCGCATCAACTGAAGAAGTCGCGCGCAAATGGAACATCCCGCACTGGACGACGGACCTCGCTGAAAGCCTAGCAAAGCCGGAAGTCGAAGCAGTCATCCTAGCAACGCCAACGCAAATGCACGCCGCGCAGGCGGAGCAGTGCATGCGCGCGGGCAAGCACGTAGAGATCGAGATCCCGATAGCAGACAACCTCTCGGACGCCGAGCGCCTAGCGCAGGTCCAGCGCGAAACAGGCGTGATCGCCATGGGCGGCCACACCCGCCGCTTCAATCCGAGCCACCAATGGATGCACAACCGCATCAAAGCGGGCGAACTGACGATCCAGCAGATGGACGTGCAGACGTACTTCTTCCGCCGCACCAACACGAACGCGCTCGGCAAACCACGTAGCTGGACGGATCACCTTCTGTGGCACCACGCATGCCACACGGTAGACCTGTTCCAGTACCAAACGGGCGAGACGGCATCGAAAGCGGTGGGCGTGCAAGGCCCGATCCACCCGGATCTCGGCATCGCAATGGACATGGGCATCCTGATGAAGGTCCCGGCGGGCGCAATCTGCACGCTGTCCCTCTCATTCAACAACGACGGCCCGTTCGGAACGTTCTTCCGCTACATCTGCGACAACGGCACGTACTTAGCGCGCTACGACGACCTATTCGACGGCAACAACAACAAGATCGACCTGAGCGGTGTGGCGGTCTCAATGAACGGCATCGAGCTGCAAGACCGCGAGTTCATCGCAGCGATCCGCGAAGGCCGTGAGCCGAATGCCAGCGTGGGGCAATGCTTGACGGCGATGCAGACGCTGGAGCGCATTGAGCGAACGTTGGACGGCGCATAACGCTCCTTCACTCCACACGTTTAGCCGAAACCGCGCGCGCTAGGGCCGCAGTGTATCCCTCGAGCATCCCGCGGACTTCGGTGAAGAGCTCCTCTCTTGTGGCATCACCCGGCAACAGCTCGTTGACGACCGCGTCGAAGCGCACTCCATCGACGGCTTCGACGGACCTGTGAACCGTCTCATAGGCGTCAGGAATGATATTCTGCGCTTTCGCCCCGAGTTGCGCAAAGCGCCACGCGACGCGTTGGAGCGCGATCGTAAAGTCGTCACCGGTCAAGAAGGCGAGCATTGCTCCGGCAAAGCCGTGGCAGGCCGCGCCGCGCTCGTCACCCTCATCGCCCATGTAGATAGCAAGGTTGGTATGCCCGATGCGGGCGCCTGCGTGATCGTGCGTTTCATACGCATATCGGAGAGAGGTTTTCTGCTGTGCGACGGCAGCTCCGACCTGGTGCGCGGCGGAATAGCAACCGGCGAACGCCGTAAACACGGCCCCCAGCAGTTCCCGGTCCTGCTCTTTTTCCGCAGCCTTGCGGCATTGCCGCAGTTTCCGTAACGCCTGTTCGAATCTGCGATGCTTGCCCAACCTGCCGAGTTCAATCAACGGACCGCAGGAATTTACCATCACGCGTGCGACCTCAAGATCCTTCGCGCCGCGCGACCGCATGCTCTTGACCAAGCGCTCATTGAACGTTAAGGCATGAGCCCAGTCCCTTTGCGCGATCGCGGCTGCGTACCCCGTGCTCAGCACCACTTCGCGGACGCTCCATGGGGTGACCAAATCGTCGTTCTCCAACGGAGGGTCGGGAAGGGTTTTCATGCGTGCGACCAATGACTTGGCATCTCGCACAACCTCGTCAAAGCGATTGAGCTGTAATAGTGTCTGAATTTGACCGGCTTCGTCGTTGACGCGCGTCCATGGGCCGACCGGCAAAGCGTCCATGAACTCCTTCGTCTGATTGTAATATTCCATCGCCATTTCCGGTCGGCCCGTGTCGCGCAGAAGGCGCAAGAGCTCGCTCATAACGATTTTCGTCTGATGAGGGTCTTCTGATTTCACCGCGTCTTTGAGAGCGCCGCGAATCACGTCCTCTGCTTCGATGAAAGACCGCAATCGAAGCAACACCTTACCGAGCAGGACACGCGCGGCCAACCCATGGGATGTTCCTGCCAGCGCGGCCGCGGTCGTTCGGACGAGCGGTAAGGTTACCGACAGCGTATACGGTGACGAGTCTCGGTGGACGATCTCCGCAAGCATCGACAGCGCGACGTTCCACCTTTGAGCGCGCGCTACGTACGGGAACGCCGACAAACCCGCTCGGACGATGACGGCATCCTCACGAAACTCTTTTGGCAATGCGTCGCGGTGTGCCACCATCTGCGTGAACCAAAACCGGATCATCTCGTGGTCTACGGCATCCCGAAGGTCTGGGCCGGCGCATCCATACCCCGCCTCTGCGAGGCCGGGATGCAGACGAACCGTGAGGACATCCTCACCCTCCGGGAGTACACACTGGATTAGACCGGCCGTGACGAGTTCCGGGTACATCGCTCTGGGAACCGGTGCGGACCGAGGCATTTGAAGAAGCGACCAGACGGCGTCCCAGTTTGATTCCAGAATCCACGCTCGACGATCCCGCTCCTGCAGGCAGCACAGAAAAAGGAAGAACAAACGAGTAGCCGGTTCCAGGTCGTCCGCAATTTGAAGCGCCCACGTAATAAGCTCAGAAAGGAAATGGGCCGATGCCGCGTCCGGCCCATCCACTGCGAGGAATGCGCCGAGTGCATTGGTGTCGTCTGTCGTACCCTGCGATAACTGTCGTTCCAAGAGCTGCGAGTCCCGTGCTAGGGAGTCGGCGAATTGCAACACCCACGGATGTCCCTGTGCGATTCGCGTCACCTGGTACACGAGGGAGCCGTCGTTGTCGTGCCACTCGTCGGAAGTATTCCGCGCCAACCGGTCGAGATTCGGCAGCTCATCGACGAGGACCAACTCCTCCTCGACCGTGAGGGCGTTCACTTGAACGACGCGTAAGGGTACGCCGAAATCGCGCGGTCGCGCACGGCTCGTGAGTACGAGCCGGGACAAACCGCCACTTGCACAGATGGCACTAATTACGATGCTCCATCGGTGGTCCCGCCACTCTCGCGCCGGCGTGAGCAGCCGTTCAACGCCATCGACAAAAACCAGCGCCGCCATCTGTCTGAAGCACTCGGTTATCCGTTGAACTTGGCCGGGATCGGTATCCATGCGCTCGATGATCTCCGCCAGCTTGAGGTCGGAAGGGAACGCCGCGCAGCGCGCGTCCAGGCAGTCCGCGAAGTTGCGCAAAGCGACCGTCGGCTCGTCGTCGTCCTCGGGCGCGTACCACACGTAGGTATCGAAGCGTCCCGTCTGTTCGAAGTGGTAGGCAAGCTCCAGCGCGCATGCAGTTTTGCCACCGCCCGGCAGTCCGTAGAAGAGCACCCCCGCCCAGGGACTCTGCGCAGCGAGTGCGCCGCTGGCGTCGGTCATCACCACGGTACGCCCCCACAAAACACCCCGGTTCCTCAGGGAAACCGGCAATGCGGACAGGATCGCCTGGTAGCGGGGCCCGTGTCGGCGGTGCGAGCCGCAGCGTCGCCGCGAGACTGCCCACGAGTACCGGCGCAGCTATCGATGCGGTGTCCGCCACCGCCGGATCTTCGTGTATGAGCGAGCTCAGAACGCTCGGCAAAGCAACAGCCGGCGATTGACCGCCGTTGAGAAGCCGGTCGTACATCGCTCCCATAAGCGACACCGCGAAGCGGTCATCGACCGCGAATCGCATTGCCAAAACGGCACAGCCCGTTTCTCGAACGAGCGTGCGGGCGATAGACATTTCGGCCTGTGCAGCGGCCCGCTGCGCAGGCGCATCTCTGCGCTCGTCGTGCAATGCAGCCTCAAGCCCGAGCCGCACGCGCGTTTCTTTGACGACGGCCGCAGCCGAAAGACATGCGGAGACCGTCACGAGCTTCAAACGCGCCGGCATCGCGAGCAGCTTGACGATCTGGTCGGAACGTATGGAGTCCGCACTTCCGTCAAGACGTTCTAGCTCTAACCGACCGGGTTCCCCATGTCCCGAGAAGTGAACGACATCCCAGCCGTCGCCGTCCCCTAGTGCCTCGCCTAAGGTTTGGCGGGTGGTACCGTATTGTAGGACACGCAACTCGATGTCCTTACCGCGGCCGCGCATGTCGTGCACAAGGCGGCGCAACGCTTGGCGTTCTCTGCGCAAGTTCAGCGCATCCGGCGCAGCTACGCTATAGATCGCCAGAATGCGCAGGCGCCCCGTGACGTCGCGGATATGCGGCGCGTCCAAGCCGTCGCCCAGGATCTGGAAAACGAAGCCGACGTCCAGCAAGGACAACGGCTCGTCAAAGGCATACGCGATTTCGAGCGGCATGGTCACGAGTCGTTCCGCATTCGGCGGCAGGCAAACGCGAACGACGACGGGAGCGCGCTCTGCAATGGCCTCGGCCACCGGTCCAAGCACGTTCGCTCCGAGCCAGCGGCCGACGTCCCGAAGGAGCCGGCGCTCGTCTTTCCGTTGACGATCCGGCGCTGCAAAGCGGTAGAGATAGTCGGGGAGGCTAAAAATCGCCTCATACTCGGGGATACGTTGATCGAGGGCGACGTGGTGCTCTGCGATAGACGTACCGGCTTCATCTTGAAGAACCCAGCGCCAAGCTTTGAATTCCTTGAGATTATGCAGGCGCAGGATAAGCGTCCTAGCGTCCGTCATAGAAGACCCCTCGACGTACTGCAGCTCAACGCACGTTCACTTTTCAGGGCGCTGTCGCCTTAGTTGGTTCCGCGCGGTCAATCACAAGATCGCATTCCTCGAGAAGGAATCGATTCAGCGTCACGTCGTCGAGCACCGCATCTACCTCGGCCTTCCGCTGCTTTGGCATTCGTCGCTTCTCAACAACTGAGGTCTCGTAGTATAGCAGCGCGACGTGATCCCATCGGGGCGGCTCCCTCTTCTGGTGTGCTTCAACGAACGGTCGGCCCGCAAACCACCACAGCCGTATCCAGTGGTAAAGGTGATTGTGCGCGACTTCAGCGCTGATCTGTTCCGCCTCGATATAGAAGCCGACGTCTTCAAGAATGTCCAGAACGTCCTCGAGGGCGGAGAGCTCGTCCCTATACTTATCGATCTCGGCGCGCTCCGTCCAGAGTCTGAGAAGTGCCTCCGCGGCGACTCGTCGCACTGGGGCTGCCTCGTTCCATGTATCTTGATACCGGAGTATCAATGTTGGGTCGTTGGTGCGCCGGATGTATTCGGTTCGGGTGTGGGCTCCCAAGAGCGCTGCAGCAACTGGCAGCAACGCTAATGCGTAAGAGCTCGCGTGCGGAATTTCATTGTGGAACACGGCAAGGACCGTGACCCCGAGCGCGAGCACCGGAAGCCCAACCGGGCTTGCGACCGCAAGTGCTTTCCGAATACCACGTGAGTTCAACGCGGATACCTCCAACACCGAAACGCCGATGCTTCGAAAGGTCCGCCGTTCCGGACGAAACGTCCTGCGGGTGCGGGCTTCGAAGGCCCGCGCTGCGGCGCGTGTTCACACCAGACACGTGCTCCGCATCTATGAACTTCTGCGCGGAACCAACGCGTCGAGCCGGAGTGACACGAAGGACGCTGGAATAGCGCCGAATATGAGCCGCCTTCGGATGAGTCTATAGCAACATAGAGGCAGACGAAGCCGCTGTGCTTGAAAGTGTCTGCTGAATCGAATCCGATCGACCCACCAATGCTCGGACCGGACGGAGCTATTCTTCGGGTCGCTTTAACGGCACAAGCATTCGAAGCACCGCGCCAGCCTACCGCGCGCGTGCCACGATCGCTAGTGCATTGACCGTCAAGAGTAAATAGCGGTCTCGGACATTCGGAACAATGGTGCCCCTTGAACTGCGACTATCTGAGTTTGCGGTCTGGATGCTTAGGAACGTAAGAATGATGGCATCCCGCAAATCCCCGGGGCGCTATAGCCAATCGCCGAAAGCAGCACGAGCTGCGTATTCTCGCCAAACGTTTAGTAACGCTGGCCGCATCTCGTCGTCGTTCTCCGCCGCACCTCCCCAGCGCATGAGGTACAGGACCGGATCGATAAATGTCTCTTCGAATGACATTCGCGTAAAGTCGATGTGAGAAATGGGTAGCGTTCCACCAGTTGGAAGAGGAAATCGACCATGGTGGATGCTCCGATCATTGTAACGAAAAGCCAATGTTGCGCTCACGACGGGCCCTAGTCCAAGCGCTCGCAGAGTCCACGACGACAAGGCATATCCGCTCGCCATGACGCGAAGGACTTGATATAGCAAATTGTTCCGCTCATCAATAGGCAAGCGCAGCTCAACATCTCCGCTGGACCCAACGTAGCAGCGGCGGGTCCTTGTCTCGCGATCCGGGTCAAGCCCCTCGATGGGAACATCATGGCGGAAGAGTACGCCATCCGGTAGCGTCTCGGCGGTCACGTCGCCCTTGTTCAGACCTGGAAGAGTTCGCACCATCTCCTCGATCTCCAATTGCTGTGCGCGGCGCAGCACGCGAGAGCGCGGTCGTTCGGGCGACAGGCGGATCGCAATAAAGTCTGGCTGCGGAGACGCAGCATCAAAGCGGATTTGGCCCATGGTCTCCGCTGGGCCGCCCGGCTCCGTGTCTTGCCGGCGGTAAAGCAACGCTTCAAGTTCGCGCAGCGCCAAACCATCGATCTGCGTGCCGCGCCGCACTGGAAAGCGACCTCGCTCTTCCGTGTACTCATGAGGTGCAATGTCGCTTTCGCCAACGCGCACGATAAGCATAGATTCTTGTCCGCCCGCGCTTTGATAACCAAAGACATCAATCGGCACCGTCGGGTAAGCTCGCGCCAGCAATTGACTCCGCAGTCGCCGTCGCGCCGGCTCGTCTACAGCGAGCATAGCATGCGAGGCGCTTAAGGGCACCCCATCGGCCGGATCGTTGATTCCAACGACGATTAGTCCGCCCGTGGCATTCGCCATTGCGACAGCTTCCTTTGAAACTTGCTTGTTGTCGAGCTGGGCCTTGAACTCCAGGCGCTGCGTCTCTTGATTTATCCCGGCAAAGTAGGCAAACAGCTCTTCGTATGTCGACGATTCAAGATTATCAATATCGGTACCGATATGCATCAGAATTTCCCCGCTTGCGCATCTCCTTTAAGTAAGCACGCGTTTCCGCCGCCTCGCAAATGGCCGACACATGGCGGCGGGGCCGCGCGCCGTCAATTTGCATTGATTCGAACGCATGTTCGTGCTATACTTTCACAGCGAGATTCTTCGCGCTTTAAAAGCACTAGCGGCCCGACCGGTGTTGGAAGCACCGGCCGAGCCCGTCACCCGATGGGATTAACATCGAATGACCGACTCAGAATTCGACGAATTGACGTCGCGCCCTCGGCGCGGGCTTTGCGTCGACCAAGCCCGTCCGTTTTATCCGCGCCGCTGGGTGATCGCATGATCGCGACGCCCACCGAGTTCCACGCCACTATTGCAGACGTGACGGACGAACACCACCAAAACATGGCCGGCCTCGTGCAAGCCGACGACTTCAACGCCGAAGTCATCGTCCGCTTCCTCCGCGACAACGGCATCAACGCCCAGGTGGACGAGCCGACCGGCGGCTTCCGATACGCGCTCGCTGATCCAGCGCGCGAGCGGCATGTGCGCTTCGCGTGTGTCTGTCTGCGTGCATCTTTCAGCTATGCGCTTGAAGCCGCCTTCTGGTGCATTAAGGCGAAGCGATGATCATCAAGCATTCGCCCCCGCGCCGTCGTATCCGATGGAACGGTCACCGGAGAATCCGGCCGGTAGAGCTGTTGTCGGCGCGCGTCTTCCGGCTTCGCATTCATCTCGGCTACAGCGTTTACGAACTGGCAGAGGACTCCGGCGTCTTCGTGGGCACGATCACGCGTCTCGAGGCCGGCAAGCCCGTCGATAAGCGAGAACTGCCGCCGCTCGCAGCAGCGCTCCACGTGCCGCTCTGCGAACTACTCGTCGGAGACCACAGTTGCGCCGAACGAGCTTGCGTTCCAGCGCCGTCACTCGCGGTACCGCCAAAACGGCCATGTTGATCGTTGTCTCAGCCGCCGCGCGTCACGACGCGCGGCATTGCCGCTCGCGAGAAAGGCGCCGGCGAAGGCGCCCTCCACGTCTCCGATGATTAAGGCAGCTGAAGTATTGCGCCCGGTGACCGACGCGCGAGACGATGCGCCGCGACGTGGAAACAAACGGACTCGAATGCTGCGGACACCCGCGCCGCCAACACCACCCCGACGGGTGCAATACATGGATGCCGGGCACGCGCGACGTCCCGCCGCATCCGTGCGGCTGCCAGGTGCCGACACCTGCGCGCGACGGCCTCACGCGCAGGCCGTCCGCCTAGCTCGGGAGGATGCCCGGGCACGGACCGAAGCTGCCGACGTTCGGCGGCGATTCACCGACGAGACTCACCGCAACGGAGCGCACCATCCTGCGCGCGCTTCGTGATGGCCTGACACTGACGGAGATCGCGGCGGGATTGAAGCGTTCCGAGTTGACAGTGCGCACGCACATCCGCAACGCGCGCGCGAAGCTGGACATCCGCGAAACCGCTGAGCTACGCCGGCTGCTCGCTGCGGGCAACCTCGACGGTCAGATATCCGAGCCGGGCTAGCCGCGCTGTACCCGGCGAGCGGGCCCGAGTTCCGAGGCACCGTCGAATGCCCACGATCGGGCTCCGATTCCACGGCGCGCGCACGCGACGAGGATCTGCACGTTGCTCGTGGTCCCCAGCTTGCGATGGAGCGATTGCACCTGCGTCCGCACGGTGTTGTACGCGCGCCCGGTTGCGTCAGCGATCTCCCGCTGCGTGCGGCCTTCCAAGAGGTAGCGCAGGACGTCGCGCTCCGCCGGCGTTAGCATGGCGATCAGCGGATCGACCGCCGCGCGCGCCCACGGCCCGAGCCGGCGTCCGACGAACGAGCGCGGGAAGTGTTCGCATATGACGGCGACGGCGCGATCGAGGTGCGCGCCGGTCGCCGTCGGCCCCGGCAGCGCGTCCAGTTCGATCAGCGAGACCACCTCGCGCCAAAGGTAGCCGCACGAGCGAAATGATTCCACGGCGGCCGTGAACGACGCCGCGGCACTCGGGACGTCACCCTCCCCGAGCCGCACCAGGCCCAGCACATGTGCGTACCACCCGGCGAAGCGCGGATCGCGCTCGCGGCGGTACAGGATGCGCGTCGCGTCCATTGGTCGTACAATTTCGTGGAACCGTGCGAATGCCGCCGACGCGGCGCGCACGTCACCGAGGTACGCGTACGTTTCGGCGAGATGCATGAACGCAACGCGTTCGTCGTCCCTCGTCGCATTCCAGTCGATGCGTTGCGCGAGAGCCGTCGCACGATCTGCGGATGTTCGTGCGGCGGCAGTTTCGCCGAAGAACGACGAGATCGCGGCGCACGCCGCTCGTGTCCAAACCCGCCACGCTGGCGTCTGCGCGGCGTCCTCAGCTTCGCGCATCTTCGCAAGCGAAGCCGCGCCGTCGCCGTCGAGCGCGAACAGCCAAGCATCGTCGTAGCAGAGTCGTAGAAATGCTGCTGACGGTCCGGTCGCCGGGAGGCCACTGCCCGGCAACGCGCGCGAACCGCGCGCGGAGCGGTGCGTACCGGGCACGGTCGCCGAGCGCAGCGTCTGCTCGAGCGCGGACGTCTGCTGCACAATGGTCGTCGCGAGATCGACGTCGCGCTCACGGCACCGCGCATAGGCACGCGCAGCGCTGCGGAACAGCAGGAGCGCGTCGGCGAAGCGCGTTGGCGTTGGGGACGCCGCGGCGATGAACGCGCGCAACTGGATCGCCCGCACGGCTAGCACGTCGCGATCGTTCCGCTCGGCGTCGCGCGCGAGCTGTTCGGCGACGCCGAGTTCGTCGGCGCTCCAATGTGCGACGGCGCGGAAGTACGAAATTTCGGCACGAACCATCGCGTGCGCGTTCTCACGCTGCGCTGTATCTGCGATGGCCGCGAGTACGGCAATGCCGCGCGCGGGCGCCACTCGTGCCAGCGCGGCGCCGTGCAGCATCGCGGCGGTCATGCGTTCGTCAACGTCGAGAATCGTCGGAATGAGGGGCGCGAGTTCCGCCGCCGCGTCGTCCGGACGCAGCAACCTTAGCATGGCTCGGGCACGCAAGAGCCAAGCTTCGACCGGCGCTGGCTCTCCGATCCGTACGGCCCCCAGGAGGTCGAGTACCGCGCCATAATCTCCACGGACGTACGCGTCGTGGGCGGCGGCGATCGGGAGCGGGGAGGCCGCGGTGGCAGACCGCCGGCCGTAGCGTGTTGGAGTCAGCACCCTGCCTGCGAAATAGCGCAGCGTGCTGTGAACGTCCTCCCGCGCGGACGCGATCTCCGCCGCTATGTGCGTGTACGCGAATTCATCCGAAGCCCCAGCTGCCTGCAGCGCGAATGGTCACCGGGCAATGCCGGTGTCAAAGATACGTCGTCACGCCGACCCTCTCCGGGGTGTAGGCGAGTTTCCGCTAGGTGTGGTAGCGGACTCGCAGAGAGGATCGGCGGAACAACGGCGCCCCGCACGAGCACGGCCCCGAACACCCCTCGATTGCTACCGTGAGGATGTCCGTCCGGTTCACCGGACGCGACTCTATCTTCTCGCGCTGCCGCTGTATCTTCCATACTGCGCTCGCATTAGTCCGGCACGCTCGGCTCGAGTCGTGCGCCGCGACGAGTCGGCTTTGTACCGAGCAACTAAACGCACCGCTGAAACAGCGACGGCTTCGTTGACAATTAGCGATTAATGTGCGACCACATGAGAGTTACCTCCGTGGTGTGGGCGGTTCTTGAAAAAGGGCATTCCCATGAGGCAAATATCAGAGCCGCTCGCAAGGCTCGCTTCTTCGCTGTTGTGTATCTCGGTCGGACTGGGCCTGGCCGCGTGCGGTGGACGACCGACTACGAACGGCTCATTCACGCCTGCGTTGGCGTTCAAAGACCACGCTCGCCACACGAAGGCTTGCGCGCAAAGCAACGACCCGAACACCGAAGACCCGTATACGGCACTGACGCCGATACCGGGCGAGACCGATTGCGGCGGCGGTGGTGGCGCAGGCGGTGGTGGCGCAGGCGGCGGTGATGCTGGCGCTCCAGCCGATGGTGGTTCCGGGCTGGACTTCACGACAGCTGGGGTGCCCGGTTCCACGATGCCTGCTCCACTACTCGCCACGCTGCCTGCTACAGCCGGCGCAATCTGCGGCTCGCCAATTCAGTCCCTTCCGCTGGGCAGCAACCTCCCACTCGGATCTACGGGCAAGAGCACGGACGTCGTTCAGGTGTATTATCTGTACGAGCCTTCGACGCTCAATCCGAACCCTGCCGCCAATCCCGCAGCAACGCTGCAGAGTGGACAAACGATCGTCGGTTTCGTATACGTGACTGCAGGTGTTCCGCCGAACACGCCTGGGAAATATTTCGTTCAATCGACGGGTGCCGACGCAGACTTCGTCAGGAACTTAGTGTCTGCGATTCCGGCAATCGGGGCTCTGCTCAATGCGATCAACGTCAGCACGACCGGCGCGTTCAGCCAGGCGCTGACTGCGGCCCAGGCGAACGCGATCTTCGTGGAATATCCCCTAAAGGGCAGAGGTACAGGGAGCGGTCCGTGCTTCACGACGCCATTGCCTCAGTCGCAATGGGCGTAGTTCGCGCTCTGCCGCTACTGATCGTCGCGGTAGTGTTGATCCCACATAGCGCTATCGCCGTACAGCCGCCGGCACCAGGCGCGCGTTGTTCCGGCGCAAGCCTGCCGTTGGGTGCAAATCTGCCGCTCGGAACGTCGTCTCCGGAAACAGACGTGGTCGACGTACATGTGATTCGAAGCGCAATCGGTTCTCAGCTTGCCGGCTGGTACTACAGCAATCGAAATACTGACGCGTTCGTCCAAGTTGTAGGCGGCCAGGAGCAATACGTTGCCGGACTATTCACGGCCGCCGGGGCGACGAGCGCGGCGGCGTCTGTGATCGGGAACAAGCCGCTTAGCTTCATCCCAATCAGTCGAACTGAGTCACTCGCGTTCGGACGTTATGCAGCTTCACGGAGTTTCATGCAAGGCTGCTTCGTGCGGCCGCTGGACGCGGCCGCCGGTTCATCGCGCTAACATACGTCTCGGCTGCGTTCGGCCCGGATCAGCGCGACGCTCTGGGGAGTACCGGGGCGAACCGCGGTGCATGGGGAAAGAGCACCGTCACGCCGACCGCCCCCGGGGTGTAGGCGAGCGCCGCTCTAGGTATGGCAGAGCGCGACTCGCCGAGGCGATTGACGTGACGATGGGGGACCCCGACGAGCCAGCGCACCGAACATCCCGGTTGGTACCGTGAGTGAAGGTCGCGCCGGCTCGCCGGGACGCGTCCCGATCTTCCCGCGCCCCGGCGGAGCGTCCATACTGCGCTCGCATTGCTCGTAGGCGATAGAGAGCTTATGAGGGGCGCATGTCATGGAGTCACTTTGTGTTATGATGCGAATCCATGACACAAAGCATTCCGGACACTTCCCGGCTCGGTCGCCGACCGAAGACAGCTTGCACAGTTTGCAAGCGACCGGAATGGTATTTTTACCGCGTCAGCGGCTCGCGCCGTAGGGATGACGTCCAGTGCGCTCGCCTATCACTCACGAACCGGGACCATAGAGCGCCTCGGCCATGGCGTTTATCGCCTGGCCGACTTTCCGTCCAGCCCCCGCGAACCGCTTATCGCCGCTACCGCGGCGCTCGGCAAGGACGCCGTCGTCTCGCATGAATCCGCCCTTCAGCTGTACGGCGTATCGGACGTCGCGCCTTCACGGCTGCATGTCACCGTTCCGCGCGATCGCCGCTACGTGACTGCGCCGGCCGACAACGTCGAACTGCATACGACGACGCGGCCATTCGCGCCGGGGGATGTCGTTCAGCACGAAGGATTCCGTGCAACGTCGCTGGCTCGCTCCATCGTCGACGCCGCTCGCACACACACTGCGCCCGAGCAGATCGTCATGGCCGTGCGAGAGGGCCTGCGCCGCGGTCTCGTGGCGCCACGACAGCTGGAACGTGCAATGAAAAAAGCACCGAAACGCGTTCGTGACCTCATCGAAGAAGGTCAGTCCGCGTGATGCGGAGCGGGCGGCCCGGCACAGCCGCAGACACCGACTCGCCGGTTCGCCGGTACGCCACGATTGCGGCGTTTGAAGCGGCTCTGAAAACCAAGCTAAGCGCTCGCGTCACCGAGCACCGGGACATTGAAGATCTTCGCAAGCACCTCGCATTCGATCGTGTCCTCGCACGACTCAGCCACATCGCGCCTGATGCATGGCTGCTGAAGGGAGGCGTCGCACTCGAGTACCAGCTCGAACGCGCACGATCGACGACGGATATTGGCGCCGACGCCCTGTCCGCGGCGCTTGAAGCTGCGGCATCATTGGCGGAGGCCCAACCCGGCGCAGAAGGATCGGGCCGCCGCACGCTCTGACCTGCGTCGCACATCGCAGATGTCGAGAATGCGGCGGTTCAGCGGGGGGCTCGTTACGCCGCGTGTGCTGGGACCTTCGGCAGCAGCTCGCTCAGGGCGAAATCCACCAGCGACTGGCGCTGGATCGGTGCAACTGCGTCGTTGAACGCGGCGATGTCCGGGGCGTTCGGGACCGGGGTGCGTAACGGGCGCATTCCAGCCGGCTGTTCGGCCAGCGCGAAGATCGCTTCGGCTACCTCATGCGAGTCGCGCTCAGCTGCTGCTGCCGAAAGCGCGCCGAAGACGTTGGCCGCTAGCGGCGTTACCTCGCCGTAGCCTTCGAGTCGTGCTGTATCGTCCGGGCCGACGCGCGAATTCGAGATGTTCGTCCCGTACGCGCCCGGCTGCACGATCGCGACGTCCACTCCGAGCGGTGAAAGCTCGTACGATGACGTTTCGGCGAGCGCTTCGAGCGCCCATTTCGAGGACGCGTACACGCCGCCGAACGGTAGCGCAAAGCGGCCGACCACCGAGCTCACGTAGACGACGAGGCCGCTGCGGCGATCGCGCATGCCCGGTAGGAACGCGCGGCTGACGCGCATCGGTCCGAATACGTTGACGTCGAACTGCTGCTGGATGAGCTCGGGCGTGAACGCTTCCACGACACCGAAGTATGCCGCTCCGGCGTTGTTGACGAGCACGTCGACGGGCCCATCGGCGAGAATCGCGGCGGCTGCGCGATCGACGGAGCTCTGATCCGTCACCTCGAGATCGACGACCTGGATGCCCTGCCGCTCCAGCTCGGCGGCGGCTTGCGCGTGGCGGCGGTGCGGGTCGCGAATGGTGGCGAACACGCGCCAGCCGGCGGCGGCGAAGCGTTCCGCCGTGTCGCGCCCGAAGCCGGAGCTGGCCCCGGTGACGACGACGGTCTGTTGTGGATTTGACATGCCGCCAGTCTAGGCGCTAAACTTCCGAAAGGGAAGTACTTACTAAAAAGTTAGCCCGGAGGTTCCATGGCTCGACGCCAGCCCATCATTGGAGATTGTTTTCGCGACGACTGTCCCGCCCGCGAGGTGCTCAACCACGTGAGCAACCGTTGGGGCGGGCTGGTGCTCGGCGCGCTCCTCGATCGCGACCTTCGGTACTCTGAAATCCGCGCCCGCGTGGGCGGCATCTCGGAGAAAATGCTGGCGCAAACGCTCGACGTGCTGGAGCGCGACGGTCTGATCGCACGAACGAGCCATCCGGTCGTGCCGCCGCGCGTCGAGTACGCCCTCACGGCGAGCGGACGCGGGTTGGCCGAGCGTCTCATGGACCTTTTCCGCTGGATCGGAGTAAACGTCGAGACGTTCACGCGCGCGCAGAAGCAATACGACTCGCGCCAACGGTCCGCGTGAGGTGCGGCTGCAACACTGCGGTCGTCATCCTATCTCCAGGCGGGTAATCTTTGAACCCGCCAGCGTGAACGCGAAGTCCAGAACCACTGGGCTGCCGGGGAAATCGCCCGTTAGCTCGGCCGACACGACGGTGCGTGCACCGGTTGTCGTTGCGTCGCGAAGCTCCACGGTGTAGCGGTAGCGTCGCGCCGTGTCTTCGATCCACGAACGGATCGCGGCACGACCGGCATAGTCTTGGCGCTCGTCCGTGACCCGCGCGTTCTCGTCGAAGGTCGCCAGCTTGGCATCGACATCGCCGCGGCTGGTAGCGTCAAAGTAGGCTGTTATTGGCTGTGGCAGGTCCAATTTGAGCGACATGATCTTCTCCAAATCGAGCGATAGGGGTCGCGCTGTCAGCGCGGGGCCGTAGTCCGGAAGACCGGCCAACCGATCTCGGTTACCAGTTGACCGTCGTCGGGCGTGTCATCCGATGCGACGATGTAGCGCTCGCGAATGGGGCCTTCGATTCCGATTGCGCGTTCGGCAACGTGCGCGCCTAAGGATCCGTAGGTCCGATCCGCGTCACGCAGAGCGCCGTGATGTACCGCTACGGCGAGCTCCACCGCCGGCAGATCCACGACGCGAACCTCTCCCGCGGTTTGCAGTGCTCCACCGATCGGGACGAAGACGACGACTTCCCCGATCTCGTCCGCGAACAATTCTGTTGGATACACACCGCCTGCCGGACCGGTCGAACGCACACCTGCGGCACGAAGCACGTCGTAAATCTCTTCGAAAGCGTTCTCCCACCACGGCGCGAGCTCGTCGCGCTTCACGACCTTCGTGATCGCCGCTGCTCGCATCCGCGGGACCGAACGGTATTCCACTGCAATGCTCGGCGTCGCGGGCTCGAGCAGCGTGCGCAACGACGCGACCGTCGACTGCACCTCGGCGACCTGCGACTCCATGCGCTTCAGATGATCGACGATCAGCGCATTGCGCTCGGTGAGGTCCGGCGCGGCCAGCACCGCCTTGACCTGATCGACGGGCATTCCGAGGTCGCGGAACCGGCGGATGATCTGCGCCGGCGCGACCTGAGCGACGTCATACGAACGATATCCGGTCTGCGCGTCCACGCTCGCCGGCTCCAGCAGCCCAACGTCGTGATAGTGGCGCAAGGCCTTCACGCTGAGGTGCGTCATCCGCGAGAAGTCGCCGATCGAGACCTGCATGGCTCTAACCTAAAGCCTCCTCCTGGGGGAGAGTCAACCCCTCCGGAGGTGCCACCCACGCGTCCAAAGCCGGGTCGCAATGCCCGTATGCCTCTAGTTCGCATTACCGGCCGCCACGATGTGACGACGCTCCACGCGCTCGGCGACGCCGTGCACGATGCGCTCGTCGCCGCCGTCGGAATACCGGCCGACGACCGCTTTCAAGTTCTCACCTCCGCGACCGCCGAGATGCTCATCGCGGATCCGGGTTATCTCGGACACCACCGCGAGTCGCCGGCGATCGTCGAGATCACGCTCAGCGCCGGGCGCACCAACGATCAGAAGCGCGACCTCTACGCGCGGATCGCGCGCGGCGCGGAAGCGGCCGGGATACGGGCTGACGATGTCATGGTCGTGCTGCACGAAAACCAACGCGTCGACTGGTCGTTCGGAGGCGGGATCGCCGATTACGTCCCGACCGGCTGACCGTGGTGAAGCGCGGAGGCCGTGCTTGACAATCGTTTTCCGGCTGCTATAGTGAACCAAGTGGTTCAGTCACCGGCGAGCCGGAAGCTCGACACCGTCATCGCCGCGATCTCGGATCCGACTCGCCGAGCGATCGTCGAACGGCTCGCGCGCGGGCCGGCGAGCATCTCGGACGTTGCCGCACCCTTTCCTATGTCGCTCACGGGCTTCATCAAGCACGTGCGGGTGCTCGAGCGAGCGGGGCTCGTTCGCCGCACGCGCAGCGGCCGCGAGAACACGCTCGAGCTTTCCGCCGAGCCGCTCCGCGACGTCGCGACGTGGGTCTTCAGCTACGCATCATTTTGGAACGCGCGCCTCGATCAGTTCGAACGCCACTTCGCACAACAGAAAGAACGACGATGAACACGACCGACATTACCGTGACGCGGAAAATAGCGGCGCCCGCCGACGCCATCTTCAGAGCGTTTCTCGATCCGACGACGCCCGGCGGGCCGTGGTTCGGCGCCGCGCGCGCGATCGTGAACCCGGTCGTCGACGGCCTGTTCTATCACGCGGTCGAGCACGAAGGAAAAATGTGGCCGCACTATGGCCGCTTCATCCGGCTCGACCGGCCGAGTCGCATCGAGCACACTTGGGTGTCGGAGGCAACGAAAGGCCTCGAATCCGTCGTGACCGTCACCCTCGAACCGCACGGAGCGGAGACGGAAATGACGCTACACCACACCGGAGTCCCCGACGACGAGATGGGCCGCCAGCATAAAGAAGGCTGGACGTGGATGCTCTCCACGATCGCGGAGCGCTACGCGTCGCCGCCGTCACCCGTCCCCGGCGGCTAGCGCAGCCACCTCGCGAGCGCCCGCGATGTGACTGCGCTTTCGAACCGTTGCTAGACCGTGTCCGCGAGCTGATCCAGGATCTTGCCCCAGCCGTCCGCGTGGCGGTCGCGCGATTCCACGCTCGCGAGCTGTTCGTGCGTCAGCACGAGCTCCGTCCCGCCGGCGACCTCGTTGAAATCGAGCGTCAGCAGCGTGTCGAACTCGTCGGCCGGATCGTCTTCTTCCCACCGCCACGTCATCGCGAGCCGTTCCGGCGCGCGCACCTCGCGATACGTGCCGCCGACGTTCATGCGCTCGCCGTCGGGCATGAGCATGACGAGACGATACGTGCCGCCGGTCCGAACGTCCATCTCGATCTCCGGGACCGTGACGTCGCCCGGGCCGAGAATTTTCGCCGCGAGCTCCGGTTTCGTCCATGCGTCGAAGACGCGCTGGCGCGGCGCCTTGTAGGTGCGGCGCAAGACGAGTGCCGGGACGGCCACCGGCGTATGGGTTTCACTCATGTCTTCTTCTTTCGTTGAGGAGATTCTTCGAGGAGATCGCCGAGACGGTCGAGCGTGGCGTTCCAGAACGCGCGCTGCTTGTCGATCCACGTCGATGCGGCGTGCATGACCTTCGGCGAGAGCGTGCAGCGGTGGACGCGGCCCGACACGTGCCGGTCGAGGAGCCCGGACTCTTCGAGCACGCGGACGTGCCGGGAGATCGCGGGCTGCGATATGGCGAACCCGGAGGCGATCTCGCCGACCGTCAAAGGTCCGCGCGCGAGCCGCTCGACGATGCGCCGGCGCGTCGGGTCCGCCAACGCGGAGAAGACTCCGTCGAGATTCGTACTGTTAACCATAGCGTTATATAACCTTACCGTTAAATATCACAGATGTCAAGCGGTCAGCGCGCCTCGCGGTCGGCGATCGCCCGTTCGAAGCGGCGGTCCGGAATGAACCAGATGCCGGCGACCAGCACGAAGATCGCGTCCGAGATGAGCGGCGAGACGAACGCGAGGCCGATCGCGGTGACGTAGAGCACGAGCGAGATTTTGCCCTTGAAGTCCGAGCTGACGGCCCGTGCGAGTACGCTGTCGGGACCGTTCACCGCGAGGAGCGCGTTCTGCAGCAGCGTGTAAGCGAGCGCGTCCATGAGCAGCCCGAATCCGTACAGCGCCGTAGGAATAGAAGCTGACGGGTTCTCGCCGAGCCAGTTCGTCACGAACGGCGCGAGCGAGAGCCAGAAGAGCAGGTGCAGGTTGGCCCACATGACGCGGCCGTCGATGCCGCTCGCCGCGCGCAGCATGTGATGGTGGTTGTTCCAATAGATGCCGACGAAGACGAAGCTCAGCGCGTAGGCGGCGAACGTGGGAAGAATCGAGCGCAGCGACGCGAAGTCGGTCCCGTGCGGCGGCTTCAGCTCGAGCACCATGATGGTGATGATCACGGCGATAACGCCGTCGCTGAAAGCCTCGAGGCGATCCGGCTCGGTCGAGAAGAGCTTCTTCATCGCGCTGGCGTTTGCGGGCCAGGATAGGCGACCTTCCGCGCTACGGTTTCCGCAGCGCGGAGGTAGCGGCTTGATGACGGCTTGCGGGAAGCTAGCCGCCGCCCGTGACGATCGGGGGATTAATGCGGTCGAGCTCGTCCTGCCATGCGCGGTTCACCTGGTCGACGGTCAGCGCGCGAGTGAAGTCCGGATGGAAGTTGCGGTCGGCTCGGGGATCGGGCGGCGTCGGCGCCGTGCGGCGCGGCGCGTTGGTAATACCGATGAGCTGAATCGGGGTTCGCAGAGGCGCGTCCGTGACGAGCGTTCCGACGACGTGACCTTGTGCGTCGACAACGGTGTACTGCGCCGTGAACGCGAGAGACGCCGCGAACGCGGCTGCTTGCATGATTGATCTCACGAAATTTCTCCTAGATTGGTGATCCACAATCGATACGCCGCCGGCGAGATGATCGGATCGGACGCCACGGCCCACATCGCAAACGCTCTAGAAGTCGTACTCCATCTGCGCGCGGTTGTACCGGAACTGCGGTAGGCCACCGTACGTGATCACGTTGGTGACTTGGCGCGAGCCGTAGCGATACCGCAGCAGCAGCCCTTTGTATGGGCCGGGGCGGATTGGGGCCGCGAAGTACTGCGCGTCGGCGTTGACCTCGGCGAGCTGCTGCGAGCGAAAGCCGTTACCGTAGTCGAGGTACGACTGCGTCACGTACACGACCAGGCGTTTGTCGTTAGACGTCCACGTCGCTTGGATCTTCGGGCCGCTGAACGGGGCGTGGCGGTCGATCGGGCTTTGCGTCAGGCTCGTCAGCCACAGCGGGTCGGTGCCGTACGCGTCGGTGTACGGGCTGGCGAAGCCGCCGTACTGTACGGTCGTCGTGCCGTTGCGGTTCGCGATGCACTGCGGAGCGTTCACCGGCAGCACGTACGGGAACGACGTGCCTTTCTTCACCGTGAGCTGCTGGTTGGCGTTGCACACGTCACCTGCAGGCAGGCGGATGGTGTCGGCGCGCGGCGGAATCCGCTCGTACGAGAGCGTGATGCCGATGTTGCGCGTCACCGAGCCGCCGGCCTGAACGCCGAGCGGCGTGCTGAAGATTTTGCCGAGGACGGCGGCGCCCGTTTCGCGCTCGTATCCGCCGTGGAACGCCACGAACGGTTTCGTCCGCTGTCGGAAGAACGTGTATTTCGTGTCCAGCCACGCCAAGTTTGCGATGTCGTCGAAGCGGTAGAGGTGCAGGCTCGACGTGAGCCCGCGCGTCCCCGCGTATCCGATTCGCGCGTACTGCAGACCGGCGGTCGGAATGCTGATGCCGCCGGGGACGAACGTGTTCGCCGGCGTCCCCGCCGTGCCGGCGGGAAACGACGTCATGAGCGTGTTCTTCTCGAACGTCGAGTTCACGCGGCCCTGAAAACGAACCATGTCGGCGAGCTCGACCGACCATACCGGCGAGACAGCGTAGACGATGTCGGCGCCTTGGTACGCCGTGGGCTTTATACGCGTGTCCGACGAGCTCGTCCACGGCGTGTTGAACACCTGGTCGCCGAGCTTCACCGACAGCCGCGGATCCTTGTACTGCACGTACGCTTCATAGAGCGCGTTCAGCTCGAAGCCCGGCAGCGAGTCGTCCGGATTGAGCGCGGGCGCCTTGAGCTTTCCGCACGGCGGGCTCAGGTGCGAGACCGGGCTCGCGCAACCGTTCGCCGGCATTGCAAACAGATACGACGCTCCGACCGAGAACGGCGTGTTGCCAAAACGGTAGTCCGCGTGCAGGCCGAGACCCAGCTCGATGGACTGCTGGTTCACTTGGCCCGCTCCACCGATGCCGGTGCTCGCGTTCTGGCGCGTGAAGTCGTACGTCCGGAAAAAGCCGCGCACAGACAGCGGACGCGAGAACGGCGCCGCCGGCGCGGGAGGGGGTTGCGCCGGCGGCGCCGGTGACGGTGATGTCAATGGCGGCGATTCCGCCCCGGCAGATGCGGGCGGTGATTGCGCGCCGGCCGGTGCCTGTGAGAGCAGCAGCGCTGCAAAGAACGTAGCGGTCAACGTGCTCGCGTGCGTTCGCGATAACGTCGTTTGGTAAAACACAGCAACCGGCGTACGCCGCCGGTGCGATCAGCGGTTCGCGGTGGTTTGCGCAGCCGCCGTCCAGCGGTGTCCGTCGGCGAACGTGATCGACGCGACGGAGCATTCGATCCGGCCGTCGCCGCGCGCGCCGCCACCGTCGAAGATGCGGTCGATCGTCACGCCGCGGGTGAAGCGTCCGCGGTCGGTGAGCATCGTGTGCGTGCCGTCGCGCACGACGTCGAACGTCACTTGCGTCGCGGCGGACTCGTCGGTGTTGAGGAAGCTAAGCTGCAGCAAGCGGTACGAGATCGGCGGGCCGAACTCGGCCATGCTGGCGGAGTTGTAGAGATCGCTCACCGAGCAGGTGCTGACGAGCACCGGGGCGTTCGTCGCGATGCCGGTTTGCGGCATCGCGAGCGCTCCGGCGGCGGCGATGGCTGAGAACAGGTGTTGCATGACCGCAATACGCCGCCGGTCCGTACGGCGGATCGCGATGTCGTATCAGAGCTCGGCGTCCAGCTCGGCGGCCTTACAGATTGAACCAGATTTGGTTCTTGTCCACCGCCAGGTGGATATCGGCGGCGGTGAGGCCGTTGTGGTCCTTCGGCGTGAAGTGGAACGTCCCCGTAATGAGCGACTGCGGCTTCATCGTTTCGAGCGCGTTGACCAGCGAGTCGCCGTCCGTCTTTCCGCCGCTGTTTCGTAACGCGTACGCGAAGAGCTGCGCAGCGTCGTAGGAGAATGCGGCGAAATTCGCGGGGCGCTGGTGGAACTGGTCGTGGTAGGCGTTGAGGAAGCGGCGCTGTTGCGGGTTGGGGTGCGTATAGTTGATCTGCGTGTCCGAGTACACGCCCTCGCCGTCGCGGCCGGCGACGCGCAGGAACAAGTCGGACAGAATGCCGGTCGGGCCGATGACGTTTGCCTTCACGCCGAGCTGCCGGATGCCGCGCACCACGAGCGGCGGCGCCGTCGCTGCGCCCCACACGAAGATGGTGTCGGGATTCGCGTTCTTCGTGGCGAGCACTTGCGCAGTGAAGTCGGTGCCGGCGCCTGGATACGACTGGCTCGACACGATCTCGATCCCGTAGCTTTTCGCGAGCTGGTTGAGGATCTTCTCGCCCTCCTGGCCGTAGGAGTTCTCGTCACGGATGATCGCAACGCGCTTCGCGTGCAGCTTCGTCTGCACGAACTGCAGCAGCGCTGGCGCCTCCGTCGGATTGCTCGGCGCCGTCTCGAACACGTACTTGGCGACGCCGCGCGGCGTGTCCCAGAGCTCCGAGGCCGGCGTCATGAAGATTTGCGGGACCTTGGACTCCATCGCGACGCGCGTCACGGCAGCGCTCGCCGCGTTCGACACGCCGGCGATGAGCCCCACGGCACCGCGGCCGACCGCCTGCGTCGCGAGTTGCGTCGCGACGTCCGGCTTGCCTTCGTCGTCGACGATCTCGATCGCGATCGGGCGGCCGTTGATGCCGCCGGCCGCGTTGATGTCGCGCTCCGCGAGCTGCAGCGAGTTCTTCATCGGCTCGCCGAGCGCCGCATAGCGTCCCGTCGTCGAGATGATCGCGGCGATGCGGTACGGTGCGCCTTTCGGAGCGGTGGCGCCGAACGCGCTTGCCGGGCCGAACGCGAGCGCGGCCGTGGCGAGGGCGAAGATTTTTCCGAGCTTTGACATGCTGGCTCCTAAGGCTGCGAAGGAAACACGAGAACATCGGGGTCGAGCGGTTCGGCGAACAGGCGCGCGACGTCCGCCGCGCGGTTGGCGAGAACACGGCGCTGGTTCACCGAACCCTTGTCGGTGATCTCGCCGGCGGCCGCGTTCGGCGCATCGGGCATGACGAGCGCGCGCGCGATGCGCATGGACGTCGTTGAGTGGTGCTGGTTATAGCGTTCGATGATCCTGCGAAGCTGTTGCGTGACGGTGCCGCCGGCGCGTGCGCGCGGCGCGACGAAGACGAGCGCACCCAGGTCGTCGCGGTCGAGGCCGGCGAGAACGACGTCCTCGATCAGCGGCGCACCCGCTTCCAGCAGCGCCAGACGCACGGCGCCGACGTTCACCCACGTGCCGGACGACAGCTTGAAATTCTCGCTCAGCCGGCCGTCGAACACGATGCCGCGCGACGGGTCTGCATCATCGAACAGACGCGCCGCGTCGCCCGAGCGGTAGAACCCGTCCTCATCGAACGCCGCCGCCGTCGCCATCGCATTGCGCCAATACCCGGGCGTCACCGTCACGCCGCGCACGCGCAGCTCGAAACGGTCCTCCACCGGCGCCAGCTTGATCTCCACGCCCGGTACCGGCGTGCCGATCGTCTCGGGCTCCGCCGGATGCGCGCTCCAGCTCGCCGTTGCCATCGGTGCAGTCTCCGTCGCTCCCCACGACGACACGACCGGGATATCGCGCCCGCCGTACGTTCGCGCGAGCGATGCGATGCGGCGCCGCAACGCATCCGGCAGGCTTGCGCCCGCGTTCAGCAGCACGCGAACGCGCGAGAAGAACGTGCGCGCGAGGGTTTCGTCCGACTCGAAGGCGTCGGCCAGCAGCGCCCAGCCGCGCGGCACGTTGAAATAGAACGTCGGCGCTATCTCGCGGAGGTTGCGCAGCGTCGTGTCGATCGCGCCGGGGAGCGGCTTGCCGCCGTCGACATAGAACGAGCCGCCGTGCCGCAGCGCGATGCCGAAGATCTTGTTGCCCGCCGCGGTATGGCTCCAGGGCGCCCAGTCCACGAGCACTGGCGATTCGACGGCCGCGGGCCACACTTGCGCGACCATCGTCTGGTTCGCGCACAGCATGCGGTGCGTCGTGATCACGCCCTTCGGCGTACCGGTCGATCCGGACGTGAACAATATCTTCGCGATCGTGTCCGGGCCGATTGCAGCGTTCGCGCTATCGGCCGCCGCCGGATCGGATTCGAGCGCATGCGCGTCTTGCAGGATCGCGAGCGCTGGATCGGCCACAGTAACGCGCTCCGCTGACGCAGCATCCGGCACGAACGCGGCGCACGGCCGCAGGACGTCGAGCAGCGCGCGCAGCCGGGCCGGATCCGCATCCTGGCGCGCGTAGTTCGTCGACAGCGGCGACACCGGGATGCCGGCGTACATGGCGGCGAGCGACACGACGGCGTGCTCGATGCCGTTGTCCGCGACGATCGCGATCGGCGCGGTGCTCGTCCCACCCGCTGCGAGCAGCCCGGCAGCCGTTCGCCGCACGCGTTCGTGCATCGCCGCGAACGAGATCGTGCGCCATGCCGCGCCGTCGCGCTCGGCGAGATAGATCGCGTGCGGGGTCGACTGCGCCCACCGCGCGAGATCGTCCGTGACCCGGTCCGGGTACGCTGCGAGCGGCAGGCCGGCGCGCAGGATGCGCACAGACTCCATGACGTCTCTCATGTGGGATCTCGGCGGCGAAGGGAAATTTCCGCGAGCGTAGCATCGGCAGGAAGGTTCTGTCAAATAACCTTTCGGGAGAGAGCCCATGACGCCTCGCGAAGCGCCGCGGCCGGGGATCGACACGGCCGCCGTGACCGCCATCGACGTCCACGTTCACGCCGAGAGCTCCGGCGCGCAAACCGCCGCCGACCGCGCCGCGCAGAGCTACTTCGGCGCGGGCGGCGTCCCCACGGCGCTCGACGAGCTCGCCGCGTACTACCGCGAGCGCGCAATGGCGTGCGTCGTGTTCAGCGTGGACGAGCGCCTCTCGCAGCGCCCGGTGGTCCCGAACGAGGACGTGTTCGCCGCCGCGGCCGCGCACCCGGACGTGATCATCCCGTTCGCGAGCATCGATCCGACGCGCGGCGCCGAGGCGGTTGAAGAAGCCGCGCGGCTGATCGCGCAGGGCGTCGTGCGCGGCTTCAAGCTGCACCCGCCGCTGCAGCAGTTCATGCCGAACGACCGCAGCATCTACCCGTTCTACGAAGCCGTCGAGGCATCGCGTCTGCCGGTCGTGTTCCACACGGGGCACAGCGGGATCGGCACCGGCATGCGCGGCGGCGGCGGCGTGCGCCTCAAATACGGGCATCCGATGCTGCTCGACGACGTGGCCGTCGACTTTCCCGACATGCCGATCGTCATGGCGCACCCATCGTTTCCGTGGCAAGACGAAGCGATTTCCGTATGCCTGCACAAGCCGCAGGTGTTCATCGACTTGTCGGGCTGGTCGCCGAAGTACTTCTCGCCCACGCTCGTGCAGTACGCGAACACGCTGCTGCGCGAGAAGGTGCTGTTCGGTTCCGACTATCCGCTCATCACGCCGGACCGCTGGCTGCGCGACTTCGCGGCGCTCCCGATCCGCGACGAGGTGCGCCCGCTGATCCTCAAAGAGAACGCGATCCGCCTGCTGGGGCTGTGATCATTCGCCGAGCGTGGCGAGCCGGTCGAGCGTCGCGATGAGACGGCGCTGCTCCGGTTCGCCGATGAGCTTCGTGATGCGCGCGTGATGGCGGTCGTGCAACGAGCGCGCGCGCTTGAGCAGCGCACGTCCCTTCGCCGTGAGGAAGACGCCGTTCGAGCGCCCGTCGACCGGGACGCGGCGCGTCAGTCCGCGCTTCTCGAGCTCCTGCAGCATCGGCACGAAGTTCGCCTTTTGGATTCCCAGCGCGCTGCACGCGCGCGACTGGACGATCCCGGGATTGGCGTCGATCAGCGTGAGCACCGAGAACTGCGCGGGGCGCAGATCGACGCCGGCGAGCGTGCGGATGAAGTCCTGGAACACGGCGATCTGCGCGCGCCGCAGCACGTAGCCGACGTAGGCGTGCAGCGGGCCCAGCGCGCCGGCATCGGTCGCGCTCTCGAGATCGGAAGGGTCGTCACGCCGGGCTGTCGTCATCGCTCGCCTCGCCACCAGGGGTGCTTTCGTCCCGGGCGGTCTTGACCCCGGCCGGTCAAAACCATTATACAGTATAACCATAGATCTTTCGAGGTGCGCCGCTCCATGCCGTCCGCCCCCGTGTCCCTGCTCCCCCAGCCGCCCGCGTCGCTGACGCTCCAGACCGACGGGCCCGTCGGCATCGTGCGGCTCTCGCGCCCGGAGAAGCGCAACGCGCTCGACGATCGCACGATCTCGGCGCTGCTGGCCTTCTTCAGCGCGCCGCCCGACGGGATCCGCGCCGTCGTGCTGGATGGAGCGGGCGACCATTTCTCGGCCGGGCTCGATCTGAGCAGCGTCGCCGAGCGCGACGTCACCGCGGGCATCGCGCACTCGATGCTTTGGCACCGCGCGTTCGAAGCGATCGAGTTCGGCACGGTTCCGGTCGTCGCGGTGCTGCACGGCGGCGTGATCGGCGGCGGTCTCGAGCTCGCCGCGGCGACACACGTGCGCGTTGCCGAGCGCTCGGCGTTCTATGCGCTACCTGAAGGCCAGCGCGGGATCTTCATCGGCGGCGGCGGCGCCGTGCGGCTTCCGCGTCTGATCGGCACGGCGCGCGTGATGGACATGATCCTCACGGGTCGCGTGTACGACGCGCAGCACGGCGAAACGCTCGGGATTTCGCAGTATCTCGTGGACGACGGCGCCGGGCTGTCGACGGCGCTCGATCTCGCGCACCGCATCGCGGCCAACGCGCCGCTCTCGAACTTTGCGGTGATGCACGCACTGCCGCGTATCGCCGATGCGCCGCCGGAGATCGGCTACCTGACCGAAGCGCTCATGTCGGCAGTCGCGGCCGGCGATCCCGAGGCGAAGTCGCGCGTCACCGCGTTCCTCGAAAAGCGCGCGGCGAAGGTGCGCGCGACGTGACCGGCGCGCCGCCGCCGATGCGCGCGCTGCGCCTGGGCACGCCGGCGGTCGACGTCACGACGGACGGCGAGAGCACGATCGTGCGCAATCGCGAGCCGCTCGGCGCCTATCCCGAAAAGCTCACCGCGCGGCTCGAGCACTGGGCGCGCAACGCCGCCGGGCGCACGTTCCTCGCCGAGCGCGTGCGCGGCGGAGACGGCTGGCGCAGCGTGACGTACGGCGAAGCGCTCGCCACGGTGCGCGCGATCGCGCAAGCGCTCCTCGACCGCAAGCTCTCGCGCGAGCGCGGCGTCGCGATCCTCTCGGAGAACGCGATCGACCACGCGCTGCTCGGTCTTGCGGCCCAGATCGCGGGCGTGCCGTACGCGCCGGTGTCGCCGGCATACTCCCTGATGTCGACCGATTTCGAGAAGCTGCGGTACGTGATGCGCGCGCTGACGCCGGGGCTCGTGTACGCGTCCGACGGCACGCGCTACGCGGCTGCGATTCGCGCGGCGGTCCCCGGCGATACGGAGGTCGTTGTCTCCGCCGCGCCGCCCGGCGACCGCGCGACGACACCGTTTGCGGCGCTCGCCGAGACCGAGGTGACGCCGGCGGTCGATGCGGCGCACGCCGCGGTCGGGCCCGACACGATCGCGAAGATCCTGTTCACGTCGGGATCGACCGGCGCGCCGAAAGGCGTCATCAACACGCAGCGCATGCTGTGCAGCAACCAGCAGATGCTCGCGCAGATCTTTCCGTTCGTTCGCGACGAACCGCCGGTGCTGCTCGACTGGCTGCCGTGGAATCACACGTTCGGCGGTAACCACAACTTCAACATGGTGCTCAACAACGGCGGGACGCTCTACGTCGACGGCGGGAAGCCGACGCCGGCCGGGATCGCGGAGACGGTACGCAACTTGCGCGAGATAGCGCCCACCGCGTATTTCAACGTGCCCAAGGGCTTCGAGATGCTGCTGCCGTTTTTGCGCGACGAGCCGGCGCTGCGCGCGCGCTTCTTCGAGCGGCTCGCCATGATCTTCTACTCCGGTGCCGGCCTTGCGCCGCACGTGTGGGATGCGCTCCAGCAACTCGCCGTGCGCGAAACCGGCTACCGCATTCTCATCACCACGAGTCTGGGCTCCACGGAAACGGCGCCGATGGCGCTCGCCGCGCCGTGGCTGGCGGACGGCCCTGGCTACGTGGGCGTTCCGGTGCCCGGCGTCGAGGTGAAGCTGGTTCCCAGCGGCCACAAACGCGAGCTGCGCCTGCGCGGGCCGAACATCATGCCCGGGTATTGGCGTGACGACGAGCGCACCCGGGACGCGTTCGACAGCGACGGCTTCTACCGAATCGGCGACGCGCTGCAATTCGCGGATGAGAACGATCCCGAGCGCGGATTCGTGTTCGACGGCCGCATCTCCGAAGATTTCAAGCTCGCGACCGGGACGTGGGTCAGCGTCGGGACGCTGCGGCTGCAGATCATCAGCCACTTCGCGCCGTTCGTCATCGACGCCGTGGTGTCGGGTGAGAACCGCAACGAGATCGCGGTCCTCGTGTTCGCGGACGTCGAACGGTGCCGCGCACTCGGTGATGGCGTGCGCGCATGGTTTCGCGAACGGCTGGTGGCACTCGCCCGCCGCAGCACGGGAAGCGCGACGCGCGTCGAGCGCCTGGTCTTCCTCGATCAGCCCGCGTCGCTGGACGCCGGCGAGATCACCGACAAAGGATCGCTGAACCAACGCGCGATCCTCGCGCGCAGAACGGACGCGGTGCAGGCAGCGCACGCCGCAGAGCCGCCGAGCGAGGTTATCGCGATCGCTCCGGACCACTTGACCGCGCGATGATCCAGCTCATCGTCGCCGGGCTCACGGTCGGCAGCGCGTATGCGCTGATCGCGCTCGGGCTCCACATCATCCTCCGCTCGACGCGCATCGTGAACTTCGCGCAAGGCGAGTTCAGCGTCGTCGGGGGACTGCTCGCGCTCACGTTCGCGCAAACGCTGCACGTGAACACATGGCTCGCGCTCGCGGGCGCGACACTGTGCGGCTTCATGCTCGGGCTCGGCTTCGAGCGGTTCGTGCTGCGGCCCGCCGCGCGCTCCGGCGAGGCGGGGTTGACCATTGCGACCGTCGGCATGGTGTTCGTGCTGCTGTACGGGCACGCGCTGGTACCGGGATGGGGCTCGCTGCCGCAGCCGCTCCCGGCGTTCAGCGGCGAAGCGTCCGACGTCTTCCACGTCGCGGGCGTCGCGATCCAAGTGCAATCGCTGTGGGTCGGCGCGCTGCTGCTGCTCGCGCTCGCCGCGATGTACGTCTTCTTCGAGCGGACGTATTTCGGCAAAGCGATTCACGCGGCGGCGAACGATCCGCTCGGCGCGCGGCTCGTCGGAATCGACGTCGCGTCCGCGCGTGCGGTCAGCGTCGCGCTCGCGATCGCGCTCGCGGCGTACGGCGGCACGATCATCGGTCCCATCGCGCTCGTCGGCGGCGCGGGCGGCACGGCGCTCACGATCAAAGGCTTCGTCGCTGCGGTCGTGGGCGGGCTCGACTCGCCCGCCGGCTGCGTGGCCGGCGGACTGTTCGTCGGCGTTGCGGAGAAGCTGCTCGGCGGCGTCTTCTCGTACGGCGTGGTCGATCCGCTCGTCTATTCGCTGCTCCTGGTGACGCTGCTCGTGCGCCCACAAGGGCTGTTCGGCAAGCGCGTCGCGGTGCGCGATTGATCGCGCGGCTGCGCGCGGAAGCGCGGCTGCTTCCGGTGCTCGCGGCGATCGTCATCGTGTTCGGCATCGCCGCCGCGACGAACGCGACGTTCGCGCAAGCGGGAACGTACGCCGCAATCTACGCGACCGCGGCGATCGGGCTGTCGATCCTGCTCGGGAACGTCAACCAGATATCCGTCGGTCAGGCCGGGTTCTTCGGCATCGGCGCGTACAGCGTCGCGTACTGCACGGCGATTCTCGGCTGGCCGTTCTGGCCCGCCGCGCTGCTCGGCGTTGCGCTCGCCGCGCTGTGCGGCGTCGCCGTCGGCTTCATCGCGCTGCGCTTTCGCGGCCACTATCTCGCGATGGCGACGCTCGCGTTCGGGTTGATCGCGGTCGGCGTCTTCCACGAATGGAGCGCGCTCGGCGGCGCGGCCGGGATCGCGAACATCCCGTACGCCCGGCTCGGTTCGATCTCACTCTCAGGGTACGCCGGTTATTGGTTCGCATGGATTGCTGCGCTCGGGATCGCCGTCGTTTCGCTGAACCTGCTGCGCGGGCGAACGGGACGAGCGTTCGAGACGATCCGCAATGACGAGCTCGCCGCCGAGATGGTCGGCGTGCCGACGCGCCGGTACAAAGTCATCGCGTTCGCGTATGCCGGCGCGCTCGCCGGGCTCGCCGGAGCGCTGTACGCGTCGGTGCTCGGCATCGTCGTGCCGGACGCGGTCGGCATCGCGCTATCGGTCGACTTCTTGCTGATGGTCGTGCTCGGCGGTAGCGGCGGCGTGTGCGGCGCGCTGCTCGGCGCCGCGCTGATCGGCTTCCTCGACATCGCGGGACACCAGTACGCGAACTGGCGTGAGGTCGCGTACGGAGCGCTCGTGATCGGCGTTGTGATCGCCGCACCGGGCGGCATCATGGGCCTCGTACGCCGCACGGGACCGTTCAAACCGTCCGCACCAGACGGCGCAGCGGAGCTTCCGCGCGACACGCCTCAGGCTGCGACGCGCGCGGTGTCTCACGTTGCGCCGGTCAGCGCGCCTCATGCGGTGCCGCTGGACGTCCGCGGCGTGACGAAGCGCTTCGGCGGGCTGGTTGCCGTGGACGACGTCTCCTTCGCGCTGCAGCCCGGGACGTTGACGTCGCTGATCGGGCCGAACGGTGCGGGCAAGACGACGCTCTTCAACCTGATCTGCGGCGTCGGTGCGGTCACGAACGGCAGCGTTTTCATCGGCGGCCGCGACGTCTCGGGCCGCCGGCCGCACCGGATCGCCGCGCTCGGCGTCGGGCGCACGTTTCAGAACGCGCGCCTGTTCGGCGAGATGACCGTGCTCGAGAACGTGATGGCCGGCGCGTTTCGCGCGGAACGTGCGGAGCGCGCCGTGCGCGAGCGCGCGCGCGCGACGCTCGACCGCCTCGGGTTGTCCCGCGTCGCCGCGACGTACGCGAAGGACTTGGCGTTCGGCGACCGCCGCCGCGTCGAGCTCGCGCGCGCGGTCGCGGCGGATCCGTGGCTGCTGCTGGTCGACGAGCCCGCGGCCGGGCTCAACGCGAGCGAACGCGCCACGCTCAACGACGATCTTCTGCGCCTGCGCGACGCGGGAACGACGCTGCTGCTGATCGAGCACGACATGCGCCTGGTCATGGCGATCTCGGAGCGCGTGATCGTGCTCGAGTTCGGGCGCGTCATCGCGGACGGCGACGCGGCCGCGGTCCGCAACGACCCTGCGGTCATCGCCGCATATCTCGGGACGTCAACCTCGTGACGACACCTGCGCCGCTTCTCGACGTTCGCGGCCTGCACGCCGGTTACGGCGCGCTCGACGTTCTGCGCGGTATCGATCTCACCGTCGGAGCGGGCGAAGTCGTCGCGGTACTCGGGCCCAACGGCGCTGGGAAGTCGACGCTGCTGCGCGCGATCTCGCGCTTCGACGCGTCGGTCCGCAGCGGAACGATCCGCTTCGACGGCAACGATCTTCTGCGGTGCACGACCGAGCGCACCGTGCGCCTGGGCTGTCTGCACGTCCCGGAAGGACGCCGGCTGTTCACCGAGCTCAGCGTGGACGACAACCTGCGCCTGGGAGCGTTCACGACGTCGCGCGCGCGCTCGGGCCTCGAAGCCGATCTCGCGGCAGCCTACGACCGCTTTCCCTCGCTCGCCGCGCGCAAGCGTCAAACCGCGTTCGCACTCTCCGGAGGCGAACAGCAGATGCTGGCGATCGGGCGCGCGCTGATGGCCAAACCGAAGCTGCTGATGCTCGACGAGCCGTCGACCGGACTCGCGCCGCAGGTCGTCGAGCGGATCTTCTCCATCATCGCGGACCTCGGCCGCACCGGGACGGCCGTCCTGCTGGTGGAGCAGAACGCGTACCTTACGCTGCAGCACGCCCACCGCGCATACGTGCTCGAAGGCGGCGCGATCGCCCTGTCCGGCACGGCACACGACCTGCGCGACAACGAGCGCGTGCGCGATATCTACCTCGGCAGCAGCAGCGCCTAGCGCCGGAGAACGTTCGCAGTGCTATCGAAGCAGGGCACCGCAGCGGCCTCGCCGGAGGCTACGTCCGCGACCCGCAGGCTGCTAGCCGCGACGCCGGAAGCTGCGAACGGTTCCACGAACCGCCGCAGCCATGCAGCCAGACAACGGTCCGATCTCGATCGCCGTGCTCGGCCTCGGCGAGGCCGGCTCGCTCATCGCGCGCGATCTCGCGCGCGGCGGCGCGGCGGTGCGCGGCTGGGATCCCGATCTGCACGGCGATCTCGCCGGCATCCCGATCGCATCAAGCTTCGCCGAGGCGGTGCGCGGCGCCGACGTCGTGCTGTCCGTCAACTGGGCGATCGCCGCGCTCGACGTTGCCCGCGAAGCGTTTCCGCTGTTGCGCCCCGGCTGCATCTACGCCGATCTCAACACCGCCGGTCCGTCGCTCAAGCAAGAGCTCGCGGCGATCGTCGCGCCGAGCGGCGCGGCGTTCGTTGACGTCGCCATGATGACGCCAGTTCCGCCGCTCGGTGTTCGCGTTCCGATGTTTCTCGCGGGCGACGGCGCGGTCGCGCTCGCCGGCATTCTTCGACTGTTCGGCACGCCGCTCGAGATCGTCGGCTCGCAGCCCGGCGAGGCGGCGGCGCGCAAGCTCACGCGCTCGGTGTTCTACAAGGGCATGTCCGCGGCGATCTGCGAGGCGCTCGAAGCGGCGCGCGCCGCCGGGGTCGAGGACTGGCTGCGCGGCGACATCACGCGGACGCTCGCGACCGCGGACGCTTCCACGCTAACCCGCGTCGTCGACGGCACCCACAAGCACGCGAAGCGGCGCGCGCACGAGATGCGCGACGCCGTGGAATTGCTCGACGAGCTGGGAGTGCCGGCGACGATCACGCGCGCGACGGTCGAGTCGCTCGAGCGAATCGCCGCCGGTCAGGCCTCGGCTTCTTCGTCCATCTCCCGGTAGACGGCGACCGCCTGTGCGAACGCGGAGTTCGCCGCCGGCACGCCCGCGTAGATCGCGACTTGCAGCAGCACCTCGCGGACCTCGTCGCGCGTCACGCCCGTGTTGCGCGCGCCGCGTATGTGCAGGCGCAACTCTTCCATGCGCCCCAGCGCCGCCGTCATCGCGATCACGAGCATGCTGCGCGTCTTGCGCTCGAGGCCCGGGCGCGTCCACACTTCGCCCCAGCAGTAGCGCGTGATCAGCTCCTGAAAATCGCGCGTGAGCTCGGTCGCGTTCGCCTGCGCGCGGTCGACGTGCTCCTCGCCCAGCACCGCGCGGCGCACCAGCATCCCGCGCTCGTAACGTTCGTCCGGCATCGGTCAGGCCTCCAGAAAGCGCTCTCCCAGCAAGCGGGTTTCGCGCGGTTCGCGCGGACGAGGCAAGCTCCTCCGGTGTGGGTAACCTCGCAGTATGAGACGCTTGCTGAGCGTCGCGACGGCATGCGTCGCGCTGCTCTCGGCCGGTGCGGCGGGCGCGCAGAGCCCGGCCGGAACATGGACGACCGCAGCACCGCTGCCGGCCGCGCGCAGCGAAGACTCGGTCGCGGTCGCCGGCAACACGATCTACGTGATCGGCGGCTACGCGCCGGCGGGCCCGAACCCGAACGCGCTCGATGTCAGCGGCCGGGTCGACGTCAGCCGCCCGCTCGTGCAAGCATTCGATGTTCAAACCGGGCGCTGGTCGGAACGCGCGCCGCTGCCGCGCGGTCTCAACCACGTGGGCGTCGCGTCGCTCGGCGGAAAGATCTACGCCTTCGGCGGGTTCGCGCAGCAGAACCGCGGCCCGGTCGCGGATGCGAACGTCTACGACCCTGCGACGAACGCGTGGACGGCGCTCCCGCCGCTGCCGGCACCCCTCGGCTCGATAAGCATCGCCGCGCTGGACGGAAAGCTGCATCTTGTCGGCGGCCGCGACGCGCACAGCGTCGCGACGCACACGGTGTTCGACCCCGCGACGCAAAAGTACACGAGCGCCGCGCCGCTTCCCGTCGGCCGCGATCACATGGGCCTGGTCGCATACGGCGGCAAGCTCTATGCGATCGCGGGACGCATCGACGACTTCAACCACAACACGTCGTACGTCGACGTCTACGATCCGGCGGCGGCCCGCTGGACAGCAGGCAAACCGATGCCGTCGCAACGCAGCGGCTCGGCGGTCGCGGTGTACCGCGATCGCATCCTCGTCATCGGCGGCGAGTTCGGCGGCGGCGCGTACGCCAACAACGAAGCGTACGATCCGCGCGCCGACGCGTGGGCGACGCTCGCGCCGCTGCCGGAAGGCCGCCACGGCACGGGCGCGGCGGTCGTCGGCGATGCGCTCTACGTCCCGGCCGGCGCGCCGGTCAACGGCGGCAGCCGCCAGTCGGACACGCTCTTCGTGTACCGCCAGTCCTGAGACGTGCCGCTTGGGCCGCGCTCGCGGTCATCGTCATCGCCGTCCTGTTCTGGGCCGCGCTGAGCCATCGCATCTACAACCACACGCTGCCGCGCGGTTTCATCGAGCACGTCTTCGGCGAGGACGACAGCGAAGGCGGCGCGCTGGCGGTGCGCGTGCTGCTGCGCAAGCTCTACAGCATTGTCGCGTTCGCGCTGATCGGCTTCGTCATCGACAAAGCGCTGCCGGGCACGCGCCGCCCGGCGCTGCGCGCGGCGCTGATCGTCGCGGCGTTCTCCGCGGCGATCGAGATCGCGCAGAAGCTGCACGGCGCGCGCGAAGGGCCGCTGTCCAACGCGATCGACATCGCATGCGGCGCGCTGGGCGGCTGGCTCGCAGTCACCGCGGCGCACGCACTGGCACGGCGCCGCGATGCATCGCCTGACCGCGGAGCGCGCCTCGACCTCTGAGCGCCCACGCCGCGGCTGACCGGCAGGACGTCCGAGCCGGAAGTACAAGCAAGCAGACCGCCGATTCCGAGGTGAACGACCATGGCCGATCGTGCGCGTCTGATGAAAAGCACTCGCGGTCCCGTACCGGGCGCGCGGCGTCTCGGCGCGACGGACCCGAATCACGTCATCGAGATCACGCTCGTTCTCGAACGAGCCCGCCCGGTCGATCGCGGTGCGGTCGCCGCGATGGCGACGCGGGCGCCCGTCGAGCGGCGTCACCTCACCTACGACGAGCTCGCCGAACGGCATCATGCACCGGCTGAGGCCGTCGCGGCGGTCGAAGCGTTCGCCCGCGATTTCGGGCTGCATGCGGAGCAGCTCAACCCGCTGCGCAACACCGTGGACTTGCGCGGACGCGTCGCCGACATGGAGCGTGCGTTCGAGACGCGGCTCGAAGACTACGAGCACGAGGGCGTTCGGTTTCGCCAGCGCAAAGGCGATCTCACCGTTCCGGACATCATCGCGCCGTACGTTGCGGCGGTCCTTGGTCTGGACGACCGGCCGCAGGCGCGATCGCATGCACGGCGCGCGGTCGCGCTCGGGCGCGGGTTCACACCGCAGCAGGTCGCGGACCTGTACGACTTTCCGGAATCGGATGGCGCCGATGAAACGATCGCCATCATCGAGCTCGGCGGAGCGTTCGATCAGGACGATTTGAACGCGTACTTCACGGCGGTCGGACTGCCCCGGCGCGAGCCCGTGATCCCGGTGTACGTCGCGGGCGCGCAACCGCATCGGTACGGAGCCAACGCCGACGACGACGCCGAGGTGATGCTCGACATCGAAGTCGCCGGCGCGATCGCACCCGAAGCGCGGCTCGTCGTCTACTTCGCGCACAACACCGATCGCGGCTTCTACGAAGCGTTCTCGCACGCGGTGTACGACCGCGAGCACCAGCCGTCGGTGGTCTCGATCAGCTGGGGCTCGTACGAGGAGTCGTATACCGAGCAGACGCGGCACGCGTTCGACGAGCTCGCTGCGACCGCCGCACTGCTCGGCATCACCGTCCTGGCGGCATCGGGTGACGACGGCGCATCCGATCAAACGCCGGGTGCGGGCTTCGAGCGCAAGCGACACGTCGATTTTCCCGCCGCCGTGCCGCACATCGTCGCGTGCGGCGGAACGAGCGTTCACGCGCGCGAGGGACGGATCGTGAGCGAGACGGTCTGGAGCAACGGCGCGGACGGCGCGAGCGGCGGCGGCGTCAGCACGACGTTCGGCGTCCCGGCGTGGCAGAACGGGTGCAGCGCCGGCGCGCATCCGCTGACCGGTCGCGGCGTGCCCGACGTCGCGGGAGACGGCGATCCCAACACCGGTTACAAGACGTTTCACAACGGCGCGCACGAGGAGCTCGGCGGCACGAGCGCCGTCGCGCCGCTGTGGGCCGGGCTGATCCTGCGCATCAACGCGCGGCTGCGCACGCGATGCGGCTTCATCACGCCGCTGCTGTACGGCGCCGCGCGGCAAGCGGAGTTCCGCGACGTCGTCCACGGCGACAACCACTGCCACGGCGTCGACGGCTACCTCGCCAAACCCGGCTGGGACGCATGCACGGGGCTCGGCAGCCCGAACGGCCCGGCGCTGCTGCGGCTGTTCGCGGGCGACGCGGCGCCGCACGACCGCACGCCGGCAGTGGCCCCGTAGTCATCAAACCACCGCGGGGAACCGCGCTATGGGCTCGAACCGCCGTGGAGGACCTCCAAATCACGTCCCGGAATGCGCCAGACCAACCAACCAAGACCTATGATGGTTGGGGCAGCTTTGTATGACAAGTCCGGGCTTGTCGGTGCGCGGAGGAGTGAAGATGTCGATCGACCTGCAGAAGGGTCAGCGTCTGGATGTCGGCCTGAGCAAGATTCACGTCGGCTTAGGTTGGGATCCGGCGGAAGGCAAGAGCAATTTCGACTACGACCTCGATGCATCGGCCTTTATGCTGGGCGCGAACAAGAAACTGGTAACCGATCAATTCTTCGTCTTTTACAACAACAAAGTATCGCCTGACGGTGCGGTAGCAGCCGGCGAGGACGATCAGAGCGGAACGTCGACCGCGGGCGGCGACGACGAGACGATCGACATCGACCTCGACCGCGTCGACCAGCGCGTGCAAGAGATCCTCATCTGCGTCTCGATCCACGAGGCGCAAGAGCGCCGGCAGAACTTCGGCCAGGTCGGAAACGCCTTCATCCGAATCGTGAACGGGCAAGACAACGTGGAGCTCGCGAAATACGAGCTGGCGGAAGATTTCAGCGTCGAGACGGCCGTCGAGTTCGGGCGGCTGTACCGGCGGGAAAGCAAATGGCGTTTCGAGGCTGTCGGGATCGGTTACCGCGGCGGCCTCAACGAGCTCGTAAACAGGTACCAATAGGCTCTGGTCTTCGAAGGGGACGAATCACAATGCGACGGTTGCCAGTCTATCTCGTGCTCGACACGTCGGGTTCCATGTCGGGTGAACCGATCGAAGCGGTGAAGGTCGGCGTTCAAGCTCTCGTGTCGGCTCTGCGCGCCGACCCCTATGCGCTCGAGACGGTGTTCCTCAGCGTGATCTCGTTCGGCAGCCAGGCGAATCAGACGGTTCCGCTCACCGAGCTGATGGCGTTTCAAATGCCGGAGCTCAAAGCCAGCGGATCGACGTCGCTCGGTGAGGCGCTCGCGCTCGCCGCGGACCGGATCGGGACCGAGGTGCAGAAAACGACGACGGACTCCAAGGGCGATTGGAAACCCCTCGTCTTTCTGATGACGGACGGCGGCCCCACCGACGACTGGCGCAAAGGGCTGGCAAAATTCAAAGGGGCGAAGACCGGGATGGTCGTTGCGTGTGCCGCCGGCAGCGCAGCGGACACCACGGTGTTGCGCGAGATCACGGAATCGGTGGTTCAGCTCGACACCACGGATTCGTCCGCCATTCGAGCGTTTTTCAAATGGGTTTCGGCGAGCGTGGCCGTCGGAAGCCAGAAAGTGGATGGAGGCGGCGAGGTGAAGACCATTCAAGAGCTGCCTCCGCCGCCGGCCGAAATCAACGTCGTCGCTTAGGAGGCAGCCGTGCCGATCACCCTCTCCAAAGGTCAAAGCATCAACCTCGCAAAGTCCACGTACGACCTCTCTCACGTAACGGTTGGGCTCGGATGGGACGTGGCGGAGCCCAGCAGCGGCGGCGGCTTCATCGGCAAGCTCTTCGGCGCGAAACCGCCCGAAGAGTACGATCTGGACGTCATCGCCTTTCTTCTCGGCGCGAACGGGAAGGTCGTGAACCGCGGCGATACCAAGCTGCAGGGCGGCGACGTCATCTTCTTCAACAATCTCAAGCACCGCTCGGGCCGGATCTGGCTGACCGGCGACAACCGCACGGGCGCCGGCGACGGCGACGACGAGCAGATCATCGTCGACCTGAACGGACTCGATCAGCAGTACCAGCAGATCGTGTTCGTCGTCCAGATTTATCAGGGCCAGCAGCGCGGGCAGCACTTCGGTGCGGTCAAGAACGCCTACATTCGCGCGGAGGATGCGCGCGGGCAGGAGATGGTTCGCTTTTCGGTCTCGAACGACCCGGAGTTCTCCGGAAAGCGCTCCATGATCTTCGCCGAGGTCGAACGCAGCGGTGCGAACTGGAAGTTCCGGGCCATCGGAACTCCGTACGAGTCGGACTCGTTCGTCGACATTCTGCGAAATACGTATCTCTGAGCGATCACCGAAGATACGTGCGATGATCTGATGCGTCGGTTGCCCGTCTATCTCCTGATCGACACGTCAGGCTCGATGCGTGGCGAACCGATCCAATCCGTCAACGTCGGAATGGAGAGCCTGATCGCCTCGTTGCGCCAGGACCCGAACGCGCTCGAAAGCGTGTACGTCAGCATCATCACGTTCGATCGCGAGGTGAAGGTGCTGGTCCCGCTCACCGCGTTGGACGAATTTCAATTGCCGGCGATCCAAACTCCGGAGTCCGGACCGACCCACCTCGGCCGGGCTTTGGAAGTGCTCTGCACCCAGCTCGACTCCGAGCTCATCCAATCGACCCCCGACCGCAAGGGTGATTGGCTGCCGCTGATGTTCGTGATGACGGACGGTAGCCCGTCCGATCTCGCGCTGTTCAACGCGCAGGTCGCCGAGATCCGCCGCCGGCCGTTCGGTCAGATCATCGGCTGCGCGGCCGGCCCCAAGGCGAGGCATCAATATCTCAGCGAGTTCTGCTCGTCCGTCGTCAGTCTGGACACGACCGACAGCTCCACCTTCATCTCGTTCTTCAAGTGGGTTTCTCAAGCGGTTACGATCGGCAACCGAAGCCTCGGCGCCGCGGCGGGGATGACCCTGCCGCCCCCGCCGGCTGAAGTTCAGATGGTCGTCTAAAGGACTGCAGATGGTCATACGGCGTCTCCCCATCTTTTTCGTGCTCGACGTTTCCGAGTCCATGGTCGGTGACAGCCATGCACGGCTCGAGGAAGGACTCGGACGCGTGGTCATGCATCTTCGCACGGACCCGTACGCGCTCGAGACCGCGTTCCTGTCGGTCATCGTGTTTGCCGGCAAAGCAAAGACGCTGCAGCCGCTCACGGAGCTGGTCGATTTCAATGCGCCGGCGCTGCCCGTCGGAGGCGGAACCGCGTTGGGAGCCGCGCTCGATCACCTGATGAACGAGCTCGATGCGAGCGTCGTGCGAAGCAGCGCCGACCGCAAAGGCGATTGGCGCCCGATCGTGTTTCTCATGACGGACGGGCACCCAACCGATGATGCCGCGCCTGCGATACGGCGCTGGCAGGAACGGTGGCGCGGCCGCGCCCATCTGGTTGCAATCTCGGTGGGCGACGCCGCCGATGCACGCCTGCTCGCCGGTTTCGCGGACGACGTGCTGATTCTCGAAGACGTGGGTGAGGCCGGCTTTGCGGGATGCATCAAATGGATCACGCAATCGATATCGGCGAACAGCCGGCCCATGGAAGGCGGCTCGGGCGAGTTCCGGCCGACGGAGCTCGGAGCCGCGCTCACGAAGTTCGACGTCGGCAAAGGTCCGCCGCCGGGCTCTCGGATCGACGACCGGTTTGCCGTCTTCACGGGCCGCTGCCAGCGCAGCCGCGCGCCGTATCTGCTGAAGTTCGAGCAGATCGCGAGCGGCCCAACCGCGGGGAGATTCGAGCCCGCCGGCGGCTATACGCTCGCGGAGTCGTTCTTCGAGCTTTCCGACGCAAGTGCGCCGGCCGCTACGCTATCCGACCGCGACCTGACCGATTACCCGCCGTGCCCGAACTGCGGCAGTCTGTACAGCCTCTCGAAATGCAGCTGCGGACAGGTCCACTGCACCGACGGTCCCGGCGTCTATACGTGCCCGTGGTGTGCGGTCACGTCAACGTATGAAACGACTGAATCTTTGAGCTTCGACCGAGGTCGCGGATGATGGACTCAAGGCCCGCGGACCAGCCGGTGAACGACAGTCCCAAAGAGCCTGCCAGCGAACCGGCAGCAATACCGCCGGCCGGCGAAAGCAGGAAGATCAGCCTGCCGAACGCGGCCGTCGGGCGCGACTACAAAGCACAGATCGATTTTACCGCCGCGCCGGGCACGGTGGTCGCGGACGCGACGGCGACCGGCCTGGACGAGCTGGGACTCCGTTTCGACCCGGTGACGTTCGCCGTCGACGGATCGCCCGGGAAGGCCGGCGATTTTCCGTTCTCATTTCGAGCGGCGCTGCAAGAATCGGCGGGCCCCAAACGGGTGCTCGAGCTGGTGGGGGTGCTCACGGTCAATCCGGATCCGAAGTCGCTTTGGCGCGATATCGCAAGCGATCCGGCGGGCCGCTTCGCCAAGCCCGACGACGAGTGCCGCTCCGCCACCGCGGACGGAACGCTTGTCGTCGGCGCGAGCCGCCGCGGGCGCTCGCACGCGCACGAGGGCAAGTATCGCGACGACGAGTTCGGATTTCGCCTCGTTGCCGACGGCTGGTGGCTCATCGCCGTTGCGGACGGCGCGGGCAGCGCCGCGTTTTCGCGCCGCGGCTCGCAAGTCGCGATCGAAGTAGCCCTCGACAAGCTCGAAGCGCTCTTGCCGCTGCACGGCAATGCGGCGCTTTTCGATGCCGCACTGAAGGTGAAGGGCGGCGACGAAGCGGCTCAACACGCCGTCAAGAGGCGGCTCTACCAGGTGCTCGTTCGCGCCGCTCACGCGGGCGCCGTTGCCATCGAGTCCGAGGCTGCGCGCGAAAACGAGCCCGCGCGGGCGTTTGCCAGCACGCTCATGCTCGCGATATACCGGAAGATCGAGGGCTCCCACTTCTTCGCCGCGTTCGGAATCGGGGACGGAGGCATCGCGCTCTTGCGCCTCGACGACAACGAAGTGATACCGCTGAACGAGGCGGACGCGGGCGAGTACGCCGGGCAAACCCGATTTCTGACGACGACGGAGTTCGCCTCGGCCGAGCGCGCGTTCGCCCGGCTGCGCGTCGCATGCGTCGACCGGTTCACGGCGCTGGTTCTCATGACCGACGGGGTGTCCGATGCAAAGCTGGAGACCGATGAGGCGTTCGGAGATGTCGGGCGCTGGCGCGAGCTTTGGGAGCGCGACGTGGCTCCGGCCCTGCACGCGCAAGGTGAGGATACGACCGCCGAGCAGCGGCTACTAAGCTGGCTGGACTTCTACACGCCGAACAATCACGACGACAGGACGCTCGCGATTCTGCTGCCCGCCACGTCATGAACACGGTTCGCATCAAATCTCACGACGGCGTCCCCGTCGAGTTCCTCGAGGGTGAGCCCAAGCAAGGAGGGATGAAGGACGTCTTCTTCAGCCCCGACGGCAAGCAAGTCGTCGCGTTCTTTCGCGATCGTCTGGATCCCGCCGGCCGCGATCGCATCGCGGCGATCGTAGGCCCGTATCGGGAGCGCATCTTCAACCAGCAGGGTGGCGACTACTGGAAAGATATCTTTTGCTGGCCTTCGGGGATCGTCGAGTTTCAAAACCGAACCGGCATCGTCGTTCCCGCCTATGCACGGCACTTTTTCTTCGAGTACGGTTCGAAGAACGGTGACTTTCTGCATATCAAGGGCAAGGAAAAGCTCGGCAAGTGGTTTACGTCGGCCTCGAACCGCAACAAGTACCTGGACCCGCGCGAGAAGGGAACGTGGCTGAGCTATCTGCGGCTCTGCATTCTCATGAGCCGCGGCGTCAAGCGTTTGCACGCGGCCGGTCTCGCGCACTCCGATCTCTCCTACAATAACGTCCTCGTCGACCCCGCGGGCGGACACGTCTCGATCATCGACATCGACGGTCTGGTCGTGCCGGGCAAATATCCGCCCGACGTCGTGGGAACGCCCGATTTTATCGCGCCCGAGGTCATGGCGACGCTGCACCTGTCGAAAAACGATCCGGCCCGGAAGCTGCCGTCGATAGCGACGGACCGGCACGCGCTCGCGGTGCTGCTGTACATGTATCTCTTGTGCCGTCATCCGCTGCGCGGCAGCAAGGTGAACGATCTCGATGCGATGCGGGACGAATCCTTGACCATGGGGGAGCGGGCACTTTTCATCGAGCACCCTACGGACCGCTCGAACAGGCTGCGGTTGGATCAAGTACGGCCGTCCGATTTGCCGTGGGCCGACACGGCGAAGCTTCCGTACACGATCACCGGCCCGCTGCTCGCACCGTTGTTCTTGGAAGCCTTCACGAGCGGCCTCACCGATCCCAGTAAGCGCCCGAGCGCCGACACCTGGGAGAGAGAGCTAGTGAAAACGATCGATCTCGTGCAGCCGTGCGCGAATCCGACGTGCGAGCTCAAATGGTACGTGTTCGACAATACGACGAAGCCGGTCTGTCCGTTTTGCGGCACCGCGTACGCCGGTAAGCTCCCGGTCCTCAATCTCTATTGGTCCCGCAAGGCCGGTACGTGGCAGCCGGAGGGCCACCGCGTCATGGTCTATAGCGGACAGTCGCTGTTCGCTTGGCATAGCAGCCGCAACGTCTTTCCGAGCGAGCGGCTCACGCCCGAGCAGCGCAAACGCGTCGGCTACTTTCAATTCCATCAGGGCAGTTGGTATCTCGTGAACGAGGCGCTTCCGGGGCTCAAGGAGTTGGACAGCGGTGGATCGCAGCGCCCCATCCCGATCGGAACGCACGTCGAGCTCAAAGACAACCAACGACTTCTCTTGTCGCCGGAGGAAGGAGGCCGGTTGGTCTCCGTGCAGATGGCCGGCGGCTGACCGTCGTCTATGCGGCGGCGTCGCGCCTGTTCGCGGCGGTGGCGGAGTGGAACGCGGCACCGATCAGCAGCGCACCGATGAAACCCGTCACGATGTCCGGGATCTCATAGCGCACCGACGCCAACATGATACCGGCCAGCACCGCGATCGCCCAGTAGGCTCCGTGCGAGAGGTACCGGTACTCGGCCAACTTCTCGTTGTCGACGAGCCAGATCGTCAGCGACCGCACGAAATAGGCTCCCGTACCCAGGCCGAACATGATGAGCGGCAAGCTCGTCGTGATGGCGAACGCGCCGATCACGCCGTCGAAGCTGAACGAAGCGTCGAGCAGCTCGAGGTACAGAAAGCCGGCCACCGAGGCGCGGACGATCTTCTGCCCGGCCTCCGCCTCCTCGCCGCCGAGCAGCGTGCCGAGTCCCTTTGAAGCGATGAACGCCATGACGCCGAGTACGCCCGCGAGCTCGAACCCCGCGCGCTGCGGTTCGGGTGCGACGAAATGGGCGACGACGAGAACGGTGCCGAGCGTGATCAAGCCTTGGATCGCTTCGATTTGCCCGAGCGCCGTCAGCCGCGCTTCGACCGGGCCGATCCAGTGGTCGTCTTTCTCGCGGTCGAGAAAGAAGCCGAGCGCGATCATCAGCAAGAACGCCCCGCCGAAGGCCTCGACGAGATATTTCGAGCTCGTCAGCTGCGCGGCGTATTCCGCCGGATGCCGGAATGCGAGGTCCACGACGGCGCCGAGGCTCTGCGCCGACGCCAGCGCGACGATGAGGATCGGGAACAACAGCCGCATGCCGACGACGGCAACGAGGATACCAAAGACGAGAAAGACGCGGCGCCACTTCGCGTCCCAGTGCTGCAGGATCGTCGCGTTGACGACCGCGTTATCGAACGAGAGGCTCACCTCTAGCACCGAGAGGATCGCGACGAGCGCGAGCGCGGCGAACCCTGCCTTGAGGCCTCCGGTGACGTAGCCGTACGCGAAACCCGCGAGCAGCATGATCGCGGTAACGACGAATGAGCCGGTAAAATAGCTCAAAGTCGTACGACGTGCGGAGAGCGCCATAGAGGTTCGGCTTCTCGGGTATCGCGCCGTCCCCCTTCGCTTACATACTGGTGTTGGGCTAGCGCTAATCGCGGCCTGCGAGGACCGGCGTCGGGACCGTGCGCCCCTCGACGAACGCGATGAGGTTCTCCGCGGCCAGCATCGCCATGCGGGCGCGCGTCTCGACGGTTGCGCTCCCGACATGCGGGACGATGACGACGTTCTCGTGCAGCGCGAGCGGGTGGTCCGGCGGGAACGGCTCGGGATCGGTGACGTCGAGCGCCGCGCCGGCGATCTTCTTCTGTTCGAGCGCGCGCAGCAGCGCATCGGTATCGACGACCGCGCCGCGCGCGACGTTCACCAGCGTCGCCGCCGGCTTCATGCGCGCGAAGGTGTCGTCGCCGAACATTCCGCGCGTCTCGTCGGTGAGCGGCACCAGCAGGACGATGCAGTCCGCTTCCGCGAGCAACGCGTCGAACGGGCGGTACGACGCGCCGGTCGCCGCGTCGTCGGCGCGCGGGTTGCGGTTCGTGTAGACGACGCGCATCCCGCTGACCTGCGCGCGCTTCGCGACCGCGAGGCCGATCTGCCCGAAGCCGACGATCCCGAGCGTCGAGCCTTCGAGGTCGTGGCCGAACGGCATCTGCTCGTGCATCCAGCGGCCGGAGCGCACGTAGCTCAAACCGGCCGCGAGATTGCGCACGGCGAAGATGACCAGCGCGTACGTCAGGTCGGCGACCGCCTCCACCAGCGAGCCGCTCGTGTTGGTAAGGATGATCCCGCGCGCCGCAAGCGCGGCGACATCGACGTTATCGTAGCCGACCGACCACGTCGCGACGATGCGGAGCTGCGGCGCCGCGTCGAGGAACGCAGCGTCGATCGGGATGTTCGAGCTCACCAGAACGCCGAGGGCGGTCGCTAGCGGACCTGGCCACTCGTCGCGCGGGCGGTCGGAAACGTCGGTGACGTCCGCATGCGCGCGCAGGCGCTCGACGACAGCGTCGGGGATGCGCGTCGCGACGACGAGGTGCCCCCGTTCCATCAAACCGCCTCGGCGATCGCCTTGCCGACCTCTTCGGTCCCGGCGGTGCCGCCGATCTCGCGCGTGCGTGGTCCGCTGCGCAGCACCGTTTCGATCGCGCGGATCACTGCCTGCGCGGCGTCCGGATGGCCGAGGTGGTCGAGCATCATCGCGCCCGACCAGATCTGCCCGATCGGGTTCGCGATATGCTTGCCCGCGATGTCGGGCGCTGAGCCGTGCACGGGCTCGAACAGCGACGGAAACTCACGCTCCGGATTGATGTTTCCCGACGGCGCGATGCCGATGGTGCCGGTCGTCGCAGGGCCGAGATCGGAGAGGATGTCGCCGAACAGATTCGAGCCGACGACCACGTCGAACCAGTCGGGGTGCTGCACGAAGTGCGCCACGAGGATGTCGATGTGGAATTGGTCCATCTTCACGTCGGCGTAGTCCGCGGCGACCGCTTTGACGCGCTCGTCCCAGTAGGGCATCGTGATCGCGATTCCGTTCGACTTCGTCGCGGACGTCAGGTGCTTCTTCGGCCGGCTGCGCGCGAGCTCGAACGCGTACCGCAAGATGCGGTCGGTGCCGCGCCGCGTGAACACCGACTCCTGCATCACGAACTCGTTCTCGGTGCCTTCGAACATGCGCCCGCCGACCGACGAGTACTCGCCTTCGGTGTTCTCGCGCACGATCCAGTAGTCGATGTCGCCTTCGTTGCGCCCCGCCAGCGGCGACGTGATCCCCGGCATCAACCGAACCGGGCGCAGGTTGACGTACTGCTGGAACCCGCGCCGCATCGGGATCAGCAGCCCCCACAGCGACACGTGGTCGGGCACGTTCGGAAAACCGACCGCGCCGAAGAAGATCGCGTCGTGGCCTTTGATCT
>JAQBPK010000118.1 GCA_028287565.1 Vulcanimicrobiota bacterium
CGCAGGTGCACGAGCTCGAGCACCTCGTCGACGCGGTTGTCGTCATGTCGTCCGGCGAGCCGCTGCTGCAAGCGGATGTTGTCTGCGACGGAAAGATGGCCGACCAGATTGCCGCTTTGCAGCATGATGCCGATTGATTGCGCGCGGATGGACGCGCGCTCGGGCTCGCTGCGCCGCGTGACGCGGCGGCCAGCGACGTCGACGTGTCCGCCGTCGGGCTCGTCAAGTCCGGCGATGCACGCCAGCAGCGTTGATTTGCCGCTCCCCGACGGTCCCACGACGGCGACGGTCTCGCCGGGCTGCACCGTCAGCGAAACGCCGCGCAGCGCGAGCGTCTCGTCGTCGCCGATGTGATAGAAGCGGTAGAGCTCCGACGCCTCGACGGCCGGCGCGTTCACTTCCAACGGAAGCTCTCCGATATTTTCTTCCACTGATCGACGTTGTCCGCACCGGCCGGCGCGGACAGCACGAGCACCGCGCGGCGGCCCCCGCGGTCGAACACGTACGCCTCGTTCTCCAGCCCGACGCTCTTGCCGGTGACCGCGTTCGGCGCCGAGCGCGACGTGAAGCGCGCGACCGTGACCGCCGCTCCGCCGATCGTCGCGCGTCTGAACGTAATGGGACCAAACGCGCCGAAGCGCCCGCGCAGCATCGCAGCGCTGTCGGACGACTTGCCCACGTCGATCGTCTCGCCGTTCGCGTTCCAGGTGAACGTCGTCGTCGAGCCGCGCTGCGTGCGCGACCAGCCCTCGGGGACGAGCACGGAATAGCCGGGTCCGGCGTACGTTACGAAGGCTTGCGTGTCGGGGATGTCGCCCGCGCTGTTCGCCTGGTTTCCTTCAGCGGCGGTCGTCGGCGCGGGAGCGGCGGCCGCCACAGCAGCAGCCGTGGTCGCCGGCGATGCGGTCGTCGTCGACGCGGCCGCGCCTGTGCCGCCGCCGTGCGCGCATCCCCACAGGAGAGCGGCCGCCGCAGCGCTGCCGAGCAGTTCCTTGATCGCCATCGTAACCTCCGCCGGTTAGGGTCGCATTCCCGGATGACGTTGCGATGAACGGCGCGGTACTCGTATCGAGCGCTCGTTAGCCGTCTGCGAAGCGCGCGGCGAGCAGAAGCCCGATGAAGCCGCCCAGGTGAACCAGGTGCTGCGGGCGCGGGCCGCGGACCGACGCCAGCGAGAAGGCGTCAGCGACACCGAGCAGCGAGCTGAACGTGAGGACGCGCCGCAGACTCGGCGGATCGTTCTGCGACGCGACGATCAAGGCGCCGATGATGACGTCGCGGGCTCCCGCGGCGCGGACGAACGCGAGCGCCACCGGGTCCTCGGTCGGAAGCCCGAACTGGCCCGCGAACGTCTTGGGCGCGATGAGCGCGCCGGTGCCGAACAGGGCCAGCCCGGCAGCGCCGGCCATCGTGGTGAAATGCGGCATCTGCTTCGCTTCGACGCGCGCAAGGAGGCGCCGTCCCGGCAGCGCGTGGTATACCGGCGTATGTCGCTTGAGATGTGGAGCGCGATCGGATCCGTCGGCGCGCTGTTCGTGCTGGGCGCCGCGGCCACGGCGGCGTTTTTCCAGCTCCGTCACATGCGCACGAACAACCAGCTTCAGGCGATTCTCTCGCTCCGCAACGATTTCCAGCACGAGCGCATGCAGGACGCGTTCACGTTCGTGCAGACCCGGCTCGATGCGTCGATGGCCGATCCGGCGTACCGGCATGAGCTCGCCAAGCGCGGTTTCGTCGACGCGCGCAAGCATCCCGAGATGGAAGTGTGCAACTGGTTCGACCAGGCGGGCATGCTCGTGAAGAGCCGGTTCGTGGACGAGGACGTGTTCTTCGAAGCGTACGCGAAGCTCGTCGACTACTGCTGGGGCAAGCTTTCACCGGTCGTCGCGGTGCTGCGCCGCGAGCGCGGGCCGACGCAGTACGAGAGCTTCGAATATCTCGCGGTGCGCGCGCGGCTGTGGCGGGCGCGTCATCCGAACGGAACGTACCCGCGCGCGACGCAGCGCGCCGCGCTCGACGATCCGTGGCTCGAGCACGACGGGACGCCCACTGCGCCCGCTGCGCCCGCTACGCCTTGACGATGTGATCCGCGACCGTCTCCGGGGCGATCGGCACCGGGGTCGGCCGTGATGCGGGGCGCCGGCGTCCCAGCCGCAGGATCGGCTGCTCGAACCCGTACGTGATCAGCGCCGCAACGCCGAGCGCGACCGGCAGCGCGACGAACGCGAACGCGAACATCCACTGCGGGTCGAAGTGCGGGTCTTCGGTCCAGTACGGCGGGAAGCGCAGCTTGAGCAGCATGCGCGCGAGCGGCTGGTGCCACAGATACAGATTGTACGAGATCGCCGCGAGGAACAGCAGCGCCGGGTTCGCGAGCACGCGCTGGTACGCGCGCACGGCGAACAGCGAGCCCAGCGCGGTCGCCAGGAACGCGAGCGCGAGCACGGAGCGCCACTCGATCTTCCACGTCTCCGGCCACGGCGTGTCGCCGCGATGGTCGTAGCAGTTCGCGACGATCAGCCACAGCGCGACGAAGCCCGCGATGGACAGCGCGGTGAACGCCCAGCGCCGCTCCGCGAGCTGCGGGCGCCGCGTCGCGATCGCGACGTACGCGAACGCGCACAGCATCCCGGCCGCGAAGAAGTCCACGTACGCCGGCAGCTGCTCGAGCTTCTGCGCGTAGAAGTAGTGGTTGGAGAACATGCACCAGATGCGCCAGGCATTCCCCACGGCGAACAGCGCCGCGGTCGTCAGCACCGGCGCGCGCACGAACACGAGCACGAGTAGCGGAAAGAGTACGTAGAACTGCACCTCGGCGCCGAGCGACCACATGACGCTGTCGATCGAGCCGTTCGTGAGGCCGAACCAGTTGTGGATGAACAGCAGGTGGAAGCCGATGTCGCGGACCGCGTCGCTTAGGTGCGCGTACGTTTGCGCGCCTACGGCGATCATCACGGCGATCGCGAGCACGTACGATGGCACGATCTTCAGAAAACGCCGGGAGGCGAAGTGCCGCAGCGACGGGCGCGGCGCTCCGGTGATGTGCGCGTGCGCGTACGGCAGCATCAGCACGAAGCCCGAGATGAAGAAGAACAGGTCGACGCCGAGGAACCCCGTTTCGGCGATCGGCTGCAGGGAGACGTTCACGAGCGGGATCACGGCCGACTGCCACGACACCTGCCAGACGTGGTACCACACCACGAGCAGGATCGCGATGCCGCGCAGGCCGTCGATCGTCGCGACGCGGCCGCCCCGGACGAGCTCCATGCCGGCCTGGTTCGGCAAGCGCCGTGCCGCGAACCCGCTAGAAGCGCGCGACCAGGCGGACTTCGTTCAGCGGTTCCTTGTACGTGAGGATCTTGTCGGCGACGAACTCGCGCTGCATGTCCTCGAGCGTGCCCTGGTCGATGCGCAGGTCGGGCTTGAAGTCGTAGCGCGGTGCGGCCCTGATGACGTCGACGGGCTGCTTCGTGTACTTCGCGTACGCGGCGATATTCGCAGGATCGTAGAACCCGTTGCCCACGATCTCCGCGGCCGCCTTGCGCAGCGCCGTCATCACCGCGCTCGCGTTCTCGTGGTTGTGCAGCAGCGCGGGGCCGAAGAAGATACCGGAGGCCGCAATGCCGGGCGGCGGCGAGGCGACGATCGTGCCGAGCTTCTTCTGCGCGAACTCGTCGCTGAACGGCGCCGACGTGAACAGCACGTCGATCGCCTTGTGCTCGAGCGCCGTCTGCTGCTCGGGGTTGGGGATGTTGAGCGCTTCGATGTCGGTGAGATGGAGCCCGACCGTGCGCAGGATTCGCGCGACATAGTACGCCGACGCGGCGCCGGTGTTGCCGATCCAGCCGAACTTGCGGCCTTTGAGCGCGGGGCTCAGACGCAAGCCGCCGTCATACAGATCTTGGCGGATCAGCAGCGCCGACGGGCGGCCGTGGCGCGGCTGGTACCCGGTCGCCGCGACGAACTTCACTTCGAGCCCGCGGTTGACCGCGTTGTAGAATGCCGCGGAAAGCGCGGCGGCCGCCATGTCGATCTGCCCTTGCGAAACAAGGCTCATCGAGTCGGCACCGGCGGTGATCGGCGTAAGGTTCGCGTCGAAGCCGGCGTCGCGCAGATAGCCCTTCTCGGCGGCCACGAAGACCGGCGCGAACAGCGTCGATGGGACGTAACCGATCGTCAGCGTCTTGCGCGCTTGCGCGAAGATGGCGGTCGGGAACGCGGTCGCGGCAGCGCCTGCTGCCGCGGTGCCGAGGAATCGCGCGCGCGTCGTCATGGAGATACCGGACTCCCTTTCAGATCGAGGATTGCGTCCTGCCGGAGCAGTTCGGCGCGCACCGCCGTCACGTCCGCCGAGCGGCCGTCTGCGAGAAGCGCGGCGGCGACGCCGGCGGCATGGCCGGTCGCAAACGCCGTCCCCATAACGCGCGCGGAGGCAAAAGCGTCGGCATCGGCGTCGATCACCCGGCCCGCCGCGAAAAGATTCCGATGCGTCGCGCTGACCAGCGTGTCGAGCGCGATCCCGTACGCGCCGTCGTCGCGCAACCGCTTCCAGACGTTCGGAACTCCGGGACCGGGGTGCATCTCCACCGGCCAAGCGCCCAGTGCAACGGTGTCGGGCGCAACGCGCGCGGCAAGAACGTCCGCGCCGGCGAGTTGCGCGCGCGCGACGACGTGGCGTGACTCGCGTGTGCCGATCGCCGGCCCGGTTGCGATGAGGTACGCGTGCTCGTGGCCGGGCAGCGCGCGGACCGCTTCGACGTATGCCCACGCCTGCTCGCGCGCGTGGCGCTCCGCGGCACTGGTGGAACGCGCGTCGCGCGCATCGTACGCCTCGTCGGCGAGGAACGCGATCACCTCGCCGCTGTGCGGCAGCCGCACGACGAGACCTTGCTCCTTCGTCATCCGCTCCGCACCGCGCGCTTTTGCATCGCGCACCGCGCCGGCCCACGCGACCCGCGAGATGTCGGCGTCACGCGGAATCCCGCCGATGCGCATGGCGAGCGTCCCGTTCTGCACGCGTCCTTCCGCATCACCGTAGCGCGTCGCCGCGCCCGCGCGATGCGCGAGATCGGCCTCGCCGCTCGCATCGACGAACGCCGTCGCGTCGAGCGCGAAGGTGCCGTCATGGTCGAGCGCGACCGCGGTGCACACCAGGCCGCCGGCAGCATCGGCACCGGCCAGCCGTCCATGTAAAATCACGTCGATGCGCGCCGCGGCGCACAGCCGGTCGAGCGCAAGCTTCACGGCTTCGGGCTCGATGAGCGCGATGACGACGCGCGTCCGCTCGGTGCGCACGGGTCCGCTCATCCCGCCGAGACGTTCCAGCGCGCGCAGAACCTCGGCGCCGACGCCCCCGACGGCGGATTCCGGGGGCTCGGCCTGCGTCCAAAAACCGCAGTAGGTCAGCACGCCGCTGCGCGTCGCGGCGCCGCCGAGGAACGGTGCCTGCTCGAGCAGCGCGACGCGCGCTCCGGTCCGCGCGGCCCCGACGGCTGCGCCGACCCCGGCGGCGCCGCCGCCGCACACGACGACGTCGTACGCCGTGCGTCGCTCCGAGATGGTCATGGCGTCATAGCGGATAGATCATCGAGTTCGGGATCAGCTCGCTGTCGAACACGCAAATTTTCTCCGCGAACAGCAGCATGCCGGCCTCGTCAACGACCCGGTCGATATAGCGTCCGGCGCTGTACACTTCAGATAGCGAGCCCGTCTTCGTCCGCACGACGACATAGTTCGCTCGCACGCGGTATCCGCCGTCGCCGATCGCGGTTACGAGGATGCCGCTCACGACGTGGCGCTGGTAGTACGGCTCGTGAAACAGCGTCTCGGTGATCGCGTACACGCGATCGCGCAGCATCCCTTTGCTCTCGAACGATAGCGTCGCCAGCGGGAGATTGCGGTCGTAGTTCTCGCGCGGGACGACGCGGTAGACGCAGTCATCGGTGAAGAAGTCGGGCCATTCCTCGAACCGCGCGTCGTCCAGGCATGCGGCATAGCGCGCGTACAGCTCTTCGATGCGCAGGCGGTCTTCCACCGAGATCGCCGCGGTTGCGGGCGGCGCGGTCACAGCTCCATGACCTCGCGGTAGTAGCCGTACATCGAGCGGATGAGCGTCTCGGTGACGTTGTGATCGGCGCCGCCTTGGCCGCGGCCGCCCAGCTCGCACACGGTCTCGCCGTCCGCTTCCTGCGCGAATCCGCGCTGGGAGAACTCGATCACCTCGCCGTCGTCGGCCGACACGTAGCCCGCCGGGCCGAACAGGTTCGCTTGCCGCAGCCGTCGCCGCGTCATCTCCGGCGTGTCGTCCGCGAAGCCGAAGTGCGTCCACACGAAATCGAACTCGCCGACGCCGTGCGGCACGATGTGGCGCGTCGAGAGCGAGTTCACTTGCTGCTGCACGATCAGGCTCGGGAAGAGCGTCAGCATCGTGACCGTCGGCCCGTTCCACCACGGCTCGACCACCACGTCGAGCACGCGGTCGTCGTGCAGCACCATGTTCTCCTTGAAGCTCGTCACGCCCGACGTCACGGCGTCACTGCGCCCGCCGTCGTTCTTGCGCGAGACCATCGCGGCGTGGCGCCCGCGCTCGTCCACGATCATCTCGGACCGCTGGTCCGCGCGCCACAGCCCGAACGTGACGAACCACGTGTGCAGCAATCCCGGATGGTACGGGTCTTTGATGTTCTCCATCATCAGCTTCCAGTTGCCGGGGATGCGCTGGCGCGAGTAGCCGAGAATCGTGAGCTCGCGGCCGTCGAACACGCGCTCGAAATACCGTCCCACCTCGGGCCCGACGAACGCGCGCAGCGGCTCGACGTCGCGGTCGAACGAGGCGAAGATCACGCCGTTCCACACCTCGACCGCCAGCTGCGTCAAGCCGTGCGAACTCAGCTCGAAGTCGTCGGGCATCCCGCCGTTGACGCGGTCGCCCTGGCGCACGCCCTTGCGGAACGGCACGCCGAGCAGGTTGCCCTTGAGGTCGTAGCTCCACTGATGGTACGGGCACACGAACGTCTTCGCATTGCCGTGCGGCTTCTGGCAGAACTGCACGCCGCGGTGCGCGCAGCGGTTCTCGACGACGTTGATCGCGCCGTCGCGCCCGCGCACGACCACGACGCCGCGCTCGCCGACCGCGCTGCGTTTGAAATCGCCGGGGTTCGGGATCTCCGCCGCGAGCCCGACGTAGCACCAGTGGCCGCCGTAGAAGAACCGATCCAGCTCGCGCTCGTAGATCGCCGCATCGGTGTAGATGCGGTACGGCACGCGCGCGCACGCGCCCGGATGCCAGTCCAGCTCGATCGGGCGCGGCAGCGTGTCCATGGAGCCTCCTCGGCGCTATGCCGTTACGTCAGGGCGCCCACCGGCGCGGAGATCTTCACCGGGTTGCGCAGCACGCCGATCTTCTGGATCTCCACTTCCATCACGTCGCCGTCCTTGAGGAATTCGGGCGGGTTGCGCGCGAAGCCCACGCCTTCGGGTGTTCCCGTCGCGATGACGTCACCCGGTTCGAGCGTGGTGCCTTGCGACAGCTCGGCGATGATGCGCGCCACCGAGAAGATCATCACCGCGGTGCTCGCGTGCTGCTTCGTCTCGCCGTTCACGCGCAGCGACACGTCGAGCTTCTGCGGGTCGCCGATCTCGTCGGGCGTGACGAGCCACGGCCCGAGCGGGCACGTGTCGTCGAGCGTCTTTCCGGCGAACCACTGCGTTGTCGCGCGCTGCTTGTCGCGCGCGCTCACGTCGTTGAGGCACGTGTAGCCGAACACGACGTCGAGCGCGCTTTCCTCGGGCACGTCCTTGCAGCGCGTGCCGATCACGACGGCGAGCTCGGCCTCCCAGTCGTACTTCTGCGACACCGTCCCGCTGAGGTCGAGCGTCGCGTCCGGACCGGTGATTGAGGTGGGCGCCTTGGTGAAGAACGTCGGCACCGACGGAAGCTCGAGCTCCTTGCCGAGCGCGCGCGCGCCTTCTTCCGCGTGCGCGAGATAGTTGCGCCCGACGCAAAAGACGTTCTTGTGCGGGTAGAGCGGCGCGTGCAGCGTCGTCCCGGCCAAGCCGACCGGTTCGCCGAGGCGCGTCAGCGCCGCCGTGCGCGCCGCCGGGTCGAGCTTCACCAGCTCGTCGAGCGACGCGAGACCCTCGATCGGCCGTATCGTCTCGCCGTCGATGAGGCCGGGCCGGGCGCGCTCGGATGACGGGGTGCTGAAGAAGACGAAACGCAAGGGGAGACCTCCGGATTCGTGCTGCGAGACGCGTCCTGCGATTCCGCGGGCCGGTGTCCCTCCCGGCCGCGGCGAAAGGGCCGTGATGATCGCGTCGGACTCCCTGGACGCCCTCTTCACGGAGGCGGCCGCCCAGGACGCGCAGCCGCTCTGGACGATGATGGAGGCGATGGTGCCGCCGCACCCGCAGCC
>JAQBPK010000126.1 GCA_028287565.1 Vulcanimicrobiota bacterium
AGCTCCGGCGGCGCCGGCAGCTCCGGCGGCGCCCGCGGCGAAGGCCGCACCCGCCGCGAAGGCCGCACCCGCCGCGAAGTCCGCTCCCACCCCGAATACTGCGCCCGAAAAGCGCGCGACCGAAAAACCGGCGACCGAAAAACCGGCGCCCGAAAAAACCGCGCCCCAAAAACCCGCGCCGGAGAAGTCCAGCGCGGCGAAAGTGATCGCCGCGGCGGCAAACGTTGCGGCCAAGGTCATCGCGGCCGCTGCCAAGACGACCGGTTCGAGCGCCGGCGCCAAGACCGCCGCTCCAAAGCCGGCTGCTAAGGCCGTCCCTCCGAAGGCCGCAGCGAAGCCGGCTGCGGCGAGTGCCAAGAGCACGCCGAAGAAGGCGGCGCCGGCCAAGAAGGCCGCGAAGAAGCACGCACCCGCGAAGGCGGCCGTCAAGAAAGCGACCCCGGCTCGTGGGGCCGCGAAGAAGGCGGCGCCGGCCAAAAAGGCCGCGCCCGCCAGGAAGGCCGCGGCGAAGAAAGCGGCACCTGCTCGCGGGGCCGCCAAGAAGGCCGCTCCGAAGAAGGCGGCCGCCAAGAAAGCGCCGCCGGCGCGCACGGCGCCGGCTCGCAAAACGTTCAAGAAGACGACCGCGAAAAAGACGCCGGCAAAGCGTCGCTAAGGAGGGAACCCGGTTTGCGTAATCTCGTGATCGGCGCGCTGGCGTGCGCGCTGTCCGTCAGCGCGTGCACGAAGGTCGGCGATCAGTCGATCGGCACGGCGTCGAGCACCAGCACCGGCTCCGCCGGGACGGTACCCGGCGAGCTGCGCGTGGCGATTCAGCGCGCGCCGAACACGCTCAACCCCATTCTCTCCGCCAACACGACGGAAGGCTTCCTGAACCGGCTCTCGTTCGACACGCTGGTCTCGGTGGACGGCACGACCAAAAAACCGGTCCCAATCCTGGCGACGGACGTGCCGACGACCGAGAACGGCGGCATCAGCAAAGACGGTTTGACGATCACGTACCACTTGCACAGCGGCGTCAAGTGGCACGACGGCGCGCCGTTCTCCAGCAAGGACGTCAAGTTCAGCTGGCAAGCGATGATGAACAACGCCAACAACGTGAACGAGCGGGTCGGGTACGAGGAAGTCAAGACGGTCGACACGCCCGACGACAACACGGTCGTGTTCCACCTCAAGAAAAAGTTCGCGCCGTTCGTGAACACCGTCTTCGCCGAAAGCGACAGCCCGGTGTGCATCATCCCCGAGCACCTGCTCGGAAAATTTCCGAACCTCAACCAAATTCCGTTCAACCAGCAGCCCGTCGGCACGGGGCCGTTCAAGCTCGCGTCGTGGGTGCGCGGCGACCACATCGAGCTCGTCGCGAACGACGACTATTTCCGCGGCAAGCCGAAGCTGCGCCGCATCATGATCCGCGAGATCCCCGACGAGAACACGTCGCTCAACGCGCTGCGCTCGCATGACGTCGACTGGATCTTCGAAGCGTCGCCGCAGCTCTACAAACAGCTCAAGCTGATGACCGACATCAAGGTCATCCTCAACGACCAGCCGCAGACGCTGGGCATGCAGATGAACACGTCGCGGCCGCTGCTGTCCGACGTGCGCGTGCGGCGCGCGATCGCGTACGCGATCGACAAACAGTCGCTGGTCGACAAGAACACGGGCGGCAGCGCCGCGGTCGCCTGGGCCGACCAGCCGCCGTTCTCGTGGGCGTACGAGCCGGACGTGACCAAATACCCGGCCGACTTGGCGAAGGCAAAGGACCTGCTGAGACAGGCCGGCTGGACGCCGGGCTCGGACGGCATCATGCGCAAGGCCGGCCAGCCGCTCTCGCTCCAGCTCGCGTACAACGTCGAGAACGCCACGCGCAAGCTGGTCGCGGTGCAGATCCAGGCGATGCTCAAAGAAGCGGGCATCGACGCGCAGATCAAGACGTATCCGGCAAACCTGCTGTTCGCGACGTACGGCCAAGGCGGCATCATGACCACCGGCAAGTTCGACCTCGCGGTCACCGGCTGGATCGCCGGCTACGACCCCGACGACCACTCGCTGTTCCAGAGCGACCAGATTCCGCGGCCGAGCCATCCCGACGGCGTGAACTACACGCGCTACAGCAATCCGGAGATGGACGCCGCCCAGAAGGCCGCGCTCGACTCGTACGACGACGGGGCGCGCAAGAAAGCGTACTCCACAATCCAGAAGCTGCTCGCGCGCGACGTGCCCGAGGACTTCATCTGGTTCCCGCGGCAGGCGCAGCCGATCAACCCGGGCTTCAAGGGCTTCGCGCCCAACCCGGTCAACGAGGCATGGAACGCCTACGAATGGGAGATTTGATCGCGTGTTCGACGAGCCGCTGAGCCCGATAGCGCGCATCCCCGAGCTGCGCTGGCTGCGCAACGTGATCGTGGAGCGGGCGCTCACGCGCGGCGACTACCTCCTCGCGGGCGGCGCGCGCAGCGACTACTACATCGACAAGTTCAAGCTCTTCGCCGACCCGCACATCCTGCGCCGCATCGCACGGATGTTCGCACCGGTCGTCTCCGAGCTCAGCCCCGACCTGATCGGCGGCACCGAGCTCGGCGGGGTCATCATCGCGACCGCCGTCTCGCAGCTGACGAGCCTGCCGATGATCGTCGTACGGAAGCAGCCCAAACAGTTCGGCGCGTTCGCCGAGGAGTACGTCGAAGGGCCGTTTACGCACGGTCAGCACGTGCTGCTGCTCGAGGACGTCGTGACCAGCGGCCGCGAGCTGCTCGCCGCGAAAGCGCGCCTGGAGGAGCTGAACCTCAAGGTGACTCCGCACGCGATCATCTCACGCGGCCTCGCCCCGGTCAGCTCGCTGATCCAGTTCTCGCTCCCCCGCGGCGAAGGCGGCCCACGCCAGAACTAGTGTCCGTTCGGTCCTGTGGACCGAGCCGGACTCGCGTTCGGCCTACGGCCGATCCGCCCGCTTCAGCGGTTGAGCTCGAACGTGGTGTGATCGTCGGCGACGATGATCTCGCCGCTGAAATGCTCGCGCGCGGATTCGTCGAGGTCGCGCGAGGTCGCGTCGTCGTGATAGTGCGTTAGGACCAGGCGGCGCACGCCGGCGTCGCGCGCCATCGCGGCGGCGTCGGCGGCCGACGAATGGCCGCGCAAGCCGCGCTCGACCTCTCCGTGGCGCAGCGTCGCCTCGCACAGGAACACGTCGGTCTCGCGCGCGAGCGCGACGACGCGCTCGTCGGGCGCGGTGTCGGCCGAGTACGTCACGCTCGCACCGTCGCGCTCCCAGCGCACCGCGAACGCAGGGATGTAGTGCGCGGTGTGCGCGAAGCGCAGCGACGCGCCGCCGCCGAGCGCGAGGGGCCGCTCGGGGTCGTACTCGGACAGCGCGAATGCGTCGTCGAGAAAGTCGCCGCCTTCGTGCGGGAACGCCGACACGAGCTTGCGGATCATCGCGATGCCGCCGGGCGGCAAGTACACGGGCAGCTTCGCGGCGCGGCGCCGGGTGCCGTAACGCAGCGCGTAGCGCAGCGGGATCAAGTCGATGAAATGGTCGGCGTGCATGTGGCTGATCACCACCGCGCCGAGCCGGTCGTAGTCGACGTGGCTGCGCAAGTTCGCGAACGCGCCCGTGCCGAGATCGAGCACGACGGGGGTTTCCCCATCATCCACGAGATAGGAACTGCATGCGCGGTCGGGCCGGGGAATCGACGAGCTCGATCCTGCGACCGTCAGCCGCGCCGTCGTCTTCAGAGGGATCGGACTGCCTCGAGGACGGCGGCGTCGTGGCCCTCGACCGAAACGCGCGGCCAGACCTTCGCGATGGTTCCGTCCGGCGCGACCAGGAACGTGGAGCGCTGGATGCCGATGCTCTTTTTACCGTACATGTTCTTCTCGACGATCACGCCGAACGCGTCGCAGATCGCGGACGAGGTGTCGGCGAGCAGCGGAAAGCTCAGCGCGTACTTCTGCGCGAACTTCTTCTGCGCGGCAACGTCGTCGCGGCTCACGCCCACGATGTCGGCGCCCGCCGCCGCGAAGTCCCCCTTTGCGTCGCGGAACGCCTGCGACTCGCGCGTGCAGCCCGGCGTGTCGGCCTTCGGGTAGAAATACACGACTAATTTGCGGCCCGCGAAGCCGCGCAGCTTCACGTCGTTTCCGTCCTGGTCGGTGGCGCCGACGTCCGGCACCTTCGCACCCGCCTCGAGCACTGGTTCTCCTTGCTGACTATGTGATGACGGCCGCGATCGCATCGGGGTCCTTGCGGGAGCCCGGTTTGAACTGCGAGAGCGGTACGAGGAAGAGCAGGCGGTCAAACGGCTCCATCTCCTCGAACGAATCGATGTGGTGGAACTCCCCTTTGCGCCAAACCCCCAGGGGAATACAATCCTCCGCCGGAGGGGGTTGCGGCACCTCTCCCTGGAGCCGCACGCCCACGTTGTAGCTGTCGTCGCCGAAGGCAATGCGGCCGCGCGTCCCCGGAAAGCGCGAGAGCATCGCGAACGCGGGCGCGGCGAGGGCGGTGGTGGAGTACGTGCGGATCGCTTCGAACTGGCGCGCGATCGAGCCGGCGAAAGCGTCGTCCTGAACGCGCATCACGATCGAGATGCGCGCGTTGCGCGCCCGCACGCCGAGCGCGACCTCGAGGTTGGCGGTGTCGCTGTCCGTCAGCGCCACGACGGCGCGCGCGTTGGCGACGTTGCACAGATCGAGCGTGGCGTCGCGCGTGGCATCGCCGGTCAGCAGCTCGATGTGCCGGCGCCGCGACATCTCGACCAGCGCCGGATCCGGGTTCGCGTCGACGACCACGACGTGCTGGTGCAGCGCGCGCAGGTAGTGGATCACGCTCGTCCCGACGTTGCCCGAGCCGCACACCAGCACGTGGCCGCGGGTACGAATCTGGCGCAGCCCCTGGATCGCGTTGAACTGCGCGCGGGTGAGCGCCGCGGTCGCGAAGGCGATGAATATCCCCGACGCCGCGACGCCCGCGAACATGACGAAGTTCGCCAGGAACATCGGGAAGCCGCCGCGGCCGAGCGGCGTGATGTCGCCGTACCCCGTGGTCGTGAACGTGGTGGCGACGAAATAGAACGCGGTGAGCGGATCGTTGTGCAGCGCGTACGCGAAGTACGCCACCGCGCCCACGAACACCGTCAGAGCGGCCCCGATGATGCGCGCGAGGATCGGGTCCATCGCCCGCAAGCTGCGCAGCCGCTTGCGCACGTTGACGGCGAACCGGCGCGCGCGGCGCTTGCGGCGCTCGACGCCAACGGCGCCGCGCGCCGCGGTGCTCGCCTCCAGCCGGTCGATCAGCGCGAACGCAATCACGGCGTCGTCGGGCGCGAACGCGCGATCGGCCGGAATGACGGGTGAACCGTTGAGCGCGACGACGCGCGCGCCCAGCCGCTGCTGCGCGTCGCGCGGCGTGAGGTCAGCGATGCCGAAATCCGCCGCGCGGCGCTCGGAGAAGCCGAGCTGCACGCCGCTGTGCTGGTCGAACGCGTGGTCCACGCCGTACCGGGCGTTGGTCAGCAGGGCGTGCAAGTCGCGCTCCGCGGACGCCGCTTGGCGGATCGTGCCGGGGAACTCGAGCGCGTAGAAGCACGACGGGTCGAGCGCTGTTCCGACGAACGTCGCCGCGGAATGCGACGCGAGCGAGAGCACCGAGCAGTTCGGAAGGTTAGCCTCGAGCTTGCGCCCGAGGACCTGGTTGAACTGGCGCAGCACGACGCGGATGTTCGGGTTGATGTCGCGCGCCTTGAGCGCGACCTGCAGGTTGAGCCGGTCGTCGTCCGAGAGCGTCATGATCGACGCCGCGGCCTCGACGCCCGCGATCCGGAGCGCGTCGTAGTCGTTCGCGCGGTGGGGAACGTACTCGCAGTCGAGGGGCTCGAGCTTGGCAGCGAGTTCCGCGTCGTGCATCCACAGCAGCGACACACGGTGTCCCTGCGTAGCGACGAGCTCCTCGCACACGCGCACCGCGAGCTCGTCGCCGCCCACGACCACGATCAAAGGAACCGCTAGAGGAACCGCACTCATGTCATCGTCATCGGCACAGACCGCGCACCCGCTCGCCGAGCGTCTCATTCGATACGCCCGCGAGCACGCGCTCGACGGGCCCGTCATCGAGGTAGGCTCGGGTTCGGGGCGCAACACGCGGGCCCTGGTCGACGCGGGCGTGCCCAACGTGAGCGTGCCCGACAGCACACCGTACACGCAGCTTCCGGGCACGCGCGAGAACTACGGCGCGGGCCTTTCGACCCACGCGTACTTGCACGGGGCGAGCCCCAAGCTGCGCGCGGGGATCGCCGAGCTGCGACGCGTGCTGCGGCCGAACGCGCCGATCTACGTGACGCTCGGCTCCATCAAGGACGCGCGCTACGGCCTCGGGATTCCGTTCGACGAGCGCAGCTTCGCGCCGGGCGAAGGCGACGAGACCGGCATCCCGCACGCGTACTTCGACCGCGACGGCGTGATCGAGCTGCTCTTCGGGTTCGAGATCGAGTCGATGGAGGAAGTGGAGGTCGACGCGATCGTCGGCCGCTGGGCGCACGGCGCGGGCGACGACGTCGCTGGCCGGGTCCACTGGTTCGTGGTCGCCCGCCGCAAGTAAGCGCGCGGCTGCGTGCTCAGTACCGGGGAACGCCGGGGTCGACCGACGCCGACCAGGCGTCGATGCCGCCCGTGAGGTTGATCGCGTTGCCGTAGCCGTTCGCTTCGAGAAACTGCGCGACGCGCTCGCTGCGGCCGCCGTGATGGCACATCACCACGAGCGGCTTGTCGCGCGGGATGTCGTTCATTCGCACCGGTATCTCGCGCATCGAGATGACGGTCGCCCACGGGATCGACGCGGTGGCGATCTCGTCGGGCTCGCGCACGTCGAGCAGCACGAGGTCGTCGCCCGCATCGTGGCGGCGCTTGAGCTCGTCGACCGAGATCTCGGTCATGCGCGCTCGGCGTGCTTGGTGGCGATGAGGTCGCGCATCGGGCTCGATGCGTTCGCGTAGAGGCGCTTCTCCATGCGGCCGGCGAGGAACGCTTCGCGCCCCGCTTCAACGGCGAGCCGCATCGCGCACGCCATGCGCACGGGATCCCGCGCGGCCGCGATGCCCGTGTTCATGAGCAGCGCATCGACGCCGAGCTCCATCGCGATCGCCGCGTCCGACGCCGTTCCGACGCCGGCGTCGACGATCACCGGCACGTTCGCGCGCTCCTTGATGAGCCGGATCGAGTACGGGTTGCACACGCCCAGGCCGCTGCCGATCGGCGCCGCGAGCGGCATCACCGCGGCGCAGCCCACTTCTTCGAGCCGCTTGCACGCGATCGGGTCGTCGACCACGTACGGCAGCACGGTGAAGCCGTCGCGCACGAGCTCTTCCGCCGCGATGATGGTCTCGCGCGTGTCCGGATACAGCGTCTCCGGATCGCCGATCACCTCGACCTTGATCAGATCGGTGCCGAGCGCTTCGCGCGCGAGCTTGGCGGTGAGCACCGCGTCCTTGGCGGTGTAACAGCCGGCGGTGTTCGGCAGCAGCGTCATGTGCTTGCGGTCGATGTAGTCGACCAGCGTCTTGCCGCTCGCGTCGTCGAGGTGCATGCGGCGGATCGCGACGGTGACGACCTCGGCGCCACTCGCCTCGTGAGCGTGCTGCATGATCTCGAGCGACGGGTACTTGCCCGTGCCCACGAACAGACGCGAGTTGAACTCGTACTTGCCGATGCGCAGCGTGTCGAGCGCGGCGTTGGTTTGCATCTTCAGCCCCCTGCGACCGCGACGATGATCTCGAGCCGGTCGCCGTCGTGCAATGCGGTCGCGGTGTGCCGCGCGCGCGGCACGACGTCGTCGTTGAGCGCGGCCGCCGTTCCGTCGCGGCGCACGCCGAGCGTCTCGAGCAGCGCGTCGAGCGTCATCCCGTCGGCGAGTTCGCGCGGCTCGCCGTTGACCGTGATCGTCACGCGATGTGGTTCGCGACGGCACCCGCGGGCTCCGTTCCGCCGCGCGCCGGAGCGAAGGGAGCGAGCACATCGTCACGGCCGTCCACCACGAGGTCTGCGATGGCGCGCGCGGTGACCGGCGTGAGCAGAATGCCGTTGCGGTAGTGCCCGCTCGCGACGACGTATCCGCCGAGCGCGGTCGCGCCGAGGTACGGCCGGCCGTCGTGCGAGCCGGGCCGCAAGCCCGCCCACGTCTCCACCACCGCGAACGACGCCAGCGCGGGCGCGACCGCGAGCGCGGCGTCGAGCAGATCGTGCAGGCCGGCCGCCGTCACGCGCGCATCGAAACCGCGGTCCTCGACGGTCGCGCCGACCAGCAGGCGGCCGTCGTCACGCGGCACGAGATAGCGATGGCCGAGCCACACGAGCGCATGCAGCGCGGTTGGCGGAATCGCGATCGCGAGCATCTCACCGGCGACCGGGCGCACCGGAATACGCGCATGCTGCGGCACGCCATCAAGCTCGCCGGCCCACGCGCCCGCCGCGTTGATCACCGTCGCCGCCGCCGCGAACCCATATGCCGTCCGCAAACCGCGGACGCGCCGCGCATCGCATTCCAGCACGACACCGTCGACGCGCTCGACCCGCACGCCGAGCGGCTCGCACGCAGCGAGCAGCGCGCGCCCGAGACGGCGGTTGTCAACCTGCGCCTCGTTCGCGACGAACAGCCCGCCGGCGAGATGCTTCGCCAGCATCGGCTCGCGCGCGAGCACGTCGCCGCGGTCGAGCATCGCGACCTCGCCGCCGTTCGCGCGAAACGTTTGCGCGTGCGCGGCGAGCTCGGCCAGCCGCGCACCGTCCAGCGCGACGTGCAGCGTCCCGTCACGGCGAAAGCGCGCATCGACCCCGGTCCGCTCGCGCAGCTCATCGACGAACGCGGGATATATCGCGAGCGACTCACGGCACAGCGCAAGCATCGCCGCATCGGGCATCTCCTCGCTGAAGGGCGCGAGCATTCCGGCACCGGCCCACGAAGCCGCACGCGCAGGCTCGGCACGATCGTACACGGTGACCGAAACCCCACGCTTCGCGAGCTCGTACGCGACGCCGAGCCCGACGAGTCCCGCGCCTATGACGATGACGTCAGGCACGTGCTATGCGGATTTTCGCCTCGACGCTCTCCGACCCGACGATTTCGGCGTTGCCGCCCTCTTCACCGGCGCAATTTCGGCGGCTGCAGCGATGAAGGTGCGCAGTATCCGATTCACCTGTTCGGAGGTCTTGAACTTGCGGGCAACGTCCGGCTCGAGAGCGATGATATTCGTTCCGGACGCGTAGCGCGCCGCGTGCAGACCCCGCCTGCCCCCGTGGAAATCGACCTCGTTCGGGATATCAGCCTTGCTCATATTGTTTTCGCTCACGTCGTGTCGCCGTCCGGGCGCTATGATTCTGATCCGATCGCTCTATCCGCATGCGCTACCACAATCATTCTACCAGATTCGGACTGCCCGATGGTGAAGGATCGCGACTCCTCAAACCGATCGTCCGAAATTGTCAGGGCAAGCGGGTCGCCGAACACGGTCGTCGACTCCTCGAACGAAACGCCGTGTTTCGCTAGATTTCGGCGCGCCTTGCCCGGATCCCACTGGAACTCGATCAATCCGCGTCACATCCCCGTGTAGACGGGGCCTTCGCCGCCTTGCGGGGGGACCCACGTGATGATCTGGTACGGATCCATGATGTCGCACGTCTTGCAGTGGACGCAGTTCGCGAAGTTGATCTGCAGACGGCCTTCCGCCGGTGCGCTGCCGTTCTTGGTGAAGTGCGGCTCGTACACCGCGGCCGGGCAGAAGTACTGGCACGGGTTGCCGTATTCGACCGTGCACTTTTCCGCGCAGATGTTCGTGTCGGACACGTGCAGGTGCGCGGGCTGGTCCTCCTCGTGGATTGAGCCCGATTTAAAGACGTCCGTCACCTTGTCGAACGTCAGCTTGCCGTCGGGCACGACGCGTTTCGTGCGCTGAATCGGCGTCAGCTCGCTGAGCTTCTTCATCCGCGCATAGCCGTGCTCGCCGGCGAGCTTGTCCTTGATGCCGAAGCCGCGCCCGCCCGTCATCATCGAAGCCTGCGCGTTCATCAGGCCGCCGATCAGGCCGCTGCTGAAACCCTGGTGGAAGTTGCGCGCGGCGTGCAGCTCGGTGAACGACCACGACGCGCGGAACTTCTCCTCGTACGCGCTGAGCTTGTTCGCGGACGTGTCGTCCGCTTGCAGCGCGTCGAAGATCGTCTCCGCCGCCATCATCCCGGACTTGATCGCGAGGTGAATGCCTTTCAGACGCAGCCCGTTCAAAAAGCCCGCGCTGTCGCCGACGATGCACAAACCGTCCGCGTAGAAGCGCGGCATCGCGTGCAAGCCGCCTTCGGGGATCGCCTTCGCGCCGTAGCGGATCATCTCGCCGCCGTCGAGCAGCGCTCGGATCGCGGGGTGCAGCTTGAAGCGCTGGAAGTTGTCGTGCGGATCGGTTGTCGGGTCGGCGTAATCGAGGCCGGTGACGAGGCCGAGGTCGATGATGTCGCCGCTCATGCCGTAGATCCAGCCGCCGCCGAACGTGTTCCACAGCGGCGCGCCGAGCGTGTGGATCACCGCGCCCGCGGGGAGTCGGCCCGGGACGCGCCACAGCTCTTTGACGCCAACCGCGTACACTTGCGGATCGCGGTCCTTGTCGAGCTCGAGGCGCGCGATCGCGGTCTTGGTGAGCGTGCCGCGCGGGCCTTCGCCGAGCACGACGACCTTCGCCATCAGGTCGGGGCCGGGCTCGTAGTTCGACTTGTGTTTTCCGTCGTGCGCGACACCTTTGTCGCCGATGCGCACGCCCACGACGCGGTCGCCGTCCCACAGCAGTTCCTGTCCGGGAAACGCGGGAAACACGTCGACGCCGAGCTCTTCCGCTTTCGCGGCAAGCCACTTCGTGAGGGTCGAGAGCGACGCGACGTACTTGCCGTGGTTGTTCATCACCGGCGGCGTGAACGGCGCTTTAATCTTGCCGCCGTTCGTGAGGAACCACAGCGCGTCGCTGGTGACCGGCGTGTCGAGCCCGCCGGTGATGTCCTCGTCGGGGAACAGCTCGTGCAGCGCCTTCGGATCGACGACGGCGCCGGAGAAGCCGTGATTGCCGATCTCGCCGCCTTTCTCGATCACCATGACGGCGATCTCGGCGTTCGCGGCCTTGGCGATCTGCTGCAGGCGAATCGCGCCGGCCAGCGAGGCCGGCCCGCCTCCGACAAAGAGCACATCGACTTCGAGGGAATCGCGCTGTGGCATGACCCGCCGGGCTTCGCGCACGAACCGTGCAGCTCCCGGGGCTGCGGCCGAGCTTGCTCGCGCTTGCTACAGCAGCGACAACGCGGTCGTTACCGCGACGCGGTGGGCCGCGACGCGTTCGTCCCACGGTCGCGGGCGCGGCGTTTCGAACGTGAGCGCGGCGGGCGTGCCGCGGTACATGAACGCGAGGGAGCTCGGCAGGCCCTCGAACACGCGCATCTCCACCTCGTAATCCACGAGGACGGTGCCGCGCTCCAGCCGGTACATCTCCGCGACTTCGGAACCCGGCGGCGCACCCAGGTCGAACTTGTCGCTCAGTTCCTGCACCGGAAACCCGGCGTCTTCGAGCGCCGTGACGATCGGGCCGGAGAAGTACGGCACGAACCCCGGGCGCAGCGGCTCGTAGACGTAGCAGCCGTCGGCTTCGAAGTCTTCGTGCAGGTCGAGCGCCATGACGAAACGGCGGTCGCGGTTGGCGGTGAACACGGCGCGCGCTTCCGGCGTCGTTCCGCCGCGCGAGAAGCTGCGGTTGACGTCCTCGCCCTCCGCGTTCGCGCGCGTCCCCGCGACGTAGCCGCTCGGGTTCAGACACGGCCAGATGCGATACGCGAAACGCGAGTCGAGCAGTCCGTCGCGCACGATCGAGAGGAGCGCCCACGGCGCGGCCGGCTCGTCGCCGTGCACGCCGGCCGACAGCGAGACCATCGGCGCCGCGGCGTTGCCGAGCTCCGCGAACAGCAGCGTGCGCGGCGCGCCGACGCACGCGACTTCCCGCACGCGCACGCCGAGCGGACGCAACGCGCGCCAGGCTGCCGCCAAATCGTCGTACGGCGGCGCCTCGCGCATCAGGCCAACGGCGTTCCGCTGATCGCGGCGTCGAGCAGCTCGATGGGATGTGCGGCGCGCAGCTTCACGCCGCGCTCGCGAAAGATCGACTGCATCTGCAGCGTGCAACCGGGGTTCGCGCTCGCGACGAGATCGGGCGCGACGCTCTGCACGTTGTCCACCTTGCGCACGCCGATCTCGTGCGCGGACTCGGGCTGGAACAGGTTGTACGTCCCCGCACTGCCGCAGCACTGGTCGCCGTCGGGAATCTCCAGCAGCTCGAGGCTCGGAATCGTGCGCAGCAGCTCGCGCGGCTGCGAGCGGACGCGCTGCGCGTGCGCGAGGTGGCAGGCGTCGTGATATGCGACGCGCAGAGCGATCGGCTTGCGCGGCGCGCGCGGCTCGAGCGTCGCGAGATACTCGTTCACGTCGCGCACTTTGTCGGCGAAGCGCTGCGCACGCTCACACCAAACCGGATCATCCGCGAAGATCTCACCGTACTCTTTGAGCGTCGAGCCGCAGCCGGCGGCGTTGATGATGATGGCATCGACGTGCGCCTTCTCGAAGCGCTCGATCAACGCGCGCGCGAAGCGCTTCGCTTCGTCCGGGCGACCGCTGTGCAGCGAAAGCGCGCCGCAGCAGCCCTGTCCGCGCGGCACGAGCACCTCACAGCCTTCCGCGCTGAGCACGCGGATCGTCGCCATGTTGACGTTCGGGAAGAACGCGCGCTGCACGCAGCCGGCGACGAGCGCGACGCGCGCGCGGCGGCGACCCTTCGCCGCGGTGCGCGCGGGCAGCCGTGAGAACGCATCGCCGAGCTTGATCGGCGGCGCCATCGTCGCGAGCTGGCGCAGCCGTGGCGGCAGCAGCTTTCCGAACGGTCCAGCGGCGATCCGCGCCAGCCCGAGTTTCGAGCCGAACCAAAGCCCGGGGATGAGCGCGCGCAACCGGCGCGGGTACGGGAAAAGCGCGAAAACGAGCTCGCGAAACGCACGGTCGTCCGGCTCGCGCGTGACGGCCTCTTCCACGCGAGCGCGCGTCGCTTCGATGAGCAAGTCGTAGCGCACGCCGGACGGGCAAGCCGTCACGCACGCCATGCAGCCCAGACACGCATCGATGTGCCCGGCGACAACATCGTCGAGCGGAATCGTGCCGTCTTCGAACCCCTTCATCAAGTCGATGCGCCCGCGCGGCGAGTCCATCTCCTCACCCCACGAGTTGTACGTGGGACACGCGGGCAGGCAGAACCCGCAGTGCACGCAATCCGCGATCAAGTCGCGGTATTCGCGGCGCGGCGAATCCGGGTTCTCGTTCGCCTTCGGGTCGGTGACGGGGACGGACACTAGGAGCCCTCCGGGCGACGACGTGCGGATCGGCCGAAGGCCGAACGCGAGCGTTCGACGGAAGTTGAACGCACTATAGCCCTCCGATGAAGCGGCCCGGGTTGCAGAGGCCGTGCGGGTCGAACTTGTTCTTCAGCGTGCGCATCAGCGGCAGTGATTGCGGCGGCGGGCCCCATGCGTCGACCAATCCGCGCGCCGTGTCGGGCATCGCGTCGTAGACGACGTGGCCGCGGCGGTGCGTCGCTGCGGTGACCGTCTTGCGCAAGTCGCGCACGTGCCAGTCCGGGCTCGCGTCGGCGCCGCCGGCGAACGTCGCGTCGCTGAGCGCGTGGAACGACACGCCGACCATCGGATAGGCGACCGGAACCGCAAGCGGGGAGGCCGGCACGGCGCTCGCGACCGTCGCGACGTGCTCGGACGGTGGCGCGAACACGTGCAAACGCCACGGCCCGTCGCGGCGCACGGCGCGTTCGCGCTGCTCGTACGCTTCGCGTTCCAGGTCGCTGAGCTCCGCTGCTGCTACGCCGCAGCCGGGCGCGATCTGGTCGCACAGCGTGCGCATTTGTGCTTCCACGCCGGCTTGCGTTCCCGCGAACGTCACGACGAGCGCGTCGTAGTTGTAAAGCGCGACCGATTCGGGCTCGAGGCGCCGCGCGATGAGTTCCCGCAGCACGTCCGCGATCGACGTTTCGTGTTCGAAGTGTATGACCGCGGCGCGCGTCGACTGCGGGATCGGATACAGCCGGAACGTGATGCTCGCGAGCGCGCCGAGGGTTCCCAGCGAGCCGACCATCAGCTTGGGGAGATCGAATCCGGCGACGTTCTTAATCACCTTGCCGCCGCCGCGCGCGCGTACGCCGTCCGGGCGCACGATCCCGACACCGATGATCAGATCCTTCGCCGTCCCGTAGCGCTGGCGCCGGCGGCCGTACGAGTTCGTCGCGACGACGCCGCCGACGGTTGCGCGCTCGCGGTCTGCGGCGTCGAGCGGCAGCATCTGGCCGTGCTCCGCGAGCACCGCGTCGAGCTCGGCGAGCGTTATCCCGGCTTGAACGGTGATAGTCTGGTCTTCGGGGGTGTAGTCGACGATCTCGTCGAGCGCCGTCGTACGGATCACCGTGTCGAGCGCGCGCGGCGCGTTGCCGAGCTCGAGCTGCGTCCCGCCGCCGAGCAACGCGAACGACTTGCGCTCGCCGTGCAGATCGCGCACGGCCTCCGCGAGCTCCGGAATGCTGCGCGGCGTCATGATGTCGCGCGGCGTGACGCCGGCGATGCTGATCGTCATCGAGTCTCCCGAGCCGGTCGCTCGATCGTCGTAGCCGCTCGCGTGCTTAACGCCCCGCCTCGCAGCGCGTTCATCCGCGACCGGCCTCGCCGCTCGTCTCCGCCGTGTGCGGCACGTACGTTCCCGGCTTGTCGCCGCACAGGCGTGGCGTCGGGAACATCTTGCCGGGATTGAAGCGCTGGTCGGGATCGAACGTCGTGCGGATCGCCTGCATCGTCTCGAGGTCGTCCTCGTCGAACTGCTCGCCCAGATAGCACGCCTTGTCGTGCCCGACGCCGTGCTCACCGGTTACGGAGCCGCCGTAGCGCAGGCACACGCGCAAGATTTCGCCCGCCACCTCTTCCGCTGCGTGCTCTTGTCCGGGGATGCGCGCGTCGTACAGCACGAGCGGGTGCAGGTTGCCGTCGCCGGCGTGAAAGACGTTCGCGATGCGCAGGCCGGCGTTCGCGCCGAGCGCGGCTATCTCGCGCAGCACCGGCGCGATGTCCTTGCGCGGGATGACGCCGTCCTGCACGTGATAGTTCGGCGAGATGCGGCCCATCGCCGCGAACGCCGCTTTGCGGCCTTTCCACGCGAGCTGCCGCTCCGCGTCGTCCTTCGGCGCGCGCACGTCGAGCGCACCTGCGGCGCGCAGATGCTCGCGTGCGCGGGCGGCCGTGTCGTCGACGTCCGCTTCGACCCCATCGACGTCCATCAACAGCAGTGCGCCGACATCGAGCGGCCAGTCGACGCCGGTCGCGGCCACGATTGCCTCGATCGCAAGCTGGTCGCACATCTCGATCGCCGCCGGAACGATGCCCGAACCGATGATGCGCGACACCGCGTCGCCCGCTTCATCGGTCGACGGGAACGTTGCGAACAGCGTCTGCGTCTTCTCCGGTGCGCGCAGTATCCGCACCAGCGCCTCGGTGACGATCCCTGTCATGCCCTCGCTGCCGACGACCACGCCGACCAAGTCGTAGCCGAGCACGTCCGGCTCGCCCGCCGCTGAGCCGATCTCCACGACGTCGCCGTCCGGCGTCACCAGCGTTACGCCGAGGACGTGGTTTACGGTGAAGCCGTATTTCAGACAGTGCGCGCCCCCGGAGTTCTCGGCGATGTTGCCGCCGATCGTGCAGACGCTCTGTGAGCTTGGATCGGGCGCATAGTAGTAGCCGTCCGGGCCGATCGCGCGCGTGATGTCGAGGTTGATCACGCCGGGCTGCACGCGCGCGACGCGGTTCGGCAGATCCACGTCCAGAATCTTGCGCATCCGCGACAACCCGATCACCACGCAGCCTTCGCTGGGCAGCGATCCGCCGGAAAGACCGGTCCCCGCGCCGCGCGGTACAACCGGCATCGCGAGCTCGCGCGCGAGCCTCACGCACGCGGCCACCTCGTCGGTCGAAGCGGGCAGAACGACTATCTCGGGGCGCACGCGGTAGCCGAGCAGCCCGTCGCACTCGTATGTGCGCAACTGCGCCTCCGCGACGATCGCGTTCTTCGCGCCGACGATCGCGGCGAACCGCGCGTGCAGCGCGACCGCGTCGACCGCTTCACGGAGCGCAGCCGTCTTCGTCGAAACGATCCCGTTCGCGGCAGTCGTCATGACGCCGGCACCTCGTTCAATGTCGCCGGGACTGCATCGCGCGGTTTCGCCGGCTGCGGCGCCTCGTTTGCCTTTGCCTTCGCCGCTGCGGCGAGGCGCAGCACCGCGGCGCGCGCGTTCGCGATGTGCTGTGCCGTTCGCGAGGCGGCGGCGTCTTCGTCGTGTGCACGCAACGCGGCGACGATCTCGTCGTGCTCGGCAACGGTCGCACGGCGCCGGTCGGGATCGGAGAGCGAAAGGAACCGGTACGCGATCAGCTCCTCGCGCAAATCGGTCAGCATGCGCTTCAGGCGGTCGCCGTTCGCGACAGCCAGGATCGTGTCGTGGAACGCCGTGTCATAGCGCTCCATCTCGTTCGCGTCGTCCACGCAGCCGCGCATGCCGTCGACGTGCTGCTCGAGCTTGCGCAGGTCGGCGTCGCGCATTGTGCGGGCCGCGCGCCGCGCCGCGAGCGATTCGAGCGCCTCGCGTATCTCGAAGACGCACTCGACCTCGTCGCTCTTGAGCTCGCGCACCACGCTCCCGCGCAGGCCGCGCGGTTCGAGCAAGCCCTCGGCCTCTAGCCGCCGGAGCGCCTCGCGCACCGGAGTCCGGCTGGCGCCCAGCCGCGTGGCTAGCTCCGCCTCGATCACGGGGCTACCGGGCGAGAGCTCGCCTGAGATGATCGCCGCCCGCAGCCGTTCATGGATGCGGTCACGGAGCGGCAAGCCGCGGCGAAGCGGCTGCAGCGACTTGGCGTGCATACTCTCAAGGTACCCCAAAGGGCGGGGCTCGTCAATTTTGGGATACCGTATCCCATTGACAGCGGCGCGGCCGGGCGGTATCCTAACGGAACTTCGGGATACGGTATCCCAAATAGCCGCACCGCCGGGAGGACCCCATGATCGCCGCCGCTCCGAGCGCCCCGCCCCGCACGATGACCGCCGCGGAGGCCGCTGTCCGCGTCATGGAGAGCGAGGGCGTCGACCTCGCCTTCGGGATCCCCGGCGCCTCGATTCTCCCGCTCTACGACGCGCTGCGCCGCTCCAGCATCCGCCACATCGTGGCCCGCCACGAAGAGGGTGCCACCCACGCGGCCGACGGCTACGCCCGCGCCACCGGCAAGGTGGGCGTCGCGATCGCTACGTCCGGTCCCGGCGGGACGAACTTCGTCACCGGGCTCTACACCGCGATGGCCGACTCGATTCCGATCATCACGATCACCGGCCAGGTCCCCGTCGGCCAGCTGCACCGCGAAGGCTTCCAGGCCGTCGACATCTGCGAGATCGTGAAGCCCGTCGTCAAGAAGTCGTTCCTGTGCAAAGAGGCGGCGCAGATCCCGTGGGTGTTTCGCGAGGCCTTCCGTATCGCGCGCGACGGCCGGCCGGGCCCGGTCCACATCGACCTGCCGCAGGACGTCCAGCAGCAGATGATCTCGTACGATCCCACGATCGACGAGCCGCTGCCGCTGTTCAAGACGCCGCCGTCGCCCGCGAAGATCCGCCGCGCGGTCGAGTGGCTCGCGAACGCCGAACGTCCCGTGCTGATGCCCGGCGGCGGCGTGATGCTCGCCGAAGCGTGGGAACCGCTGGTCGCGCTCGCGGAGCATCTCGATCTCGCCGTGT
>JAQBPK010000148.1 GCA_028287565.1 Vulcanimicrobiota bacterium
ACGCGCACGGGCACGCGCGGCTCGACCAAGGCAGGGTCGATGCGGCGCGCCGACGGCTGCGGCGGCGGGGGCGCCGTCACGCGCGGCATGGCGACGGTTGCTTCGAGGTCGTCCTCGGACGGTGGCGGAGGGGTCGACACGCCGTTATCTACCGCGCCGCGGCGGCCATCGTTTCGGCACCTAGACGAAGCCGCTCGCCGCGGTCGCGCCCTTCTTGCGCAGCTCCGCCTGGCGCAGCTCCACGCGGCGGATCTTGCCCGAGCGCGTCTTGGGCAGCTCGGCGACGAACTCTACGTCGCGGGGGTATTTGTACGGCGCCGTGACGCGCTTGCAGTGCTCCTGGAGCTCGCGCGCCAGCGCATCGCTCGCCTCGTGGCCGGGGCGCAGCACGACGAACGCTTTGACGATGTTGCCGCGGTCGGGGTCGGGCGAGCCGACGACGGCCGACTCCATCACGGCCGGATGCTCGAGCAGCGCGCTCTCCACCTCGAACGGGCCGATGCGGTACGCGCCCGAGGAGATCACGTCGTCCGCGCGCCCGACGAACCAGAAATAGCCGTCGTCGTCGACTTGCGCGCGGTCGCCGGTGAGATACCATTCGCCGCGCCGCGAGCTCGCCGTCTCGTCGTCGTTCTTGTAGTAGCCGCGGAACAGCGACGGCGGATCGCCGCGCAGCGCGATGTCGCCGACATCGCCCGGCTCGCAAAGATTGCCGTTCTCGTCGACCACCGCGACGTCGTGGCCGGGCGTCGGCTTGCCCATCGAGCCCGGGCGCACATCGGTGCCGGGGCGGTTCGCGACGAGCAGCGTGTTCTCGGTCTGGCCGTAGCCGTCCAGGATCGTCAGCCCGAACGCTTTTTTCCAGAGCTCGATCACCTCGGGGTTGAGCGGCTCGCCGGCGCTCACGCAGTGGCGCAGCTTCGGCAGCTTCCAGCGCTCGCCCAAATCCGGTAATTTCGCCAGCAGGCGGTATTCGGTGGGCGCGGAGCACAGCACCGTCACGCCGAGGTCGCGCAGCATGTCCATGCGCTCCTCGGGGACGAAGCCGCCTTCGTGCAGCACGATCGGCGCGCCGCACGACCACGGTCCGAGCAGCACGTTCCAGAGCGACTTCGCCCAGCCGGTCCCCGCGGTGCACCACACGAGATCGTCGCGCTTCACGTCGAACCAGATCGCGGCTTGCATGCGCTTCGCGAACGTGTAGGCGACGGAGTGCACGACGCCTTTGGGGTCTTTCGTCGTGCCGCTGGTGTAGACGATGTACGCCATGTCGTCCGCGCGCGTCTGCTCGCCGTCCCACGGCTGCGCAGTCGCGAGCAGCGGGTCGACCGCCGTCCAGCCGTCGCGCGCGCCGGCGGCGATCAGATACGTCTTCACCGTTTCCGCGTCGGGCCGCATCGCGTCGAACTCCGCTGCGTTGCTCGCGTGCGCGACGACGGCTATCGCCCCGCTGTGGTTCGCGCGGTACAGCAAGTCTTTCGCGCGCAATTGCTCCGCGCTCGGCACGGCGACCGCGCCCATGCGCAAGAGCGCAGTCATGCAGAACAGCCAGTCCGGAATCTTCGGCAGCACGACCACCACGCGGTCGCCCTTGCGCACGCCCGCGTCGCGCAGCACGGCCGCCCAGCGCTTCGACTGCTCGGCGATCTGCGCGAACGTGTAGTCGCGCCGGCCGCCGGCCGCATCGACGAAGAGCAGGCCGCGTCGGTCGTCGCGCGCGAGCGCGTCCACGACGTCGCGCGCGAAGTTGAAGCCGGCGGGGACGTCCCAGGTGAACGCTGCTGCTGACTCGGTCATGCCCGAGGATTCGCAGGGCGGCCCGGCGCACCCGCCCCTATGGCACGCTTCGATCCCGCCCGCATCCTCCGCGCTTCCCAGATCCGCATCGGCAAGCGGATTCGCGTGCGCGGCGTGCCGGCGATCCTGCTCGGCGTGAGCGCGATCGTCATCTCCGCCGGAACGGTGCGCGCCCTCGCGCGGGCGGCGCCGTCGCTCGCCGAGGCGCTGCGCGAGGCGACGAAGCTCGTCGACGCCGTGCGCAGCGACCGCCGCGATCAGCGCCGGCTCAACGCCTAGGACATTCCGTTTTCGGACCCGGCGTCAGCCGGGGAGCGACTTCGCAGCGTCGAGCTGCGAAGTCACCATGGCGCCGTCACGCGCAGCACGACGCGGCGCGGCGCGTTCCACTGCGTGGTGTTGAAGCCGTTGTTCACCTTGATCACGTACCGGTGGTCGAACAGGTTGTCGACCGAGAGAGTGTAGCCGAACCGCTTCGCGGCGCGGTCGGCCATGCGGCCCACCGACGCGTCGACGATCCAATGCGCGGGCAACCGTCCCTCGCCGCTTTCGAACTGGGTCGGAAAGCCGGTGCCGTACTCGGCCTGCAGCGTCGCGAACGTCTTGAGATCGCGGCCGAGATGCCGCGTGTAGAACGCATTCGCGGACCAGCGCTGGTCGTGGTCCTCCGGCTGCAGCGTGAGGTCCCCGGTCGCGTCCGGCGTGAACAGGAACGTGCTGCCCGACACGCCGCCCGCCTCGGCGCGCTGGTAGGTCAGCGATACGCCGGAGTCGACGCGCGGCGACGAGCCGTCGAGCCGCAGCTCGATCCCGCGGTCGCGCCCGATCGCGTTGTTGAACACCGCGAACAGCGGCGTGTTGGCGAGCTGCGTCGTGTCGAGCACGTTCACTGCCGTGCGGTCGAACAGGTTCAGATAGCCGCGCAAGCCCTGGCGGAACGTGCGCGCGATTCCGAGCTCGACGTACGTGTCGCGCTCGGGCTTGAGGTTATACACCGGCGCGTCGGTCGCCGACGTCTGCGTCACGACCGCGTCGCGGCGCACGTCTTCGAGGCTCGGCGCGGCGTAGAGGCGGCCGACGTACGCGTGCAGCACGGTGCCGTGCGCGATCTCGTCGTTGATCTCCAGACGCGGGCTCAGCTGCGAGCCGCCCGTGTAGCCGGTGCTGTGGTCGTAGCGCAGCCCCGCGTTGATCGCGAGCGTGCGGCTCACCGTCCATTTGTCTTGGATGTACGCGCCGGTTTGCGTGCCTTTTGCGGCGACGTTGTCGAAGAAATCGGGTGAGCCGGCGATGCGGATCAGCGCGCTCGAGCGCAGGCTCTCCTGCTGCAAATCGACGCCGGCCTTGATCGCGTGGCGGTCGCTCGCGCGGAACGCCGACGCGCGAAGCCCGGTGTACGTCGCGACGCGGTCCTGGCGCAGGCCGTTCTGCGGCGTGAGCGAGCCGTCGTCGCCGACGATGTTCGCGAGCACGTCTTTGGTGAGGTCGCCGTCGTACGCGACGCGGTTCCAGCGCACCCACGGCACGATGCGCACGTAGCCGTTACCGTCCTTGGACGTGTGCGTGAACGACAAGCTCGCGAAGCGGTCGTACTCGCGCTGCACGTCGTCCGTTCCGGCGACCGCGACGTACGGCGAGCTGCTCGAGAACGCGGTGTTGATCGGAATTTGGAAGCTCGCGAACTGGCTCGAGAAGTCGGCCGCGAGCAGGTCGCGCTCGCCCATCGGCAGCGCGATGCGCAGGAACTGGTCCGACGTCGCGGACGCGTCGTGCTCGGCGGTCTTCGACGGTGCGTCGATGCCGCGGTTCGTGCGCTGCGTGTTGAGCGCCAGCGAGAACTGCGCGCGCCCGGCGGTGAAGTGCTCGACGAGCCGCGCGTCGGACGAGCCCAACTCGCCGGCGCCCAGCGTCAGCGCGCCGCCCGAGCCGTTCTGTTCGGTGCCGCCACTCACCACGTTGACGATCGCGCCCTGGCGCGAGCCGCCGAACTCGGCCGGAAATGCGCCGGTGAAGATCTCGACCGCCTGCGCGTTGCGCGGGTCGATCAGCTGCGCGAAGTTCGAGCTGGTCGACTGCGGCAGCGGCGCGCCGTCGAGCTCGTAGCTCAGGCCGTGGAAGCCGTGCGCCACCGGCTCGTCGTACGAGAAGCGCACGACGCCGGGGACCTGCTCGACGATCGCATCGAGCCGGTCGTTCCGCGGCAGCGCCGCCAGGCGCCGCGCGCCGAACGCGTTCTCGGAGACGGGCGTGCCGCGCACGCTGGTGGTCGTTCCGCTCGTGCGGCCGATGACGGGCGCGGCGACGAGCGCGACGTCCGTGATGGAGTCGGTCGCGACCTCGACGGTCGCGATCGCGGCGGCGTCGGGGGTCGTCGCGCGCACCGTGTACCGGCCGAACGGAACGCGCGCGAACGCGAACCGCCCGTCATCGCCGGTCACGGCGGTCTGCGTCGTGCGCTCGCCGGCGAGCGTCACGGTGACGTGCGCGAGCGGGCGGTGGTCGGCGCGGGTCAGCGTGCCGCGGACGATGCCCACCACGTCGGCGCGGGCGGGCGCGACCGTCGCGATGGCGACGATCCCCGTACTCACGAGCGCGGCAAGCGCCGTACGAAAGAATTGCATGGCTGTTCTGCTCCGGAAAAACTGACGCGAGTTCTGACGCACGCCATCCTACGGGAGGGTGCGTCTACGATGCGTCTAGCGCGTGAAGAGCGCCTGAAGGCGCCTATGCGGCTAGGTCCGGAGCGGGGGTGCGCGTGAGGGCCGGCGTCGCGCGAGGCGGACGCTCGGCGCGACGAGGACCGCGGTGCCGCCGAGCGCCCACGGCGCATCGGCGCCAGGCACGAGGAGCCGGAACGCGGCGGCGAGCGCGCCGGCGGCGGCTTCGCGGACCGCGCCCAGCAGCATGACGAACATCACGGCGGCGAGGAGCGCGACGAAGAGCAGGAGCGGGCACGCGCCGATCGCGGCCGCAGCCGGCGCCGCGGCGTCGTCCATCGCCATCCCGGGCATGGACGCCGAAGGCATGACGAGCCCGAGCAGCCGGTGGATGCAGAACCCGTCACGCGCGAGCACGGCGGCGCCGGCGGACGCCGAACCGGCGACCGCGGCGAGAACGGCCAGCGCGGCGATTCGCGCGCGATCCGTGTACCGCATCTCCGTTACTACGTTCGGACGGTGCGGATGGATCACCTATTCTCTTTGGCGGCCTACCCGACCGTTACGCGAGGAGCACCGTCCTTGCACTGCCTGCATCACTACATTGAACAAACCGTCCCTCGCAGGCATGCGTTATTTCGCGGCGGTACTTGGTATCGGCGGCATCTCGCCGCAGAAAAACGGAGGACAGACATGGCATACAACGTGGGTCAGGTCAAGGCTTGGTTCGACGCCTATTCCACGAGCGACCCGGACGTGCGACCGGTGTCGGTGGACGGCAGCGGGCCGCTTCAGCACATCAACATCGACGAAGCCGGCAACGTAACGCTCTCCTCGACCTGAGCGCTGGATCAGCCGGAGCGGAGCGGCGCGTCCCGGACGCTGCTCCGCGACTCCCGTGCGGCCGCCTAGCGGGTACGAGCCGCAGCCGGGTCGTAGACGGGGCGCTCGTGATCGACCAGCAGATAGCCGCGATGCTCCGCCAGACGATGCCCGACGCCGAGGTCAGCGTGTACGATATGACCGGCACCATGGACCACCTCGAGGTGTTCGTACGGTCGAAGGCGTTCGCGGGCGTCTCCCCGCTCGACCGGCACCGCATGGTCGAGAAGGCGCTCGCTCCCGCGCGCGCCGACGGGCGCATCCACGCGCTTCAGATCCGCACCGCAATCCCCGAGGACACGACTCCACATGGCTGACCTGCAAGACGAGATCAAGAGCGAGATCGCCGGCAACACGATCCTCGTCTACGGCAAAGGGACCAAAGACGCACCGCGCTGCGGCTTCACGCTCGAGACGATCCAGTTTTTCAACGCCTTCGGCTACCCGTTCGAGGTGGTCGACGTGCTCGAGAACATGCCCAAGCGCCAGGCGCTCTCCGAGCTGACGGACTGGCAGACGCTGCCGAAGGTATTCATCAACGGGCAGTTCTACGGGGATACCGACATCCTCGGCCCGATGGCCCAGAACGGCGAGCTGGCGAAGCTGCTCGAAACCGCGTTCGAAGGCAAGGGCGTCACGCCCACGATCCAGCTCCGTTAGGCGTGCTCGAGCTCTACGCACCCGGGAGCGAAGCCGACTGGCTTCGCTCCTTCCGTTTCGCGCTCGAGATCCGGCCGCGCTTCTGCGAGACCGACGCGCTCGGCCACGTCAGCAACACCGTCTACACCGAGTACTGGGAAGCAGCTCGATTGCGGTACTTCGAGTCGCTCGGTGAGGCGGATGATGCGCCCAAGCGGATCCTAGCGTTCAACCACATGGCCGTCGAGATCACGACGCGCATGATGCGCCCGTGCTTCTACGACGAGCCGCTGCTCGTGCACGCGCGCATCGCGTCGCTCGGGCGCAGCAGCGCGACGTTCGAGCACGCGCTCACGCCCGCGGGCAGCGCAGAGATTCGCGCCGTCGCGCGCATCGCGGTGGTGTGCTCGGCGGACGACGAGCGCGCGACGCCGTGGACGCCGGGACAGCGCGCGAAGCTCGCAGCGTTCGAAGGCCGCCCGCTGTAGACGAAAAAGGGCCGCGTCCGACGACGCGGCCCTTCGTGTTTCCCGGCGGTCCCGAGCTAGAAGTTCTTGACCACCGAGATCTTGAGGTTGCGCGGTCCGATGACGTTCGCGTTGGTCAGGCCGACGTTGCCGTTGACCAGCGGGTACGCGACGCCGCCGAACTGCGTGATGTACGGGTTGGAGTAGGCGTTGAAGAGGTTGTCGACGTTCGCGTTGAGCGTCAAGCCGCTGCGCCCGCCGATCGGGAACCGCGCATCGAAGTGCGCGACCAAAAAGGCCGGGACGTTGAGCGAGTTGTTGTTGCCGTAGTACTGGTCGCCGAACGCGACGTAGCCGCCGTTCGGGGTGCGGTAGTGCAGCTCGGCGTAGCCCTGCGCGTACGGGATCGCGTGGTTGCTGATCGAGTTGAACGAGCCCGGCGTGCCGGCATTACCGCTGCCGGCGTAGTTCACGTTCGGCAGGATCGCGAGGTTGGTGCCCTGCGTGGTGCAAACCGTGTTCGTCGAGTAGAAGCAGGGCGGGATCGCGTAGGGGTACGCGCGCTGCAAAGCACCCTGGACGCGGAACCCGAGTCCCACCGGCGGATCGCGGTTGAGCGCCATCTCGATGCCTTCGTACCGCGCGTGCGCGAGGTTGCGGTTCTGCGAGCTGATCAGCGGCAGGTTTGCCGGTGTCCCGGCGGGACAGCTGCCGTCCGCGTTCGCCGCGGTGAATGTCGATCCGTTGTAGCAGCCGTTCTGCTGGGTCGACGTGAAGAACTGGTTCTGCAGGTTCGACAGGTACACGTCGGCGGTCAGCAGCGTGATGCCGTCCTTGAACCGGAAGTCGCCGCCGAGGTCGTACTCGAACGCCGTCTCCGGCCGGATCGTGCCGTTGGCCGCATTGTTGGTGTAGAACGTCGGGCTGCTGACGTTGTTCGGGGACGGCGTCGTGGTGGAGCGGCTCAGGAAGCTAAGGTAGGGCGGCGCGATCGCCGAGCCCATCGAGAACCGCAGCGACGTATCGCGGTTCGCGCGGTACGTGATGCCGATGCGCGGATCGTCGTGGAAGATCTTCGAGTCGAAGAACGTCGGGTTGGGGTTGGCGACGTTGAACGTTCCGCCGATCGCCGGGATGCCGCCGTTCGGGCTCGCGTGGAACGTGTACATGTTGAGATAGTTCGACAGCGTCACGCTGGTGCGCGCACCGACGTTGAACTGCGCGCGCGCGAGGATCGTGCGATAGATCTCGTACGAGCCGACGGGGACGCCGGGGACGGTCGGTGCGTTCGGGTAGTCGCGCGCGGTCGTCCGCGAGTTCGTCTGGTCGTACGCGAGGGTCACGATCGTGCCCTCGTTGCCGATCGGGTGGTCCCACTCGAACGACGCGCCGTGCAGCGAGTCCGCCTCTTCGGCGCGGAAGTACTGCGGGCTCGTGAAGCCGGTGAACGGGTTGCCCGCCGAGCCGCACGGGATGCCGGCGCCGTTGCGGAAGCCGGAGGCGATCCAGCCGGTCGTCGGACCGCCGCACACGCCGCCGGATGGGTTGAACTGCACTTGCGCCGTTTGGCCGTTGAACGGCGTGGACGTCGGCAGCGGGCCGCTGGCCGATCCGCAGCGGCCGCTCACGACGGCCTGTCCGGCCGGGCACAGGTTCACGGTACCGAACAGCTGGAGCGGAACCGTGAATCCCTCGCCCGGGCGCTGCGGCGGGTTGTACTGCAGGCGGTTGATCGACGCCGTGTAGTAGCGCGCGAGGATGTTGTCGTTGTGGAAGCCCGTGCGGATCTCCCACTGGAACATCGGCTCGTTGTTGATCTCCCACTCGGTGTACGGGTAGAAGACGTTCTGGAACGTCTGCACCGGGCCGGGCGCAAGTCCCGTCGCACCGGGCGCGTACGCGGCGCCGGGAGCGAAGTTCTCGAAGAACTGGTAGACGTGGTTGCCGTTCTGGTCGGTCCAAGTCTGGCTGCCGAGATAGCTTGCCGTGATCGACGTTACCGGCGAGACGTTGTACTTGAGCTTCACGAGCTCGTTCTTGTTGGTGAACGTCTGCGGCACTTTGAGGCAGCACGCGACCAGCGTGGCGTTCGCGAACGTCGGGCTGTTCTGGACGCCGGGCACCGCGCTGCCGGACGTCGTGAACCCGCTCTGGGCTTGGCCGTTGATCAGCGTGGCGTTCGAGAGCGTCGTCATGCCGGGCTGGTCGTAGAGCGGCCCGCGCTCGCCGACGATCGCGTAGTCGACGATGAAGCCGAGCTTGCCGTGGAGGATCGTGTTGCCGTAGCGGAAGTTGGAGAACGATCCGTTGTACGAGTCGATCCCGTACTTGATCTGGCCGGTCGGCCGCGACGGAACGTCGAGCGTGCGGAAATTCACCGCGCCGTTGATGGCGAAGTTGATCTGGCCGAGGCTCGCGCCCGGGCCTTTCACCAGCTCGATCGCCTGGAACGTGTCCGCGTTGAGGAACGAGGTCACGTAGTCGCCGAAGTTGCCGACCGCAAGCGGATGGCCGTCGATCAGCGACGACGTCTCGAAGCCCAGGCCGCCCCGGATGCTCGGGAACGTGATCGCGCCGGGCGCCGCGTTCGTCGCGCTGGTGCCGGGGTGATCGATCACGATGCCCGGCGTCTGGTCGAGGATGCGCTGGACCTGCTGCTGGCCCTGTTCCTGGAACGTCTGCGTGTTGATCGTCTGCACGGACGCGGGCGTCGCGTTGAACGTCGAAGCTCCGCGCGCGCGCGTCGTGACGCGGCCGATCGTTTGCAGCGACGTCAGCGTCGTCGCCTGCAGCTGCACGTTGAGCGAGCTGGTCTGTCCGGCGACCACCGTGAAGTCTTGTTCGGTCGCGGCGTTGTAGCCGTTCTTGCTGGCGGTGACGGTGTACACGCCGGGCACGACGGTGATGCGGTAGGTACCGCGCGCGTCCGTCGTCGCGGTGTAGTCCGCGGGTCCGTGGAAGCGCAGGATGGCGTTCGCGAGCGGCGCGCCGTTGTTGTCGGTCGCGACGCCGGAGACGGTCGTCGCCGCAGCAGCTTGCGCGACTTGGCCAGATTGCGCCGCGGCCGGTGCCATACACAATGGTCCACCGATCAGCGCAATGAGTCCGAAGACGCCCAAGACGCGTGACATACTGTGCACGTGTCCTCCTAGGGTGAGTTGGCTAGTGCGAAACGCCGGGCTGCAAGACGCGGCGAAGTGCGACCTCGGGCGAACGCGGCCGCCGGAAGTCTAGCACCTGGACATTAAGGGGGCGCTAAAGCCGATCCCTTCGACTTTTGCCGCATGATCGAGTCTTAACGCCGGAAGGCTACGCTGGCGCGGGGCTCCAACTACGCCCGAACTTTACTTCGAAAGGATGCACCGTGCGCACAGTCTATCGTGCCGCGGCGGCCTTGGCGTTCGCGCTCACGAGCTTTGCCGGCACCGCCGGCACGGCCCGGAGCGCGGAGACGATCGCCCAGGCCTCCGCCACCCAGGGCACCCTCACCGGCCGCGTGACGGACTCGCGCGGCGCGCCGCTGTCCGGGGCCACGGTCACGGCACAAGGCGGCGGCGAAAGCAGGCCGCTCACCGCGACGACCACCAACGACGGAGCGTTCAAGCTGAGCGTCCCGCCGGGAATCTACACCGTGACCGTGGCCCATGCGGGCTTCCAGTCTTCCCAGAACGACGTCGCGGTCGTAGCGGGTGCGCCCGTGGCGCTCTTGATCTCGATGCAGGAAAGCAATCTCTCCAGCCTGCGCACGATCGGGCGGACCGGGACGTCGTTCAACCGGACGCCGTTCAACGTGTCCGAGGCGGCGGTTACCACGCTGCCGCCGCTCGAGATCACGTTGCGGCAGAACAACAACCTCACCGACACCGCCGCGCTCATGCCGGGCGTCGTCGTGCAGCGCACGTTCTCCGCGACGCCGAACACCAATTTCGTCGTCCGCGGCGCGGGCTTGCAGACCCGCGTGACCATCGACGGCCACCCGGTGAGCTCCGGAATCTCCGGCCAGTGGAACACCAACTACGCGGTCGCCGGAATATTCCAGGACATCGAGGTCGTCAAGGGCGCGGGCCTCAACGGCGCGATCGCGGGCGAATCGGCCGTCGGCACCGTCAACGTCCGCACGCGCGACTTCACGCGCACCAACTCCGCCGGAGTTCAGTTCGGCAAAGACAGCTACGACGGCGGGCTCTACAACGTGTTCGCCGACGTCAACTTCCTCAAGGACAACCGCGCGAGCCTGATCGTCGCCAAATCGTTCATCGGCTACAACGGGCCGTGGAACAACACGATCAAAGACCGGGCGGGCAACACGAACATCGCAACGCAGCCCACGAACGTTCAAGCGCCGCAGTCGATCCTCGGCCTCGACCAGTTCCAGAACGACTTCTCGAACCGGTACTCGCTGCAAGGCGAGCTCGTCAAGCTGCGCTATCGGTTCAGCGAGACGTCCTCGATAACCGCCGAATACCTCGGCCTGCAAGGCCAATACCAGCCGCAGGGCGGCGCGTACGCGGCCTATCAAGGGCAGATGACGCTGCAAGCGTGCCAGAACGGCGCCGTCTTCCAGCCGACGCTCGCGACGTGCAACGCGTCCTCGACGTATACGGCGCCGTCCTCGTTCGGGCTGATCGGCGCGACGACGGACGCGTACACCTGGTTTCCCAACTCGTTCATCCAGAACAACGAGCCGCAGTTCGCGGCGGAGTTCCGCACGTCGTACAAGGGCGACACGATCCTCTTCCGGCCTTACACGCACCTCATCAACCGCTACATCAGCGGCGCGAGAGAGAACCAGTACGCCGGCAACGGCGGCGCCTGGTCCGCGGTGACGAACGTCGCCAACTGCCGCGTGGCGTTCTCCGCGCCGGTCAGCACGACGGTCGGTGCATCGGGCCCGTGCTTCACGCCGGCGATGGCGCTCAACGGTCCGGCGTACGTCGGCTCCGATACCACCGGACACGTCTTCGCGACGACGAACGTCGCGCCGGTGTGCTCGCCGGCGCCGCCGTACACGTGCTTCACCACGCGCACGTCCGTCGAGAACGACGGCCTGGTGGGCTACGGCACGCCGTTCAGCCAGCCGGAGCTCGACCGCCTGAACGGCTACACGTTCAGCTGGCTGCACCCGTTCGGAGCCCACGCGATCAACTTCAGCTACGACTACCGCAAAGATTTCTCGCAAGCGGCGAGCGGCGACCAAACGGCCGCGCCCGCAAGCTGCCAGTACACGATCGGAAACGCCGCACTGCGGGTGGCGAATCCGGGAACCTCGCTCGGCCCGGTCGGAGCGCTGTACCAGCCGGCGTGCACGCTGCCCGGCTTTCTGCCGCGCTCGTCGATCGGCACGCCGCCGACCGTCACGCAATACGGCGACTTCTCCCTCGTCGGAACGTTCGCCGTCACCGACAAGCTGCGGCTCGCCGTCGGAAACTACTACGAAACGTACAAGGTGAACGCGCAGATCGAAGACCCGGTCGTGCGAGCGCTGTACACCGCGGCCGGCAGCCAGGCGGCGTCGCCGGTGGCGCTCGTGTTCCGCACGGCGAACTACAGCCACTACGATCCCCACGTCGGGCTCGAGTACCGCGTCAACCGCGACCTTTCGCTGCGCGCGAACGCCGGCTCGTCGATCACGCAGCCGTATCCGGCGCTGGTGTCGGGCTTCGGATCGGTCACGATCCCGAACGCGGCGAACGGCGGCAACTACACCGTCAGCATCCCGAACTTCTCGCTCAAGCCCGAGACGACCGTCGCCTACGGCATCGGGTTCGACCAGCGCCTGCACGACGGCGGCGTCCTCTCGCTCGACGCATACGATCTCACCGTGCACGACGTCTTTCTCTCGAACACGACGGATCTCGGCACGATCCCGGGGACGTGCGGGCCGGGCAACGGCGGACCGAACCCGAATGCGCGCTGCCTCCAGACCGACCAGATCAACGGACCGATCCAGCGCAGCTACGGCCTCGAGCTGTCGGTTCAGAAGAACCCGATCAACGGCTGGGGCTACTATCTTTCGGGCACGCTCCAGCGGACGTACCTCGATCAGCTGCCGCTGAGCATCTACACCTCGAACACGACGGCCGGGAACGGCAACTTCAACGTCAGCGGCGCGCAGCTGTTCGGCAACCCGTTCTTCAAGGCGTACGGACAGCTGCTCTACGCCGACGCGCGTGGAACGCAGTTCTCACTCGGCGCGCAATACGAAGGGCCGAACAACTACACGTTCGGGCCGCCGTACACCATTTGGGACTCGGCGATCCGCATACCCATCCAGAAGCACGTGCGGTTCCAGATCTCCGCGCAGAACCTCTTCAACCTCAATACCGGGACGTACCTCGGCCGCAGCCTCTCCAATCAAGGGTACGTGCAGCCGACGCTCTACCGCCCGGCCGGCACCAACCTGCTGCTCCCCAGCGGCGCGACGAACGTGAACCTCAACTCGATCCAGCCGCGGACGATCCGCATGTCGATCGACATCACGCCGGGCTAGATCCGGCCGCGTCGAATCCACGCGCTCGGCCCGCCGTCCCCGGATGGCGGGCCTTGCGTTTTTAAAAAGCGAACCCGGCCGCGTGCCGCGACATTGGCTTTTCAAGTCCGAGCCCGACAGCTTCTCGATCGCCGACCTCGAGCGCGTCGGCCGCGAGGAGTGGTCGGGCGTGCGCAACTACACGGCGCGCAACCTCATGCGCGAGATGAAGCGGGGCGACCTCGGCTTCTTCTACCACTCCAGCGTGCAGCCGCCGGGGATCGCCGGCATCTGCAAGGTGGTCGCCGCGGCGCATCCGGACTCGACGCAGTTCGACCGCAAGAGCGAGTACTACGACGCAAAGTCCGACCCCGCCGATCCGCGCTGGTGGTGCGTGGACGTCGGCTTCGTGCGCGCGTTCCCGCGCTTGATCACGCTCGATGAGCTGCGCGCGATCCCGGCGCTCGCCTACATGCCGCTGCTGCGCAAAGGCCAGCGCCTGTCGGTGCAGACGGTGGCGCCGCAGGAGTGGAAGCTGATCCTCAAGCTCGCAAAATGACCCGCGCGGTATCAGACCGTCTGATACCGTTCGAGGAAGATCTGCTGTGAGTTGACGGGGTGCTCACCCGCAAGGACGCGACGGCGCTCGTAGCTGCCGTCCGGGCGCAGGACGCGCGCTTTGGCGTTGTCGGCGAGCAGGACGTCGAGGATGTCGTTGCAGATGATGTCACCGAGCAGCGGGTCAAGCACCGGCACGACCGTTTCGACGCGGCGGTCGAGGTTGCGGCCCATCAAGTCCGCGCTGCCGATGTAGACCTCGCGCTCGCCGCCGTTCGTGAACACGAACATGCGCGAGTGCTCGAGGAAGCGGCCGACGATGCTGGTGACGTTGATCGTCTCGCTCACGCCGGGGATTCCCGGGCGCAGCACGCACATGCCGCGCACGATCAGGTCGATCGGCACGCCGGCGCGCGAGGCGCGGTAGAGCCGCTGCACGATGCCCGCGTCGCTGATCGCGTTGAGCTTCGCGACGATGCCGCTGGCGCGACCCATCTCGGCGTGCTCAGTCTCTCGATCGATCAGCTCCTCGAAGCCCGAGCGCAAACCGATAGGCGCGACCATGAGCTGCTCGTAGCGGTCCGCTTTCGAGAAGCCCGTCAGCGCGTTGAACAGCTGCGTCGCGTCGGCGCCCAAGTCGGCACGGCACGTGAACAGGCTAAGGTCCGTGTACGTTCGCGCCGTCTTGTCGTTGTAGTTGCCGGTGCCGAAGTGCATGTAGCGGCGGATGCCGTCCGGCTCGTTGCGCACGACGAGCGTCACCTTGGCGTGCGTCTTGAGGTTCGCCAAGCCGTACACGACGTGCACGCCGACGCGCTCCAGCATGCGCGCCCAGTGGATGTTGTTCTCTTCGTCGAAGCGCGCCTTGAGCTCGATCAGCGCGGCGACCTGCGTGCCGTTCTCCGCCGCGTCGACCAGCGCTTGGATCACCGGCGAGTTGCCGGACGTGCGGTACAGCGTCTGCTTGATCGCGAGCACGTTCGGGTCGTTGGCGGCCTGCTGCACGAACTGCACGACGGGGTCGAACGACTCGTACGGATGGTGCAGCAGCAGATCGCCCTCGCGGATCACCGCGAAGAGGTCGGTCTGCCCGATCAGGCGCTTGGGGATGGTCGGCGTGAACGGCGGATCGTGCAGCTCGGGCTCGTCGATGCTCACGAGCGTCCACAGGTCGGCGGTGCCCATCATCCCGGCGACCTCGTAGCAGTCCGCCTCGTCGAGCTCGAGCGCTTCGAGCACCATGTGCCGCAGGATCTCCGGCATGCCGGGCTCGACTTCGAGCCGCACCGGCTCGCCGAACCGCCGTTTGCGCAGCTCCGACTCGATCGCGCGCAGCAGGTCGTCGGCCTCGTCTTCCTGCAGGTCGAGGTCTGCGTCGCGCGTGACCCGGAACAGGTACGACGCCTTGACGCGCAGCCCCGGGAAAAGCGCCTCAAGGTTGTGCGCGATGACGTCCTCGATCATCACGAACCAGCGCTGCCCGCGCGGCGACTCGACCGGCACGAAGCGCGGCAGCGAGCCCGGCACCTTCACGCGCGCGACGTAGCGGATCGGGCCGTCCGGAGTCGTCTCCTCCAGCTCGACCGCGAGCGAGATCGACAGGTTCGAGATGTACGGGAACGGATGTCCCTTGTCGATCGCGAGCGGCGTGAGCACCGGAAAAACGCGCTCCTCGAAATAGCGGCGCATCGCGCGCGCCGTGTCGGCGTCGAGCTCGTCGAAGCCGAGGATTCGGATGCCGTGCGCGTCGAGCGCGGGAAAGAGCTGGTTCTCCAGACAGTCCGTCATGCGCGCGAGCGAGCGGCGCAGGTGGCGGCTGACCAGGTCGAGCTGCTCCTCGGGCGTGTGGCCGTCGTCGGAGCGCTTGTGGACTTCCGCCGCGAGCTGCTGCATGAGCCCCGCGATGCGGATCATGAAGAACTCGTCCAAGTTCGTGCCGTAGATCGCGATGAACTTGAGGCGCTCGAGCAGCGGGTTGCGCTCGTCGAGCGCCTCTTCGAGGACGCGGTCGTTGAACTCCAGCCACGAGGTCTCGCGATTGAGGTAGAGCGTAGGATCGTCGAGTGGGATCGGTGCGGCGAGAACGGGCGGGCGGAGCTCGGCGGCGACCTGCGAACCGGACAGCATGATCCCCGAGCGGTTCGGCGCGTGAGCGCGGACTTCATCGCCCACGTCGGTGCGCACGTGGCGCTGGCGGGGTCGGCGCTCGTGCTGGCGCTTGCGATCGGGATCCCGCTCGCCGGCATGGCGGCCGACCGCCCGCTCCCGCGCGGCCTTCTCCTCGCCCTGGCGGGCGGCTTCCGCGTGATCCCGTCGCTCGCGATCCTGACGCTCGCGCTGCCGCTGCTCGGCCTGGGATTCCGGCCGGCGCTGCTGGCGCTCGTCGTGCTGGCGCTCCCGCCGATCCTGGTGAACACCGACGTCGGGCTGCGCGCCGTTCCGCGCGCGACGCTCGAAGCCGCGCGCGGCACCGGGATGACGGAGCGCCAGATCGGGACGCGCGTGCGCTGGCCGCTCGCGCTCCCGGTCGTCGCGGTCGGCGTGCGCACCGCGGCGGTGGAAGTCATCGCGTCCGCGACGCTCGCCGCGTTCATCGGCGGCGGCGGACTGGGCGACTATATCGTCGGCGGTTTGCAAACGGCGAATCTCCCGGAGCTCGTACTCGGCGCCGTCTCCGTGGCGGCACTCGCACTCCTCGCCGACGCCGCGCTGGGCTACGCGCAGCGGCGGCTCGCTGTTTGAAAATGAGGTCCATGCAACTCTCACGCGCGCGCGTGCTTGCGCTCATCGCTGCCGCTCCGCTCGCCGTCTCGTGCGGCGGGGGAGGCGATGCGGTGAAGGTCGGCTCGAAGAACTTCACCGAGGAGCTCATCTTGGGCGAGCTCTACGCGCAGAGCCTCGAGCACGCCGGACTGCACGTGACGCGCAAGCTGAACCTCGGCACGACCGACATCGCGATGGCGGCGCTCAACCGCGGCGAGATCGATCTGTATCCCGAATACACTGGAACCGCGCTGCTCAACGTGCTGCACGTCGCGCCCGAAAGCGATCCCAAGCGCGCGTACCAAACGGTCAAGTCCCAATACGAAAGCAAGTTCGGCCTCGTGTGGCTGGATCCGGCGCCGATGAACGACACCCAGGCGCTCGCGACGACGCGCGCCGTGGCCGGCCGCTTCGCGCTCGGCAAGCTGAGCGATCTCGCGGCGAAGGCGAACGAGCTGCGGCTGGGCGCGGTGCCGGAATTCCTCACCCGCGCGGACGGGCTGCCGGGATTGCAGAAGCGCTACGGCGGCTTCACGTTCAAGCAGATCAAGACGGTGGATAACGGGCTGAAATACCAGGCTCTCGAGCACGGTGACGTCGACGTGATCATCGCGTTCTCGACCGAGGGCCAGCTCAAAGCCGACAGCCTCGTCGTGCTCGAGGATGACAAGCACCTGTTCCCGTCGTACGCGGTCGCGCCGGTCGTGCGCAAAGCTGCGCTCGACGCGAACTCCGGCATCGCGGCGGCTTTGAACAAGGTCTCGCCGCTGCTGGACAACGACGTGATGCAGAACCTCAACCTGCAGGTCGACGGGCCGCAGAAACGCGAGCCGGCCGACGTGGCGCGTGACTTCCTCAAGCAGCACGGCCTCGCCTAAGAAGGACGCCGGCGGTGCGCGCGTCGAGCTGCGCGGCGTGGGCGTCCGCTATGCGAACGCTTCGGTACCGGCCGTGCACGATGTGGACTTGGCGATCGAGGCCGGCCAGTTCGCCGTACTGCTGGGGCCGTCGGGCTGCGGCAAGAGCACGCTGCTGCGCACGATCAACCGGCTCGTCGAGCCGACGTCCGGAACGCTGCTGATCGACGGCGGCGACGTGCGCGAGCGCGATGCGACGGAGCTGCGGCGCGGCATCGGTTACGTCATTCAAGCAGTCGGGCTGTTTCCGCATTACACCGTCGCGCAGAACGTCGGCGTGGTTCCGAAGCTGCTCGGCTGGGAGCAGGTGCGCATCGACGCGCGCGTCGACGAGCTCCTGCGGCTGATCCGCCTCGACCCCGCCCGTTACCGCGACCGCAAGCCGCGCGAGCTCTCGGGCGGCGAGGCGCAGCGGGTCGGCGTCGCGCGCGCGCTCGCGGCGCAGCCGCGCGTGCTGCTGATGGACGAGCCGTTCGCGGCGGTCGACGCGATCGTGCGCGCGTCCCTGCAGGATGAGATCGCGCGCGTGCACCGCGAGCTCGGCACGACGATCGTGTTCGTGACGCACGACGTCGACGAAGCGCTGCGTCTCGCGGACCGTATCGTGGTGATGAACGCGGGGCACGTCGTGCAAACCGGCCCGCCCGCCGAGATACTGGAGCACCCGGCGGACGACTTCGTGCGTGACCTGGTCGGGGTGGACGCGGAGACGCGGCGTCTTGCGCTCGAGCGCCCGCTCATCGAGCGATGAGGAGCGGCACCTCGTGCGGAGCTTCGAACACGTGATCCGCGCCGGCCAGCTCGCCGGGCGCACCGTAGCCCCACGCGGCGCCCCACGCGAGGGCGCCGTTCGCGCGCGCGGCGCGCACGTCGAGATCGCGGTCGCCGAGCAGCGCGATGCGCGCGCCGGGTGCGAACGCCTCCTGCGCGAGCGCGTGCGCGAGCAGCTCGCGCTTGTCGGCGCGCGTGCCGTCGAGCTCGCTGCCGTACACGCGCGCGAAAGCGCCGTCGAGACGGAAGCGGCGCAGGATCGGCCCCGCGTAGACGTGCGGCTTGGACGTGCACACGAACAGCGGCGCGGTGCTCGCGAGCTGTGCGAGCATCTCCGGCACGCCGGGATAGACGACGTTCTCGTACATCCCGACGTCGCCGAAGCGCACGCGAAACCGCCGTACGATCTCCTCGACGAGCGCTTCGTCGCCGAACCGTTCGCGCATCGACACCTGGATCGGCGGGCCGATGAACGCGCGCATCTCGGCATCGTCCGGCACCGGCAGCCCGAGGCTCTCGAGCGCAAACGCGATGCTGCGCGCGACGCCCACGAGCGGATCGGTCAGCGTTCCGTCGAGGTCGAAGAAGATCGCGTCCATCGCCGCCCAGGATACCACACGCCGTGACGTACGCCGCAACGCACGGCGCGCGCGTCGCGGCGCTGCTCGGCCAGCACGTCGTGCTCGTCTTCGTCTCGCTGCTGATCGCGCTCGTCATCGCGCTGCCGCTCGGCGTCGTCGCGGCGCGGAACGCGCGCGCCGGTTCCGTGATTCTGGCGGTGACGGGCGCGCTCTACACGATCCCGAGCCTCGCGCTGCTCGCGCTGCTCGTCGCGGCGATCGGGCTCGGCCAGGCGACCGCCATCGTGGCGCTCGTCGTCTACGCGCAGATGATCCTGATCCGCGGCGTCGTCGCAGGCTTGCGCGGCGTCGATCCGGCGCTCGTCGACGCCGCGCGCGGCCTCGGCTTCACCGCGCGCCAGACGCTGCTGCGCGTCGAGTTCCCGGCGGCTCTGCCGGTGATGCTCGGCGGCGTGCGCGTCGCGACGGTGTCGCTCGTCGCGCTCGCGACCGTCGCGGCGTGGATCAATGCGGGCGGCCTCGGCGTGCTGCTGTTCGAGGGCATCGGCACGAACAACCCCGACAAGATCTTCGCCGGCGCGCTCGCCGCGGCGGTGCTGGCGATCGCCGCCGATCTGCTGCTGCGCGGTGCCGAGCGCGCGGTGCGCACGTGAAGCCGCTCTTCGGCTACGGCACGTTCCGCCGGACGGCGTGGCGCAACGCGATCCTCGGCGCAGAGTATCCAACACAGCCCGCGACGCTGCGCGGCTACCGCCGGATCGCGTGCGCATCGGGCTATCTCTCGCTGCGCGAGACGCTCTTCGACGTCAACCTGATCCACGGCGTGCTGGTCGAGCTGGACGAGCTGGGCTGGAAGATCGCGGACCGCTGGGAAGAGGTCCCCACCTACGGCCGCGTGGACCTCACGGTGAGCACGATGAACGGCCCGCTCGAAGCGATCGCCTACATCTGCTCGGACGATACCGATGCAACGCCGGTCGACGACGACCGGCTCGCGCTCATCACCGACGCCGACGTGGAACGAGCGATCGAGACCTTCGGCGCGCGGATGCGCGCGCTGCGCCGCCACGCCGCTGAAGACGACGCGACCTAGCCTAGCGTCAGCGCTCCGGCTCGTCTGGGCTACGCGGATCCCGGCCGTCGTCCCGGTTCTCGCGTTCGCTGAACCCGTACGTCATCGTATGCTCATGTTCGATATCACGCATGCGCGACGACGCGTGGTCGCGCAGGATGAGTTCGAACTGCCGCAGCTCGTACTCGTGCCCCGCCCGTAGATAACGCGGCGCCGGATCCAGCGGCAAAAACGTATCTCCAGATGCGGAGTGCACCCAAACCGCGGTGATGTACAAGCTCGGTACTTTGAAAAGCCGCAGCTCGGGCAGGCGTCGGCCCGAGTTTCTCAGGTTCGACACCACGCGCTGGAGCGACTCTGCGTACGATGGGAGGCGCAGCGACGGGGCTTGGCCACCCTCCGGGTACGCGCGCACGACGCCGGTGGCCTCGTCCGGCAAGGATTCACTTCCGACGAGCCTCGGCGCCAGCTGACCGTTCGCAGCGAGCTCGTCCACCCGTGCGGAATAGACCGGCACGTCCACGCTACTAACAGTAGCACTCTCGAGCGAGCGCGGGAAGGGCAGCTGTAACGTCGGAAGCATGAGAAGCGATGCGACCTTTCTGAGGGCATCTTCGGCCCGATCGTCGGTTCGGGGATCGACGAGGAAATAGCTGTGCGTCCAGCGTCCGCCGAGCTGGAGATAATCGCCGGCAAAGGAAGCGTACGGCTCAGCTGCCGAGCCGTACGCCGGATCGGCCACTTCGAGCCGGCGGTCCGTTGCAATCCCTGCGAGGATCACGAAATGTCCGCCGGCGTCCGGCCACTCGATGCGCGATGCAACGGGACGTCTAGATGCCAGTTCTTCCGTGAGCTCCGCGTGGAAGAGACGTCGTGGGACCATGCGGACGTACGTGCGAACCGCCTGTAACGCCGGTGGCAACGACGAAGTGACATTGCAAGCAACACTCTTACCTTCTGCGCAGCAGTCGTCGCGTGTCAATACCTCATTTGCGACATCGCATTGAGAGCGCGATTCTCCGAGCAGGAATCTCGCCGTGCTGACGGCGGTTGCAGCCCAGCACCAGTATGTCTCTTCCTGAGCTTCCATCGCAAAGAAAAGTCTGTATATCCATTCCGGTTCGGTACCGGTGAAAGCGCCCATCACTACCCTCGAAAGACGCGAGCTCGTCGTGAAAAGCTTCGCCGGGACAGTATAAACACGCGCATGCGAAAGCGCAAGCGCACTCGAGACAGTCGCCGACAGTGGGCGCTATACCACCGTCAACAAGCTCAGCGCGTAACGCCCGCCCGCATCGGTATACGCCGTTTTCTCCGCGAAGCCGCAGCTTTTCGCGAGCGCGACGATCTCCTCGCGGCTGAACTTGTACGATGATTCCGTGTGGATGCTCTCGCCGGCGGCGAAGTCCACGCCGATGCCGGCGATCGGGATGCGCACGTGCTGCGCGCGCTCGCTGATGAGGAACGACTCCACCGCGCCGTGCTCGTCGTGCCAGCTTGCGCGAAAGCGGAACGCGTCCAGATCGAAGTCGGCGCCGAGCTCGCGGTTTATCCGCCCGAGCAAGTTCTTGTTGAACGCCGCGGTGACGCCGGTCGGGTCGTTGTACGCGAGCTCGAGGATCGACGGGTCTTTCTTGAGGTCGTAGCCGATCAGCAGGCCGTCGCCGGGATGTCGGGCTGCCGCGAGCAGCTGCAACAGCTCGCGCGCGTCGGACGGCTCGAAGTTGCCGATGTTCGAGCCCAGGAACAGCACCAGCACGCGGCTGTGCGTCACCAGACGCTTGTCGCGCAGCAGCGGGAAGTAGTCGCCGGCGTACGCGACGATGCGCAAGCGGTCGTACGCCGCGGCCAGTGCCAGCGACGACTCCGTCACGGCGTCCGCCGAGATGTCGATCGGGTGATACGTGAGCGAGGACTGCCGTTCGAGGATCGCGTCGATCAGCAAGCGCGTCTTCACCGCGCTGCCGCTGCCGAGCTCGACGAGCTCCAGCGGTCCGTCGAGAGCGCCCGCGATCTCGCGGCCGTAGGTCGCGAGCAGATCGCGCTCGACGCGGGTGAGGTAGTACTCGGGGAGCCGCGTGATCGCCTCGAAGAGCGCGGAGCCCAGATCGTCGTAGAAGTACTTCGGCGACAGGCTCATCGGGCGCGTCCCCAAGCCCGCGCGAACGTCCTCAGCGAAAGTGGCTACCCTGACTGGATGCGGATCGCGATAGAGAGCGAAGCGGTCGGATAGTCCCGGCAGCGGCGCTGGGGTGGCCGTGGGCTGTTTCAATCGCTCTCCTTCGAGGGGACGACTCCACCGGCCGTCATCGTGCGGGAAGACGTGCTCGGTGTCAACACCGAGACCGTACGCACGTCGAGGTTAGTACCCGGGACGGGGTCGAAGTCGCTCCGGGCGCTAGGCCCATCGGCGGCCTTCCGGGAGCATTCGCATGATCACCGAGACGACGACGATCAACGGGCCGCGCGGCCCGATGCCGACGTACATCGCACGGCTCGACGACCGGCCGCGGCCGGCGGTGATCGTGCTCGAAGGCATCTACGGTTTCGACGCGGAGCTGCGCCGCATCACCGATCTCGTCGCGAGCGCCGGCTATGTCGGTTGCGCGATCGACTACCTGCGCGGCGAGGACATCGCGAAAGGGTTCCACACCGCGACGATGGAGGACGATCTCGCGACGACGCGCGACTGGCTCAACGAGCGCAGCTACGTCGCGCACGGCAAGATCGCGGCGTGGGGATTCGGCGTCGGCGGCGCCGTCGCGTTCATCGCCGCGATGCTGCCGGGAATGAGCGCGTCGATCGCGTTCTACGGCCAGAGCATCACCAAAGGACTGCCCGACGGCGGCGATGCGCCGATCAAGGAAGCCGACAAGATCCGCACGCCGCTGCTGCTCGTCTACGGCGGCGCGGACACCGAGATCGGCCACGGCGAGATCGAGCGCATCCGCACCCGCTTGAACGCCGCCGGAAAAACGGCGGACGTGCAGATCTATCCAACCGTCGGGCACTCGTTCTTCCGCCAAGATCTCGGCACGATCGCTTCGCGCGAGATCGCCGACGCGTGGGACCGCGTCACGTCGTTCCTCCGTCGGTCGTTCGCGTAAGGGCACGATATTCTCTCACCCTTCGACTAGCTCAGGATGACACTGCGCCGCTAGCGTCCCACCATCCGCGACCACCGGTCGCGCACGTCGGTGATGTACTCGCGCGTCTCCGCATACGGTGGCACGCCGTGGTATTTCGCGACCGCAGCCGGACCGGCGTTGTATGCCGCGAGCGCCAGCGCGTAGGGATCTTCGTCTTTGCGGTCGCGGTAGTCCGCGAGGTATGCGGCGAGCACGCGCGCCGCGCCGTTCATTGCGGAACGCGGTTCCCATGGATCGACGCCGTATTCCAGCGCGGTCGGGACGGTAAACTGCGCGATGCCGACCGCTCCCGCGGACGAAACCGCGGACGGGTCGAACGCCGATTCCTGCAGCAGCGTCGCGGCGAGGAACTGCGGCACGAGATGATTCGCGCGCGCCGCGTTAAGCACGTTCGTGCTGAGGAGCAGCGCATCGACCGCGCCGATGCGCGGGTTCGTGCGCATCACCTCGCGAGCGACTTTCATCGCAGGCGGCGCCGTGCGCCCGGCGTCCATGCACAGCCGCAAGCCTCGAATAACGCCGACCGGCGGGGGTATATGCCACGACAGCGCGGCGTCCCGAAGCCCGTCGATCCGGATTCCTGAGACGGTCAGGGCGGCTGC
>JAQBPK010000164.1 GCA_028287565.1 Vulcanimicrobiota bacterium
GAACCCGGGTGGTCCGAGCGTGAGCGTGCGCATGGACGATGCTCCATCGTTCGCGAAGCGCTTGACGATGAACGTGTCCGGCGTGTTGTAGAGCACGTCGAAGCCGCCGAAGTCGTTGCGCGCGACACCGTCGCCCTGCGTCGAGGGCACCGTGTCGCACTGCGCGTCGCTCGCGGCCGGCGAACCGCTGGCGTCCGCCGGCTCGACGGTGACCCGGCAGTGCTCGCCGGTATCGTCGAAATAATTCTGCAGCACGTCGAGCGTGCCGTCCACGTTCGTCGCGAGCCCGGTGTTGATGCCTTGGTTTTCCGGATGCGGCGTGATCGTCCGCGTCGCGGTGGTCGCGCCCTTCGCCGTCAGCGGCAGCGCGTACGCGTTCGACGTGTCCGCGTAGTACAGCGTCCCGGTTGCGCGAACGCCGCTCAGCGACCGCGATGCCGCCGTGTTTTGGAGTCCGTCCGCGGCGCGGCTACCGGGAGGCACCGAGTGAGAGCCGCCGCTGCACCCTGCGAGCACGGCAATGACCAGCGTTGAATAAACGCTCCTGCGCGACATCATGGAAACACCACCTCTTCCGAAAACGTGCGAGATTGCAGCACGAAGATGGACCACGACGCTGGCTTTCGCCTGGCAGGCTTGGTAAAGTTTGCGTCCCGATTCGGTTCGCTAGAGCGTCTCTTTGCCGATTCCGCCGTGGAGCTGCTCGTCGATCTCGGCCTGGCAGCTCTTGTGGCCGCAGCCGCAGGTGATGATCGCCGGGTCGCGGCCGTCGGGCGAGTCGCAGTAGTCGCTGCAGACCGCTTTCGCGAGCGGCACCGTGCACAGGCAGGCGAGGTTGTCGCAGCGTTTGGAGTCGTCGGTTACGGACATCGATTATTCTTTCGTTACGGCTTCGCGAGCTCGGCTTCGATCGTGCGCACCAGCGCGGGATCGTCGGGGGCAACGGTTGGTGCAAGGCGCGCGATGACATCACCGTTGCGGCCGACGACGAACTTCTCGAAGTTCCACCGAATGTCGTTGCCGGCGCCCTCGCCGATCGGTTGCGCCTGCGTCAGGGCCGCGAACAGCGGATGCTGGCCGTTACCCTTGACGACCACCTTTTCGAACATCGGGAACTCGACGCCGAACCGCGTCTCGCAGAACTGCGCGATCTCCGCGTTCGCGCCCGGCTCCTGCGCACCGAACTCATTCGCGGGAAAGCCAAGCACGACAAAGCCCTGGTCGCGAAAGCGCTCGTACAGCGCTTCGAGTCCCGCATACTGCGGCGTGAGACCGCACTGCGACGCAACGTTGACGATGAGCTTCACTTTGCCGTCGAACGCGGAGAGGCTGGTCGGCGAGCCGTCGATGCGGCGCAGCGGAATGTCTTCGAGTATGCCTGCCATGCCCCGAACGTTCGCTACCGGTGCGGCCCTCCCCACGCGAACGGCGAGGGAAACGCCGCGCTTCGGGCGCAGGATGCGTGATGACGCCATTGGACCTCACGCAACGGCCGCCGCGCTCCGGGCGCGCCGAGCTCGACGGCATCGCCTACTTGCCGCGGGCGATCGACAAGACCCGTGCTGAGCTCCCCGGCGGAAACCTCGGCCGGTACATCATCCTGCGCTCGGACATCGTCACGGTGAGCGGGCTCTTCTACCGGCGCATGGGCATCACGCACGACGAGTTCGCCGCGGCCGTGCGCGATGCGCAGACGGAGGAGGACGTCGCCGCGTGGCTGCGCGCGCGCATCGACGATGAGAAGATTGCGAAATGGCACCGCCAGCTGCTCGAGATACGCCTGTGCGACATCCCGAGCCCGGCAAAAGAGGCGGTTCTCGACAACCACCCGGTCGCGAAGACGATGCCGGATACGACGTACTTGGTCGACGTGTTCGACGCCGACGACGCGGAGCTGTTCGCGAAGCGCTAGCGGCGGTTACTGGCGGCGGCCGAGCTCCACGCCGAGCGGTGCGAAGCCGCTGCTCGTCGAGGACGATTGGGGCGGCGGCACTGCCGCTGCGCCGTGCATCGTCGTGAGCGTGATGCGGCGTGTCGCGCGGTCGACGCGGCGCACGAGCACTTCGATCGCCTCGCCGAGCTCGTAGTCGGCCGGATCGGCGTCGCGATCGCCCACCGAGCCGACGACCCCGGGCGCGAGCTCGACTTGCAAGCGCGGCTCTTTGCCGACGACTTTGCCTTGAACGGTCGAGCCTTGGCGCAGCACGTCGGCGTGATCGCGCCACGGGTCGGGCAGCGCGTTCTTGCGCGACAGCGAGATCTTCTTGCCGTTCTCGTCGATGCGCAGCACCTCGACCTGCAGATGCTCGCCGATGGTCACGACGTCGCCCGCTTTGTCGATGCGCTCGAACGCGAGCTCGCGCATCGGAATGAGCCCGTCGACGCCGCCGAGATCGACGAACGCGCCGAAGTCCGCAAGCCGCACGACGACGCCTTCGCGCACTTGGCCGACCGCGAGCGAACGCAGCAGCTCGGAGCGCTTGTTGCGGCGTTCTTCTTCCGCCGCGCGCCGGTGCGAGACGACGATGCGCCGCCGCGTCTGATCGACGTCGATCACTTTGAGCGGCACTTTGGTCTTCACGAGCGTGTCGATCGCCGTGCCCAGCGCAACGCGAACTTGCGATGCAGGCAAGAACCCGCGGATCCCGTTGACGTCGACCAGCAAGCCGCCTTTGACCGCGGCCGTCACGGTGCCGGTAAGCACTTCGCCGCTTTCGCGCGCGTTCACGACGCGCTCCCACGCCTGCTGCGCGCGCTGGCGCCGCTCTTCAGCGCGCGGGTCGGGCTGCTTCGGCGCGGCCTGCGCCGCCGGAGCCGGCGACGCTTGTGCAGGCTCGCCGCTGGGAGCGACGACCGTTGCCGCAGCGTCTTCGGTCGGTGCAGCGGCTTCCGCCGCCGCTACGGCTTCCGGCGGCGCAGCATCCGTTGCCGCGGACTCGGCTGCGGCTGAGGCTTCGCCTATGGCCGCAACTTCGGCTGGAGCGGGGATTTCCGCGGTGACGGGCGTTTCGGGAACAGCGGGCACTTCGGCCGTGGCAGCGGGCGCGTCGGCCGCAGCGGCGTCCTCAACTGCCGGATCCGCCGCGGGCGGTTCGGCCACCGGATTGATCTCGACCGCCGCGACGGCATCCGCCTCACCGGCGGGCTCCGGCGCGGCGGCGACCGCCGGCACGTCCTCGACCGGGACGGGCTCCGCAGCCGGATTGATCTCCACGGGCGTTGCGCCGGGGTCTTCGGCAGGCGCGGACGCGGCAGACTCGGGCGCGCTGGAAGCCGCGGGCTCGGGAGCGGTGGAAGCCGCGGGCGCTTCCTCATCGGCAGGCGGTTCGGCCGCCGGGTTTATCTCGACCGCCGCCAAGCCGGCCTCTTCGATCGGGTCCGACGCCGCAGACTCGGCCTCGGCCGGACCGGCGTGATCGGACGCGGCGCCGTCGGCCGGCGCGTGCGCGTGCACGGCATTTGCCTCGGCGGCGGGCGCCGTGGGTACAGCGGCCGGTGCGGTGGTCTGTTCGGTAGCGTCGGACTCGTTCATTATGGTTGATGAGCCGCTTCGCGCACCGCTCGGAAAAAACTCTCGAAACAAGCGAGGCAGCCCAAGCAGCAGACCTCTGCGGCAATTCGATCGCACACCGTTCGGGTAGAGCGTCCGCGGTGAGACGAACGAGGAGGAAGCCGTCCCCCACGCGGGACGCCGGCGAACGGACGTCGCACGTCGGCGCGAAATTCGGCGCAGGCATCGTCGCGGGCGCTTCCGACAACGATCCGACGACCGTCGCGACCCTCGCGGTGATCGGATCGACGACCACATACGAGCTGGGCTGGCTCACGCTGCTCGTCATCCCGATGCTGGCCGTGATCCAGTCGGTCGCCGCACAAGTCGGCGCGGTCTCCAGAAGCGGGCTCGAGGATTGCGTGCGCGAGAACTACGGCCGCGGCTGGGCGCTCGCGGCGCTGGCAGCGCTGCTCGCGGTGAACATCCTCACGCTCGCCGCCGACCTCGAAGGCGGCGGCGCGGCGCTCGCGCTGCTGACGCACGTCCACTACACCTGGTGGTTGGTGCCGCTCGGTGCGCTCACCGTCGCCGTGCTGATCTTCGGCAACTACGCCGCGATCGAACGCGTGCTGCGCTACGTCGCGCTGCTGTTCCTCACGTACGTCCTCGCGGCGTTCCTCGCGCATCCCGACTGGCATGCCGTGTTCGCCGGCTCGTTCATTCCGCATTTCAGCTTCCGGCCCGAGATGGTGGCGGGCGCCCTGGCGCTGCTCGGAACCACGCTCACCGCATACGCATACGTTTGGGAGACGATCGAGCAGAGCGAGGAAAAGCCGCCGCTGCAACGTCTCGGCCTGGTGCAGGTCGACGCGGCGCTCGGCATCGTCGTCGCGGGGCTCACGTTCTGGTTCATCCTGATCGCGACCGGCGCGACGCTCGGCGTGCACCACCACCGCGTCGACACGGCCGAGGACGCCGCGCGCGCGCTCGAGCCCGTCGCCGGAAAATACGCGTCGCTCGTGTTCGGTATCGGATTGCTGGGCTCGGCGCTCGTCGCGATCCCGGTTATCGCGGGAACGTGCGCGTACGTCGCCGCGGAGATGTTCGGCTGGCGCCGCAGCTTCGATGCGACGTTCGAGCGCGCGCGCGCCTTTTATCTCACGCTGATCGCGTGCGTCCTGATCGCGGCGGGAATCGGGTTCGCGGGCGTCAAGCCGATCACGCTGCTCTTCTTCAGCGGAATCGCCGGCGGCATTGCGACGCCGTTCACGATGGCGCTCATGCTGCTCGTGGGCCGCAACGGCAAGGTGATGCGCGAGAAGCGCATCGCGCCTTGGCTCGCCGTCGCAGGCTGGTGCGTCTTCGCGGTGGTGAGCACCGCGACGATCGCCTACCTCGGGCAGACGCTAAGCAGAAAAGGCGGCTAGCGGAACTCGCGAGGAACGAACGGCGTGTCGACAAAGAGCGCATCGTGCGGTATCCGCCGGCCTCGCCTTTGGACCGTATCGCGCTCGGTCTCGCCGCCGCGGTCTTTCTGCTGCGCCTGCCGCTTGCGAACCGGTACGACGTCTTTCGCGACGAGCTGTACTTCATCGTGTGCGGGCGGCACCCGTCGTTCGGCTACGTGGACCAGCCGCCGCTCGTGCCGCTTCTCTCCGCGGCATTCTTCTCGGTCGGCCATCAGACGTGGCTGCTGCGCGTCCCCGCGCTGCTCGCCGCCGCGGCACTGGTGTGGCTGACGGTCCGCTTCGCGCGTCTGCTCGGCGGCAGCGACGGAGCAGCATGGACCGCCGGCATCATGGCCGCGGTCGCGCCGATGTTCCTCGGAATGTTCGCGACGTTCAACACGACGGTGTTCGAGCCGCTCGCGTGGACCGCCGTCGCATACGCGCTCGCGCGCGCCGCGATCCTGGACGACCGGCGCGCGCTGGTGTGGGCCGGCATCGTGACGGGCCTCGCGATGGAAGCGAAGTACGCGATCCCGTCGTGGCTGATCGCGCTCGGCATCGGCTTGCTGCTCACACCGGAGCGCAGGCTGCTCGCGCGCCGCGAGCTGTGGATCGGCTTCGCGCTAGCCGTCGTCATCGCGGCGCCCTCGATAGCGTGGCAAGCCGCGAACGGCTGGCCCTTCGCCGAGCTGGTGCGGGCTGCCGGCGACAAGAACACGGTCGTCCCGCCGCTCGCGTTCATCGGCAACCAGCTGTTCGTGATGAACCCGCTGTTCGCGCCGATCTGGATCACCGGCATCATCGCGCCGTTCGCATGGCGCGACCTGGCGCCCGCGCGCTTCATCGCAATCGCGTTTCTCGCCATCGCGGTCATGATCATCGCCTCGCACGGCAAAGACTACTATCTCGCAGCCGCCTACCCGCCGCTGTTCGCGCTCGGCGCGGTCGCGTTCGAACGCATCGTGCGCCGCGCTGCGGTGCGCGCCGTCTACCTCGCGGCGGCGGTCGCCTTCTCGGGGATCGCCGCACCGGTCGCACTCCCGATCTTGCCCCCGCCGGCGCTCATCGCGTACATGCAGCGCCTGCATCTCGCGCCGGCGCAAAGCGAGAAGAGCTTCGCCGGAACGGCACTTCCGCAAGAGTTCGCCGACCAGCTGGGCTGGCACGACTACGTGCGCGAAGTCGGCGCCGCATGGTCGTCCGTGCCGCCGGAGGCGCGCGCGCACACCTCGGTGCTGGTCGACAACTACGGCGAAGCGGCGGCGATCGACGTCTACGGTGCGCCGTACGGGCTCCCGCCGGCATTGAGCGGCCACAACCAGTACTATCTCTGGGGCCTGCGCGGCCAATCCGCGACCGACATCCTGCGCGTGCAAAACCATCCCGAGCGGCTGCGGCGCCACTGCGCGAACGTGCGCGTGTTGGGCACGACATCGTCGCCGTATGCAATGGCGTACGAGAACGGCAAGAGCATCGCATACTGCCGCGGCCTGCACCCACCGCTCGCGCAACTGTGGCCGAACCTGAAAGACTACAACTGACCGACGTGACCGAAAGGACCCGCATGCCGCACCGCGCGCGCGCCGCAGCGCTCACCGCCATCGCGTTTCTCGCCGCACCGCTCGCGGTCGCCGCCGGAAGTCTGGACAACCCGAACGTCCCGACCGGCGAAGGCGACGCAATCTTCGCAATAGACGAAGGCGGCTTCCTCGAACCGATCGCGGTTCGCATGCACGGCAAGTTCCTGAAACCCGGCAGCACCGAAGGCCAACCGTCGGACAAGCTGCGCATGGAATCGAACGCATCAATCGCGACCGGCGTCGCACTCTAACACGTACCGCAAGCCCGCCAGGGCGAGCGGCTCCGCATCGGTACGGCAGGCCGTGTGAACGAGCGTGCGCAGGATGCGCGGAAGCGATGTGAAGACAGAGCGGCCCCGGACAGGATGTCCGGGGCCGCGTGCCAGCCGTACCGATGCGGAGCCGCTCGCCCCGCCACCATGTCCGCCTAAACTTTCTCGATCTGGTAGAACTCCAGCTCGACCGGCGTCTCACGCCCGAAGATCGAGATGAGCGCGCGAACTTTCTCTTTCTCCGGCTGAATATCATCGACGATCCCGGTGAAGTCGAAGAACGGCCCCGAAGTGACCTTGATCCGATCACCCTTGGCGAAGTCGATCTTGAGCTTGGGCGTCTCGATGCCCATCTGCTTGAGGATCGTCTTGACTTCTTTGTCTTGCAGCGGGACGGGCTTCTCACCCGAGCCCGGCGAGCCGACGAAGCCGGTGACGCCCGACGTGTTGCGCACGACGTACCACGATGCGTCGTCCATGTCCATCTCGACGAGCACGTAGCCCGGGAACACTTTCTTGGGCGTGATCTTGCGCTTGCCGTCCTTGAACTCGACTTCGTCTTCCATCGGGACGAGCACGCGGAAGATCTTGTCCTGCATGTTCATCGAATGGATGCGGCGCTCGAGGTTGGCCTTGACCTTGTTCTCGTAGCCGGAGTACGTGTGGATCACGAACCACTTCTTGCGATCGTCCTGCTTCTTCTGAGCGGGAGCGACCGGCGCAGCGGCCTGCTCGTCGGGTTCGGTGACGGCGGTCGTCGTGTCTTGGTCCATCAGCGAGTCCCTCCGGTGAGCCAGCCGAACACGAAGCCGAACAGCAGGTCGCACAAATACGTGAAGACACCGACGCCGACGACGAGCGCGATCGTGAGCAGCGTCGCCGCGATCCACTCTTCGCGCGTGGGCCACGTGACGCGCCGCATCTCGGTGACGACGCCGCGGACGAACTCCTGCGTGCGCGCCGCGTTCGCGGCCCGCTGCGCGGGGGTCGTGGCGGGACGGTTCGCCGCAGGACGGTTCCCTTGGGGACGGGCCGCGGCCGGACGCGCCGGCACGCCCGGAGTGCGAGGTGGATTCGACTTCATAATGCCTTGTACCGCAGATGATTGGCAGGGCGGACAGGACTCGAACCTGCAACCCGCGGTTTTGGAGACCGCTGCGCTACCAATTGCGCCACCGCCCTCTAGGGTTCGGCTTTGAATCCGAACCTGCTGGTTCGGTTCTCAGCCGAACCCGACGCCGCGCGTTCCACGCGGCGCTGTTGATAAGGAGAATGTCCGTTACCGGGTTTCCCGGTGGGGTTTGTGGCACCGGCACCAGCGGCAGTATTTGCTCAGCTCGAGGCGGTCGGTGGTCTTCTGCTTGTTCTTGAACGTGTTGTAGTTGCGGCGCTTGCATTCGGTGCAAGCCATCGTCACCATCACACGGGACTCTTTTTTCGCCATTTTCGGTTTCTCGGAAAGGGCCCGGCAAGCGGGCACCCGGGGTGCCGGAGAACATGAAGAAAACGGACGCGGGGTCCGTTCCGAGGTGAAAGTGTAGCACAGGCCCGGGCCTCTGTAAACCGAAGGAGGCGGCGGCCCGAAGGAGGACGCTCCTGCTACGGGGAGTAGACTCGGCCCGCCTGAAAGTCCCCGCCTCGATGCCCTCCGTCATTCTGGTCGCCGGCGGTGCCGGTTTCGTCGGCTCCAGTCTTGCCTTGCGCCTGCGCGCCGCCTACCCGGACGCCCGCATCGTCGCGGCGGACAACCTGCGGCGGCGCGGCTCCGAATGGAACCTGCCGCGCCTCGCCGCGGCGGGGATCGAGTTCGTCCATGCGGACATCCGGCGGCCGGACGACTTGGCGTTCGCCAAGACGCGCTTCGACCTGGTCGTCGACTGCTCGGCCGAGCCCTCGGTCCTCGCGGCATACGGGAGCGGCCCCGCGTACGTGATCGACACGAACCTCACGGGCACCGTGAACCTGCTCGAGCTGGCGCGGCGGGACGGCGCGGACGTCGTGTTCCTCTCGACCAGCCGCGTCTACCCGGTGCGCCGCCTGGAAGCCATTGCATTCGAGGAGCACGAGACGCGGTTTGCGATCGCCGGCGAGCAGACGCTGCCGGGCGTCAGCGCGGCCGGCATCGCCGAGGACTTCCCGCTGGACGGCGCGCGCTCGCTGTACGGCACGACGAAGCTCGCGTGCGAGCTGATCCTCACCGAGTACGCCGACATGTACGGGCTGCGCACGATCGTGAACCGCTGCGGCGTCATCGCGGGCCCGTGGCAGATGGGCAAGGCCGACCAAGGCGTCTTCGCGCTCTGGATGGCGCACCATTATTTCAAGAAGCCGCTGAGCTACATCGGGTACGGCGGCACGGGCAAGCAGGTTCGCGACCTCGTCGCGGTTGACGAGCTCGCCGATTTGGTCCTCCACCAGATCGCATCGCTCGAAAGCCCGTCCCAGCCCGTGTACAACGTAGGCGGCGGCTTGGCATCGAGCCTGTCGCTCGCGGAGGCGACCGCGCTCTGCCAAGAGATCACCGGCAACCGCATCGAGATCGCGCGCGTGCCGGAGAACCGGCCGTCCGACGTGCGCCTGTACGTCACCGACAACGCGCGGGTGAACGCGGATACGGGCTGGTCGCCGCGGAAGACGCCGCGCGAGACGCTCGCCGATATCTTCGCCTGGATCCGCGACAACGAGCGGCTCGTCGCACCGCTGTGGACCCGACCGGACCTCTAGGAGCTGTTCGCTGCCTGCTGCTCGGAACGCTGCTCGCGGAATAGGCCCGACTTGGAGCTTCCGCCGCAAGCTCTCGCCGGACTAGACATAAATGAATAGTTTGGTGAGGAACCGCCGCCTACCGCAAACTGCAGCCAGGTTAATGGGGCGATGTTGACGGCGAGATTTTCACTACCGCTCCGGTGCCGACTAGCCGGTCGAGTTGATCTTCGAGTCCTCCAGGAACTAGCGGTCGCAGCCCCAACTTGACGCCGCCGGCAAGCAAAGCGCGGTACGCGGCGTGCACGCAATTGGTCTCATTCGAGTTCGTCGGCAAGAAGTCCCAAACCGGACGGCGGATGAGCTCGCTCAATGCAGCATTGAACGCATCGACATTCGATAATGTCACCTCATAAGCAGCCGTCGCAGGACGCCCGTGCTCAATATCTAATGTCTCGGACCACGACTTGTTCTCCAACGTCCCCTTATGCGAGTGGTTCGCGGGAAATGGGCTTGAGTATGCGCCGTCGGATCCTTCGACGTAGACGTGCCCGACTGAACCGGCCGTTCCTGTGTACGGGAATTTCGCGTTCCAAATGTAGACCCGTACCGTGGCAAGCGGATTGGCGACCGGCTCGAGTGTCAGTGGCTGGCAGTACACGCAGTTCGGATACGCCATAGTCCGACTGATCGGAATTGTTGCCGGCGCCGCATACCCGCCTTGATCACCGAGGACGCGCATTTCCAACGTTGCTATGCTACCGATGCCGTGATAATCCGATGGCACGAGCATACGTGCATAGACCCTATCGTTGACCTTGCTCCAGGACTGCGGCGCCATCGGCGCGTCCGTGGGGGCCCCCACGATCGGGGCGAGTTGGCGTGTTTCCGCGTCGAAATTGCGAGCGTTTTGGAGTATGGCGGCTCGCGACTGCTGCAAATCCCTCACAATTTGTCCGACTGGACCTAAGTCGTTAAGCCCTTGATCCAAAGACGGCAGGCCCGGAATCGTACTGCTTAGAGACCGCCATTTGCCCTGTATCTGCTCGAGTTGACTTTCGCCGACCGCTGATCGATACTCCGGTATCAAGCGGTCGAAAAGCGCGCGCTGCATCTCGGGAAACTCATCGTACTTCAACCCGTTCGTGATGTCCCAGGACACTTGCTGCAGGGGATAATAAGGCACGCTTTGTACGGCACCTCGGGCGTACAGCGCCGCCAGCGCCTCCGCACGTTTCCCGCGCAACGGCCCGAGAGCGAATTGCTCATGCCAACGCGCCTGTGCAGAACCCAGTCTCTGAACACCCCCGTGCGTGCAAAAGACGAGCACGCGAATGACGTGATCGCCCGGCGGCAACGTAACGACGCCCGAAGGCGACTGGCGATACTGCGCAATGACGGCGCGATACGCATCGCGCGGCGCAAACGGAGGGCCCGGTAAATCTCCACTCGTCGAATAAAGATCGCCCCAATCGAGATTGATCGGCGCGTTCTCCTTGATATACGGCGCGAGTTGCTTCGAGGCGATTCCGAGGAGTAGGCGCTTCGCGTTCAACCCTTGCGTCTCGCTGCGCATCGGGATGACAGCTACTAACGCGACGAGCGTCAGAACCGCGAGGCTAATTCTCGACATCCGCACCGGGCACACCCTCCGAGCGCCGCGACTACTACTGGGCAGCGCTACGTCGAGCGTCTTCGCGGTTTCTGCTTACTCTCCTTTGGAAGAAGAGTGTGCCTTCGATTGTAAAGACTAGACCGCGACCAGCGGCGACTCCACGACGCGGTTGCGGCCGGCGTTCTTCGCGCGGTAGAGCGCGCGGTCGGCGCGTTCGACGACGTCGGTCGTGAGATCGACGGGGCGCGCGTACGCGACGCCGACCGACACGGTGACGGGTTTGCCGTCGGCGTATGCGAGGCCGCCCGCTTCGATCGCGCCGCGCAGCCGCTCGGCGACCTGCATCGCGCGCTCGCGCGACGCGTCGCGCAGCAGCACGAGAAATTCCTCGCCGCCGAAACGCCCGGCGACGTCGACGCCGCGGATGTTCTCCGCGATGATGCGCCCGATCTGCGCGAGCGCTTTGTCGCCGCTCTGGTGTCCGAGCAGATCGTTGATCGACTTGAAGTGGTCGACGTCGAGCAACAGCACCGCGTAGCGGCCGCCGGCGCGCACGTGCTTCATCGCCTCGTCTAATGCGCGGGCGACGCCGCGCCGGTTCGGCAAACCCGTCAACGTGTCGATCGAGGCCGCGCTGCGCGTCGCGGCAATCGCGCCGTACTCGCCGAGCAGCGGCCCGATCTCCGCGGCGGCGCGCGCGAAGTCGCGCGTCGCGACGTGCGCGACGCTCTCGAGCGTGCGGAACACGACGATCGCGCCGCGCAATCCGCCCTCCGCGTCGCGCGAGCCGAACGCGTACACCGAGCCGAGCTCGTCGGTCTCCACGAACGCGTCCTCGCCGGTGACTTGCAGCTCGAGCAGCGCGCGGCCGCCGAGGCGTTCGAGATCGCCGGGAACGGCAGCGCCGAAGCGCATCAGACGCGACCAGCGGTCGGTGCCGCCGCGCCCGAATGCGGCGATCTCCACCGACTCGCGCACGATCCGCGGATCGATCGACTCGAGCAGCGAGCGCAGCTGCGGCTGCGGATCGGTCGCGCGCAGCATCGCGTCGACGGCTTGGCGCGAGAGCGCGAGGCGGTGCAGCCGCGCGTTCACGTGCGCGAGCCGCAGCAGTATCGCGCCGACCACGACGAGCGGCAGCATCAGCAGCACGCCGAGCAGCGCGCCTTCCGCCTGCGCGGCGTGCGCGATCGCATACGCCCAGCACGACTCCGCGACGATCACCGCGACGGTCACGCCGTCGGTCAGATGCCGACGCCAAATGCGCAACAGCGAGCGCGTCTGGCGCAGCGCGGCGAGCGGGTCGAACCACAGCAGGTCGACGACCAGGACGTAGGCCGAGGCGATCGCCGCGAACGTGCCGAGCGCCGCGAGCATCGGCCGCCCGGCGGCGGCTTCGCGCAGCGGCGCCGCAACGAGCACGCCCGCGCTCAGCGCCGGGAACCGCAGCGCCGCCGTCACGAAGCGCTCGAAGATCGGCCGGCGGCGGAGCCCCGGCGGCAGCATGAGCTGCGCGAGCAGCGCGCACCACGCAGCCCAGAACCAGCCTTCGCGCACCAGCACCGCGACCAATACCACGCTGAGCAGCCCGACGCGGTCACTGTCCGGCGTGGGCCGCACGCTGCGCTCGAAGTGGGCGGCCGGCGGCCGCATCCAGCCCAGCGCCAGCGTGACCGCGACCGCGCCCGCGAGAAACGCCACGTCGTCGGCGCGCAGCGCGCGGATGGCCGCGGCGCCCCACACGAAGGTGAGGACCGTCGCCGCGAGCAGCGATGCCGCGCGAACGAACCCGTAGACGCGCCGTGCGATCAGCCTGGACTCTCCGTGAACGAAGGGCCACCCGTTGCTCCGTTCGGTACTCCGCTCGCGCAAGAGACCCTGGAACGGATGCGCTCAGTCTTGCGGCGGCAGTCCCAGGAAGGACCGGAAAACGTCGATGAGGCGGCGCGGAATGCGACGCCGGTCACCAAAGCGCCGTTCGATGAAGATGCTGATCTGCGAGCGCCGCCGTTCGCCGCGGCGGCGGTCGTCGCGTTCGCTCGAGCGGCGGTCCGAATCGTCGTTCAACGTGCGCCGCCGTTCGCTACGCGCGCAGCGCCGACATTCCTGGAGATCACAGCAGGCCGCGTCATGCACCTGCTCGGGCGCTAGGTCCGAATCGCTTCGATGCCGTAGGGGCGGCACTCTCGTGAACGCACCTCGTCTCGGGCGCTGTGCGCCAATTCTCGGCGCCGCGGTTTCGTTGCTCGCTCTGATCGCCGCCGGCTGCGGGGGCGGCAGCGGTAGCAGCGGCGTCACGCCTCCGCCGCCGCCCGCCGGCCCGACGCCGTACGCCGCGCCGACCGTCGCGCCGTATGCTGCGCCGCCCGCGGGGATCAGCGGCGCGAACTCGCCGCTCCCGATGCCGGCGCCGGGCACCAGCCGCGCCGGCGGCGCGTACGACGTGTACCTCAGCGCGCCGCCCGACGGCAACACCGCGTCGTTCACCGTGTTCGAACCGGCCACAGTGACGGCCGCCCAGACGTATCCGATCATCCTCACCGCGCAGGGCTGGGGCGGAAGGCGCATCCCGGCGTCGCAGCAGGCGGCGCTGCGCGCGGGAAACGGCGGGTATGCGAGGCTGCTCAACGGCGGTTACGGCATCGCGTCGCTCGACCAGCACGGTTTCGCCGGCCCGGGCAGCAACAGCGGCATCGTCGACATCCAAGATCCGAACCACACCGCGCCGTACGCGCTCGCGATGCTGAACTGGATGGAAGTGAACGTGCCGTGGCTCGCATTTGGCCCGAGCGTGGACGGGACGCTGTCGCGCACGCCGGTCATGGGCGCGAACGGTTTTTCCGAGGGCGGTTCGATCGAGTACATGCTGCTGGCGAACGACGACCGCAAGCGGCTGCACGCGCTCGTTCCCGAAGGCGCGCCGACCGACTACAACAAGGCATTGGCCCCGAACGGCGTCAGCAAAGCGTGGTGGAACAACGACCTCGCCGGCGCGGTGACCAACGGCGGCGCGACGGAGGATCCGCTGCTGTTCGCGTTCATGTCGTCGAGCAACACCAACCCGGAGATACCGGGCGTCGTGCAGCAGATGCTCGCGTACCATTCCTTCGAAAGCGCGTGCAACGGCGTGCCGGGCGTCTCCGACGGCGATCTCGGTCCGGTGCACGCGCTGATGCGGACGCCCCCGGCGCACATCCTGATGATGCAAGGGATTCGGGATCATCTCTTCCCCGTGTGGAGCGATTACGGCGGGTTCACGTGCGCGTCCGCGCTCGGCGGCGACGTGCGCTACTGGACCTATCAGCGCGGCCACAACACCGACCAATCGGTGTTCCCGGACGACGATCCGCCGTACACGCCGCCGGGCAACGATTTCGACGGCGGGTGCGGCACGATGAAGCACGACGACGCGCTCCTCGCGTGGTTCGACGAAAAGCTCAAAGGCCGCGCCAATGCCGCATCGTTCATCCCGAAGATCTGCATCTCGCTCGCCGCCTTCGACGGCGTCAGCCTGACGTCGCTCACCACCGGGCGCGCCGGAACGGCCTTCGCCGTGCCGAGCACGACGGTGACCGTCGGCAACGGCACGTCGAACTGGAAAGCGTACCTCGTGTCGCATGGCGGCTCGTCGGTCCCGAGCATCGTTCCGCTGTACACCGTGCCGGCGGGCGGCAACGTGCTCGCGGGGATCTCGCACGCCGAGCTCACTGCAACCTCGTCGCTGTCGTCGCCTACGATGTTCGTCGGAATCGGCCATCTCGCCGTGGGGCAGACGCAGTGGGATCTCGTGAGCGGACAGGTGCAGCCGGTACAAGGCACGGGCGCGCTGAGCTTCGAGACGGCCGGTGAAGGCGCGCGGCTCGCGCCCGGCGACAAGGTGGCGCTGCTGATCTTCGGCGACGATCAGCGTTTCGACGCGTTGACGTCGACCGCCGTGCCGGCGCGGCAGAGCGGAACGGTCACCGTGTCGGGCACGGTGTGGGTGCCGATTCTGCCGAGCCAAGGCTCGATCTAGCGGCGAGACGTGCGCCCGGGCGGACTTGAACCGCCAACCTCGGCCTTAGGAGTGCCTCGCTCTATCCAGTTGAGCTACGGGCGCACGGGTTGCAACCTTCCCGCACCGAATGCGCGGTCCATGCAGACGCATACCCGGCACATCCCGCCGATGAGCGCCGCTCCGGCCGGTTTTTCGATCGAGAACGATCTCCCCGCGGGCTTCGCGGCATTCTACCGTCCGCTCCACGACGCGTTCACGCCGCGGCAGCAGGCCGCCGTCGCGACCCGCCGCCAGGTCCTCGAAGCCTCGCAGGCCGGCCGCAAGCCGCAGTACCTGCCGCCGTCGGCGGCGCAGGGCGACTGGCGGGTCGAGATTCCGGACTGGGTTCGCGACCAGCGCAACCAGATGACTGGACCCGCCGACGATCACGCGCTGTGCGTCAAGCTGCTCAACTCCGGCTCGCCGGCGGTAATGGTCGACGTCGAGGACTCGATGGCCAACGAGTTCGCGCTGACACTGCGCGGGATCGACAACACCATCGCGATGTACTACGGCGAGCTCACGTACGTGGACGAAAAGCGCGGCGGCAACGTCGTGTCCATCAAGCCGTCGAACACCGTGCTGTGGACGCGCGTGCGCGGGCTGCACCTCTCGCAAGCGGGCATCTACGACGAGCCGACGTCGGCGGCGCTGTTCGATCTCGCGCTGCTCGTCTACAAGCTCGATTTCGCGCGGCTGAAGCACCCGCTTGCGATCTACATCCCGAAGTCGGAGTCGGCCGGGGAAGCGCTGTGGTGGCGCGACGTGTTCCAGGCCGTCGCGCGCGCGAAGGGGCTCGACGACCCGTACGCGATCAAGGCGATGGCGCTCGTCGAAGCGTTCCCGTTCGCGTACGAGATCGAAGAGTTCGCCTACAATTTGCGCGACCATTTGCTCGGGCTCAATCTCGGCCGCTGGGACTACATGGCCTCGCTGATCGACTACAACCTCGAAGATCCGAGCTGGGTGCTGCCCGACCGCAACACGATCCCGCACGACGTCGCGTTCTTCCAGAACTTGCGCGAGCGCATCCCGGAGGTCTGTCATCGGCACGGCCTGCTCGCGATCGGCGGGATGACCGCGCTCTTTCCGGACCGCACGAACCCCGAGTTGAACGCGCGCGCTATGGCGGTGCTCGAACAGGACAAGCGCAACGAGTCCAACGCGCTGTTCGACGGCGCGTGGACGGGGCATCCGGATCAGAACGCGATCGCGGTCGCGCAGTTTCCCGAGCCGAATCAGGGCTTCAAACGCAAGCCCGGCGCGAACGCGACGCCCGATCTGCTGCCGCCGATCGATGGCGTCGGCCAGAAGACCGAAGCCGGAACACGCGCCGCGGTGCGCACCGTGATCCGCTACCGCCACGGCTATCTCAGCGGGCTTGGCGCGTCGCTGCTCGACGGGTTCATGGAAGATTTGGCGACCGATCGCATCTACCGGCTCATGATCGCGCAGCGCATCCGGCACGGGATGCACGGCGCGGCCGACGTGACGCGCTTCTTCGACGAGGAGCTCGGCAAGCTGCTCGCGGAGCCGGCCGCGCAGGATGCCGCCGAAGCGGAGAAGTTCCGCGAAGCGCGCCGCCAGAGCGAGCAGATGATCAGCGAAGGATATCATGATCCGATCTGATCACTCGGGCTCCGCCGGACAGCGTCCGCCAAGCGACCGAGCAATTTGCCGCTTTCGGGAAAAAGCGGCGTATGGATAGCGATACGCACGTCACCGAGACCAAAGAGACGACGGTCGAGAAGAAAACGGTCGTTCATGAGCCGACGGTCGTTGAGACGCCGGAGCCTCGGCATGGGGAGACCGTTACCATTACCACGCATACCGAGGAGTAGGGTGGCGTTGGTGTAGTGGCGGGGCGGGGAGCGACGTAGCTGCGCCGGGCACGCTCCCTGCGCGCTTCCTGCGCTTCGGTCGCTACCGCTCCGTTCACTCTCGCCATCCTGGCTCCGCGAACTCCGCGAGTACCCTGCGCAGCTACGTCGCTCCCCGCCTTGGCGCGATTGGTTCACGCGTGTTTGGGGTGCGCCGACGTGACGACTGAGGTTTCGCGGTCGTTGCGGTCAATTTTGCAGTGTGATTCTTTTATTGCACGATCGTGCCGGTTACTTCGCCTAGGGCGATGTGTTTGTTCGCATTTTTGGCTTGGCCGCGGATTGTTATCGTGTCGCCGTCTTCTAAGAAGGCTCGCTTTTCGCCGTTGGGGAGGGCGATTGGGTTTGAGCCGCGGTGGGTTAGCTCTAGGAGTGAACCCTCGGAGCCCGGGGTGGGACCGGAGATCGTGCCGGTTCCGAAGAGGTCGCCTGGGCGGACGTTTGCGCCGTTGGACGTTACGTGCGCGAGCTGCTGGGCGACCGTCCAATACATGCCGCGGAAGTTCGTGCGCGCGATCGTGTAGGGGGCGTTGGCGCGGTCGCGCATTGCGGGTGTCTGCAGTAGCATTTCCAGCTCGATGTCGTATGCCCACGGTTCGCTTGCGCGTAGGTACGGGAGCGGTTCGGGGTCGCGGGTGCGTTCTTCGACGCGGAACGGTTCGAGGGCGTCGAGCGTGACGATCCATGGCGAGATCGACGTTGCGAACGACTTTGCGAGGAATGGGCCGAGGGGCTGATACTCCCAGGCTTGAATGTCGCGCGCGCTCCAGTCGTTCAGAAGCACGTAGCCGAAGACGTGATCGCGGACTGCGTTCGCGGGAACCGGCTCGCCGTGCGAGCTTGCTCCGCCCGCGACCCAGCCCATTTCGAGCTCGACGTCGAGCATCGTTGATGGTGCGAACTCGGGCAGTGCCGCGTCCGGGGCTTTGCGCTGGCCGTGTGGGCGGCGAACCGGCGTGCCGCTGACGACGACGGTGCCCGAGCGGCCGTGATAGCCGATCGGGATGTGGCGGTAGTTCGGGAGCAGCTCCGCGCCCGGGCGCATGATGCGGCCGACGTTCGTTGCGTGCTCGATCGAGGAATAGAAGTCGACGTAGTCGCCGATCTCGACGGGGAGGTGCAGCGTGACGGCGTCGCGCGGCAGCGTTGCCTTTGCGACTGCGCTGCGCTCGTCGGTGCTTGCGGCGTCGCCGAGGAGATGCTGCAGGCGCGCGCGCACTGCGCGCCACGTGGCGCGGCCTTCGGCGAGGAATGCGTTGAGCGTCGTTGCGCCGAGCAAGGACTCTGCATCGAGCGCGCCGCGGTGGACGAGGCAGTCGAGATCGATCACGTTGTCTTCGAATGCAACGGCCGGGCGTTTTTCCTCGTCGCGCGCGTCCGAGATGATGCCGAACGGGAGGTTGTCGATTCCGTAGCCGGCCGGATCGGTCACGACAAGATGCCGAGCTCGCGCAGGTCGTTCACCGGCTCGGCGAAGCTGCAGCTGCCGAACGAGACGCAGCGTTCGCGTGCGGCGGCGATCTGCTCGGGCTCGATGCGAACGTCGCGCCATGAGACGTGCGCCGGATCGACGACGAATGCGTGCGGGTCTTCTTCCGCGATCACCTCGGGCACGCGTGTGGCGTCGAGGAGGCCCGCGTGCAGCGCGGCGCCGGCGACGAACAGGTTCAGGAAGCCGTGTGGGACCGCGCCGCCCGCGACGCCGTGCGCGCCGCGGACGGGATGGTGCAGACCGGCCGTGGCCTTCCACGGCACGTCGTGAGCGTGCGCCGCGACGACGAATTCCGCCAGATCCGCGACTGACGGTGTCTTGCCGGCTGCCGCGCCGCCGCAGCGGACCTTTGCGCCGAGGGCGATGTTCGCGGGCGCGGCGGCGCGCGCGTTTGCCAGGACCGTGAGCCAGCTTTCGAGCGGCGTGGTCCAGCCGGCGTTATAGTCGGACTCGTACCAGAAGGCGACCTCCGCGCTCGGAAAGCGCTCGGCGATGTCCGTGACGATGCGCTGGATCGCGGCGGCGTCGAACGTCAGCTGGGGCAGTCTGGCTTCGAGCGAGGAGACGGTCACGCCGTCCAGTGCCGTGATCCGGTCGATGCGGTGGAGGTCGGCGCGGACGGTGTCGCCTTTCGCGCCCATGGTGCCGGCGTCGAGGATCACGCTCAGGCCGATCGGGCCGTCCGCCGGGATGCGCGCGGCCGCGAGCTCGTCGAGCCGCGCGGCTGGGACGACGAAGCGGCCGCCCACCCACCAGTAGGCGCTCTCGCCGTGCCGCGCGTGGTGGCGCAAGGCCGCGCGCATCGGGAGCTCCGCCGGGGGGAAGAGGCCGGCGTCGTCGATGAGGCGTTCCAGGAGCGCGCGCTTGGCGCTGTCGGTCGAGACGGGTGTAGGCATGTCGCCCACGACTACTCAGGAAAGCGACGAGACCCTCCGCAGCGGGGAAGGGTCTCGTTGACGTGGAGCTGGCGGCGAGGATTGAACTCGCGCTCTCCACTTTACCAAAGTGGTGCTTTACCACTAAGCTACGCCAGCTCGAAATTTCGCGCCCACCGAATTCGCCGGCTTTGATTGTTCTGAGGATCGGCCAAGCGAAGATGGGCGCGCGTCGCGACGAATTCGTTCTCCGGAACCATGTAGACCTTCCCGTTCTGAGGGCAGTAGACCGCGATGACGTCGGCCTGCCCGAAGTACGGGCGCGCCGCGACGCCTCCGCGGTGCGTGTGCGAGCTCGAGCAGCTGTACTCCACGACGCCGGCCCGAAGCCGTCCCGTCTTCACTTGAACGCGCTTCAGCCGCTCGCCGTCGTCGATGATGAGATCGTAGCGCTGGTTCTCTCGAACGGGCGCGATACGGCGTAACCGGCCTTGACCAACGCGGCCAGCACGCACGCCTCGGACACGTCGCCGACGCTCTTCGTGTCGCGCTTCGGCGTACGCACGATCACCGGTTCGGCCTGCGGTTGGATCTCGGCTTCGAATAGCGCGTCCTGAACCAGATACGACACGCCGGGGATGTACTCGATCTCGCCCATGCCCGCATCGTAACGAATGGTTGTGCCAGCAGTGCGGCACTCGGCGCGGGTCGTGTCACAGCGCGCGTCGTAAGGCGACGGTCTCGTGCAAACCATCCTTTCCGAGGGCTCGAACGCCGTGCCCGAGCCGCCGCGCCTCGACGCGGAGGTCATCATCATCGGCGCCGGCTTTGCGGGGCTCGGCATGGCGATTCGGATGAAGCAGCGCGGCATGAGCTCGTTCCTCGTGCTCGAACGCGCGAGCGACGTCGGCGGCACGTGGCGCGACAACCGCTATCCCGGCTGCGCGTGCGACATCCCGTCCGTGCTCTACTCGTTCTCGTTCGAGCGGGACGCGACGTGGACGCGCGTCTTCCCCCGCCAGGGCGAGATCCTCGACTATCTGCGGCGCTGCGCGGACAAGTACCGCATCCGCTCGCACATCCGCTTCGACACGGAGCTGCTCGACGCGGCGTACGACGAGCCCAGCGCGACGTGGCGGCTGCGCACCAGCGGCGGCAGCACGCTGACGAGCCGCGTGCTGATCTGCGCGATGGGCCCGCTCAACCGCCCGAACATTCCGAATCTGCCTGGGATCGACCGCTTTGCGGGCCCGTCGTTCCATTCATCGCAGTGGGATGCGGCGGTCGACCTCCGCGACAAGCACGTCGCCGTCATCGGCACCGGCGCGAGCGCCATTCAGATCGTGCCGGAGATCGCGCCCGTCGTGCGCAAGCTGACGCTCTTCCAGCGCAGCGCGCCGTGGGTGATCCCGCGCAACGACGGCGCGATTAGCCCGCTGCAGCGCTTCTTGCGGCGCTGGCTGCCGGGGTATTCCTGGGCGGTGCGAACGCTGATCTACTGGGTGCTCGAGATCCGCGCGTTCGGCTTCACCGTCAAGCCGGCGCTCTTGCAGAGCCGCGAATCGCTCGCGCTCAAGTATCTCGAGCGCCAGATCCCCGAGCCGGAGCTGCGCCGCGCGGTCACGCCGAACTACCGCCTCGGCTGCAAACGCGTTCTCATCTCGGACGACTACTATCCGGCACTGCGGCGGCCGAACGTCGAGGTCGTGCCCGCGCCGGTCGCGGAGCTGCGCGAGCATTCCGTCGTGACGGCGAGCGGCGCCGAGTATCCGGCCGACGTCGTCATCTTCGCGACCGGATTTCGCGCGACGCAAGGCTTCGGCGCGCTTCGCGTGTACGGCCGCGGCGGCAAAGAGCTCGCGGACGCCTGGCGCGACGGGATGGAAGCGTATCTCGGCACCAGCATCGCCGGCTTTCCGAACCTGTTCACGCTCATCGGCCCCAACACCGGGCTCGGGCACAACTCGATGGTCGTGATGATGGAGGCGCAGTACAGCTACGTGCTCGATGCGCTCGCGCAGATGCGCCGCGACGGCTTGCGCGCGCTCGACGTCAAACCGGCCGTCCAGCAGCGGTTCAACGAACGCCTGCAGGCGCGCATGCGGCGGACGGTGTGGGCATCAGGCTGCACGAGCTGGTACATCGACGCGCGCGGAAAGAACACGACGCTCTGGCCGGGCTTCACCTTCGCGTACCGGTACCTCACGCAGCGGTTCCGTCCGGACCGGTACGAGCGCTGGTAAGCGCGCGCGGCTACCGCGGCGTCAGCTCGATGGTGTTCGCGTGCGTGCGGTCGATGGAGACGCCCGTCACCGTGGCCGTCGCGATCGTGCTCACGCCGTTGCCGACGTCGACCCGGATCAGGTTCGTCGACGCACCCACCGGGAAGTTCATCACGCTGTAGGTCTCGCTCGCGCCGAGCGTGCGCTTGAACTCGATGAACTGCTGCGGCACGTTGCCGTAGTCGTTGTCGTAGTTGGCGGTGATCATCATGTTGGCCGCCGACGTCAGGTTCACGAGGTGCACCACGATCGTCGTTTCCGATACCTGCACCGCGATCGGGGCGCTGGCATTGTGCGTGCCTTGCACGGTGATCGTCGAACTGCCCGGCGCGAAACCCCACAGCGAGATTCCGGTACCCGGGTAGCCGCACGGATGGCTGTTCGCGAAGCCGTCGTCGGCGCAGTTGAATGCCTGCGAGACCGCCGGATTGGTGCTCGTCAGTCCCCACGGGCCGGTATGGCCGCCCACCTGGTGCGGAAGCTCGCCCGTGACGTAGCCTATTCCGACCTGATCGTTCGTGCCGATGCAGAACGTGGACGGGCCGTTGGTGCACTGGCCGTTGCCGCTGGTGTACGAGTACGCTTTCCAGAGCTGAACCGACGGGAAATCGAGCTTCACGCGGTAGTCCGGCAGCGCGATGATCGAGCTGGTGCCGAAGTCGTAGAACCAGCGCGGGTTCTTGGTGTACGTCCCGGCCTGCGCCGTGTCCGGGTAGTAGTACAGCAGCGCGTTCAGCGTGAAGTCGTAGACGTACGGGAACGTGAACGAGCGCGAGGTGTACCACCAGTGCCCGCTGTCGAAGTCGTACAGATAGACGCCGCCCTGCCCGTCGTTCGCGTCGATCGCATACTCATAGCCCAGGTCGAAATGATAGATGTAGTTCGGATCGGGCAGATAGCTGTAATACCCGAACGGGTTTCCGTTCGGGAGCTGAAGATAGTACACGCCGTTGCTCAGCGGCGCCTCGCCCGCGAAGAACCCGGCGTGCGGCGTCGACGCGACCGGCGGGCGGCCGGCGGTCGACGGTTTCGCCGGCGTCGCGAACGACGGCCGCCGCGGAACTGCGAACGAGGGTTTGGCCGGGACCGCGAACGACGGGGTGGTTGCAACCGCCGAAGGACTGCTTGCCGCGGGAGGAACCGGGACGCTGCCGCTCCCGCCGGAACAGCCCGCGAAAACGGCAAGCGAGAGCATCACGCAAAGATACCGGAGCACGGTGCGTGTAACAGAACGCGCTCGCGCCGGGGTTCCAGCCTTCGGTCGCATCGAGCACGAACATGAGGGAACTATACCGAGTTTTGACGTTCCGGGACGTGCTCGGCGAGCAGGCGGTTGCGCAAGAGAACGCTTTGGTCCGCGTTGCCGGCGGTTTGCTCGCATCTGGCTGAAACGTTACGCCGGTCGCCAGGAGCGACACGAACGCGGCGCGGATTTGTCGACCTATGCCCGGCTCATCGCACGTGCGTTTTCTCGTGCCCCTACTGCTAGCCGCCGCTCTGAGCGGCTGCTCCGGGGCCGGCCGCGCGCTGCCGCCGGCACCGTCCGAGGCGCGCTCGACGCTGGGCATACCACCGGCGCCGCCGTCGATGCAGACCCCGCGCCGCCCCGACTTCGTGAACACCGTTCCCAAGGATCCGTCGTCGGCGGCGCTGAGCGCGGGGACGCCGGTGGCGCACACGCCGCACCCATCGTTCTTCAACGGCGAGGTTGCGCTGTCGAACGGCGTGTACTATCTTCAGCTGCCCAACGGCAACATCTTCGGGTACTACAGCTACCTGCCCGACTCGAACTTCATCTACCATTTCGATCTGGGCTACGAGTACCTGATCGACGCCAACGACGGCCGCGGCGGCATGTACATGTACGACTTCGCGAGCGGCCACTGGTGGTACACCGGCGCGCAGTACCCGTTCCCGTACCTGTACGACTTCACGCTGAACGCGTTCCTATATTATTACCCCGACACGGCGAAGCCGCAGCACTACACCACCGCGCCGCGCTTCTTCTACAATTTCACGACCTCGCAGATCGTCACGATCCCGAGCGCCCTGCCCGCGCCGGCGGTCGGCTATCTCGGGCCCGCGTCGGGCGGCGCGCTCGCCGGGATCATGAACAACGTGAGCTCGGGCGTGACGCTCGTGGGCATCTCGGCCGCGCAGCCCAGGGGCGGCTCCAGCACCACCGTACCGGTCGCGAGCGTTACCGTCGGTTACGGCGCGACGATCCTGTCAGCGCGCCGCGCACCGCAGCAAGCCGCCGAGGACAACCGCCCGCACGGCGTGCCGGAGATGGCGGTCGACGGTCCGGCGGAGTATCGCGCGCTCACCGGCGGGCTGCGCCGCATGACGTCGACCGGGACGGTGCCGCAAGCACGGCGCACGCGCAGCCTCGGCGTTACGGTCGGCGCCACGAATCCGTTCTGGGTCGCCAACGGCGCTATCGGATCGATCGGCAACTCGGCGATCCAGCGCCCGTCGACGCTCAAGGCCGTGACCGCGCACGGCTACATCTGGGTCGACGACACGCTCACGGTGCTCGACCCGACCGCGATCCAAGCGATTGCGAACGACTTCGAGAACGCGTACGCCTCCGACACCGCGCACTACGGCAGCTCGTCGTACACCACGTCGTCGCCCGGCCTGGCCGGCTACACGCTGCCGACGTGCGACACGACCGGCGCGCGCGACGGCGGCATCGTGCCGTACTTCATCACGCCGACCGACAACAAGATCGACGTGCTGGTCATCGACGTGGCGAACCTCGGCAGCGGCGTCGGCGGGTACTTCTCGCCCGCGAACTACTTCTACCAAGGCGCGCTCAACTGCAACATCGGGCACGGCTACACCGCGGCGTCCGTCGCGAAGTCGAACGAGGCGCCGATGTTCGTCGTCGGCTACTACACGCCCAACCCCGACTACTTCGAGACCGGCGAAGACTTGGTGCGCGGCACGGCGCACGAGTTCCAGCACCTCATCAACTTCGTCAACCACGCGATCCTCAACGACGGGAGCTACGAAGACGCGTGGATCAACGAAGGCATGTCGATGCTCGCGCAAGACTTCGCCGTACGGCGCATGTTCCCGAACACGGCGATCGACGTCGACGACGCGGGCTATCGCGCGGGCCAGTACCTCGCCGCGCCGCAGAACTTCAGCCTCACGGCGTTCACCGGGATCGTGGGCGGCGCGCAGCAGTACAACTGCAGCGGCTGCTACGGCGAGGAGTATCTGTTCCAGCGCTACCTCTACGACCGCTTCGGCGGCGACGCGTACCTGCACAAGATGCTCGGGCTGCCGCTGAGCTACGCGAACCTGCAGCAGGCGACGGGGATCGACCCGGCCCAGGCGATCTCCGACTTCGCCGTCGCGATCGGCGCCTCGGGGACGAATGCGACCACCGACCCGCGCTTCGGCTTCACCGGCATCAGCCTGCGCGACACGTACGCCGACCAATGGGGCAATCAGCGGAACTTCCTCGGCCCGGCGACCGTGCCGCTCGCGGCCGGGACGGGCGCGCACATGCTCGGATCGTTCTTCTACCTCAACGGTGACGCGACGGCCGCGGGCAAGACCGTCACCGTGAAGGACCTGACCGGGGCGTACAGCCTGCGCGCGGCGGTCGTCCAGCGCTGACCGGCCCGCGGCGGCGAGCCGGCAAGCGGTTGCAGGCGGGACCGTTCCAGGCCCGTAGCCGCCGCGCACCGTACGTCACCCGGGAGCCATGTCGAACATCCAAGAGCACGTAGCTCCGGTCGCCGAGACGATCGAGGCGTCGCCGGAAGCGGAGCTGCGGGAACGGATCGCAGCCCACGACGTCGTCTCGTTCGACGTGTTCGACACCCTCATTCTGCGCGCGATCGCGGCACCGGCCGATGCGTTCAACGTGGTGAAGCTGCGGCTGCTCGCCACCGACGCCGCGCTCCACCACCCGCACGTGATCGACGCTTTTCCGGACCTGCGCGTGCGCGCGGAACGGTTCGCGCGCGATGCGAAGGAGCGGGGCGGCGAGGCGCATCGCGAGGTGACGCTCGACGATATCTACGACGCCTTGGCGTCGCTGGCGGGCGCGGATGCCGCGCTGGTCGAGCTGCTCAAGCGCACGGAGCTCGCGGTGGAACGCGATCTCGTCTATCCGAACCCGGTTGCGAAGCGGCTGTACGACCTCGCGCGTGCCGAGCGCAAGACGATCGTGCTGTGCTCGGACATGTATCTCCCGGCCTCAGAGGTGACGACGCTGCTGCGCCGCTGCGGCTACGACGGATACGACGCGCTGTACGTCTCGTGCGAGCACGCGCGCAGCAAGCACGCCGGCACGATGTTCCCCTACGTCGCCGGCCGCCATGGCGTCGCGACGGCCGGCGTGCTGCACATCGGCGACAACGCATACGGCGATTGCGAGATGGCGCGCCAAGCCGGGTGCACCGCCGTGCATCTGCCGCCTCCCGCCGCCGGGCAGCGCGCGCGGATGCCGTGGCGGGGCGAGCAGCAGTTCTACTCCGATACGGTCGGCGCGATCGTCGAGGGGATCGTGCGCAAGCGCGAGCGCGATCCGGCACACACCACTGCCGATGCGTGGGAGCGCCTCGGTTTCCGCGTGTTCGGCCCGCTGCTCACCGGCTTTCTGCTGTGGCTCGCGGCCAACGTCCGCGAACGCCGCCCCGACAAGCTCCTGTTCCTCGCGCGCGACGCGCACTTCGTCCGCCGGCAGCTCGGCCGGTTCCTCGGCGTGCTTCCAGACGAGCTCGACAACGAGTACGTGTACGTCTCGCGCGGCTCGCTGCTCATGCCGAGCCTCACGGACTTTCCGCTGCCGCGGCTGGCGCATCTGTTCTCGGGCAAGCGCAAGTCCTCGGTCGCGGCCCACCTGCGCCGCCTCGGGCTCGAGCCGGAGCTCTACGTGAACGTCGCGCGCTCCGCCGACTTCGACGATCTCGACGAGCTCGTGCCCAACGGCGACCCGCGCATGCGCGCGCTGCTCGGCAAGCTCCATCACGAACTGCTGCGCGCGTCCGCGAAACGGCGCCCGCTCGCGCGGCGCTACCTCGCGCAGAGCATCGGCGACGCGAAGCGCGTCATGCTCGTCGATATCGGCTGGGTCGGCAACATCCAAGCGTCGATGGTGCGCCTGCTCGGACCCGAGCACGCCGGCGTGCAGATCGACGGCTACTACGTCGGCGTGTTCCGCAACGCCGCGGAGAATCAGAGCGCGGGCCACTCGATGCAGGGCTGGCTCACGCACCGCGACGACGCGCCGGACTTCGAGCAGCTTCTGTGGTGGTCGGGCGGCGTCGAGATCCTCGAGTTCGCGATGACGGCCCCGCACGGCACGACGCTGGGCTACGAGGAAGGCCCCGGCGGCGACGTGGTCCCGATCGTCGAGGCGAGCGAGGTGGAGAACGGCATCGCGCGCTTCGCCCAGCGGCTGCAGAAAGGCGCCGGCGACTTCATCGACGAGTTCGTGTCCGCGTACGGCAGCATACCGCCCGAAGCGCTGAACAGCCGCGCGTGGGCGGCCGATTTCGTCCGGCTCGTCACCGACCCGGCGCCGGACGAGGCCGTGCTGCTCGGCGACCTCACGCACGGCGACGTCGCCGGCGACACGTCGATCCGCTTGCCGTTCGCGCCCGACGCGTCGGAATTCGGCGCCGGTCTCGACACGCTCGCCGCGTGCTACTGGAAAGCGGGCTTCATCGTGCGCAACGGGTTGGACGACGACGAGCGCTTCTCGGAGGCGGTGTACCTCGCCATTTACCCCGACATTCAAGCCGCGGTCGAAGACGGCCGCGTTTCGTCGGCGCACGAGCACTGGATGCGCAACGGCCGCTTCGAAGAGCGCATCGGATCGTGGGCCGCATGGATGCGCAAGTCCCGCGAATTGACCGCGCCGCCGCGATGACCCAGTCCCCCGCCGTCGGCATCGTGACGCGCACGAAGAACCGGCGCGTCCTCCTTAAGCGCGCGGTGGAGAGCGTGCTGTTCCAGAGCTACCCGCACTGGACCATGGTGATCGTCAACGACGGCGGCGACCGCGACGACGTCGAGGCGCTCGTCGCGCGCTACGCCGCGGAAGCCGCCGGCCGCATTCGCGTGATCCACAACCCGCGCTCGCTGGGCATGGAAGGCGCGAGCAAGGTGGGTCTCGACGCGCTCGACACCGAGCTGCTGATCGTGCACGATGACGACGATAGCTGGGCGCCGGAGTTTCTGACGGTCGCGGTTCGCGAGCTGCGCCGCCTGCAGGCGACGTATCCCGGCGTGCAAGGCGTCACGACGTACTCCAACCTCGTGATGGAACAGGTGCACGGCAACCTCGTGCAGACCGATTCGATCGAGCCGTTCAACGACTTCGCGCCGCCGGGTTTTCTGAGCCTCGACCGCATGCTGGCGTCGAACTTCATCCCGCCGATCTCGTTC
>JAQBPK010000231.1 GCA_028287565.1 Vulcanimicrobiota bacterium
CGATCCTCGAGGAGCGCGACAGCGCCAAGCGCTTGCGCAAGCTCACGATGCTCATCACCAAAGAGCTGGAAGTCGTCGAGCTGGGCCACAAGATCCAGTCCGACATCCAGCGCGAGATGGAGAAGAACCAGCGCGAGTTCTACCTGCGCCAGCAGATGCGGGCGATTCAGGACGAGCTCGGCGAGGGCGATCCGCAGGTGGCCGAGGCCAACGAGCTTCGCAAGAAGATCGACGAAGCCGCCATGCCCGAGGACGTGAAGAAGTCCGCGGACCGCGAGCTCGACCGGCTGGCGAAAGTGCCGACGGCGAGCCCCGAGTACAGCGTCATCCGCACGTATCTCGACTGGCTCGTGCAGCTGCCGTGGAGCATCTCGACGTCGGATCAGATCGACATCGCCCGGGCGCGCGAGATCCTCGACGAGGACCACTACGACCTCGAAAAAGTCAAGGACCGCATCGTCGAGTACCTGGCCGTCGGCAAGCTCAAGAACAAGCTGACCGGCCCGATCCTGTGCTTCGTGGGACCGCCGGGCGTCGGCAAGACGTCGCTCGGGCAGTCGATCGCGAAGGCGATGGGCCGCAAGTTCGTGCGCCTGTCGGTCGGCGGCGTGCGCGACGAAGCGGAGATCCGCGGGCACCGCAGGACGTACATCGGCGCGATGCCGGGCACGATCGTGCGCGCGCTGCGCGACGCCGGGACGAACAACCCGGTGATGATGATCGACGAGATCGACAAGGTGGGCGGCGACTTCCGCGGCGACCCGCAGTCGGCGCTGCTCGAGGTGCTCGACCCGGAGCAGAACAACACGTTCCGCGACCACTACCTCGACCTGCCGTTCGACCTCTCACGCGTGCTGTTCATCTGCACGGCCAACACGCTCGACTCGGTCAGCGGCCCGCTGCGCGACCGCATGGAGATCATCAACCTCTCCGGCTACACCGAGCTCGAGAAGCTGCAGATCGCCAAACGCTACCTGGTGCCCAAGCAGAAGAAAGCCAACGGGCTCAAGGAAGCGCAGGTCGCGATCACCGACAGCGCGCTCAGGCAGATCATCGTCGACTACACGCGCGAGGCGGGCGTTCGCAACCTCGAGCGCGAGATCGGCACGACGTTCCGCAAGGTGGCGCGCAAAGTCGCCGAAGACGCGAAGTACAAATTACGGATCAAGCCCGAGAACCTCGTCGACTTCCTGTCCAAGCCGCGCTTCTACAACGAAGTGAAGCGGCGGACGGCATCGGTCGGCGTCGCGACGGGGCTGGCGTACACGCCGGTCGGCGGCGACATCCTGTTCATCGAGACGACGGCGATGCCGGGCACGGGCAAGTTCACGCTCACCGGCCAGCTCGGCGACGTGATGAAAGAGTCGGCGACGGCGGCGATCTCGTTCCTGCGCTCGCGCGGCTCCGAGATGGGGCTGCCCGACGACTGGTTCGCCAAGCACGACCTGCACATCCACATCCCCGCCGGCGCCATCCCCAAGGACGGTCCGTCCGCGGGCGTGTCGCTCGCAACCTCGATCGCATCGCTGCTCACCGGCCTCAAGGTCGATCCGGAGCTCGCGATGACGGGCGAGATCACGCTGACGGGGCAAGTGCTCCCGATCGGCGGCGTCAAGGAGAAGGTTCTCGGCGCGAAGCGGGCCGGCATCAAGAAAGTGGTGCTCCCGCGCCGCAACGAGATTGACCTCGACGACGTGCCCAAAGAAGTCCGCGACACGATGCACTTCGCGTTCGTGGACGAGCTGAGCGAAGTGTTCGAGAACGCGCTCGGCAAGCGCGTGATCACCCCGGTGCTGCTTGGCGCGGTCGACGCGCCGGCCAACTCCCGGCGCACGAACAACGTCGTCGCGCTGCGGCCGAGCGCGAAGCGCTCCACCGCGCAACGCCCGGCGCGCACAGCGCGCAACAGCGCCGCCCCCAAGCGCGGCCGCTGACCCGCTAGCGCAGATCCACGAGCCGCCGCCGGAATCTCCGGCGGCGGCTTCTTCTCGTCAGCGCTGCGTCGGTCCGGCCACGCGGTAAACCCTCCCGCGGTGGTCGTAGCGCACGCTCTCGTGCAGCGTATGCGCCGCGTGCCGTTCCGAGCCGGTGATCACGCGCCGTTCTTCGGCGCTGTCGTAGCCGGGCACGCGTTCGTTCTGAAGACGCCGGTACGTGTCGTCGTTCTCGGCCGCGTGGTCGAGCTCGTGCGCCAGGCCGAGCGCCGGCGACTGGCGCCCGCCGCCGGACGTTCGCAGCGCGCTGGTCGGGTCCCAGCGGATCGTGTGGTTCGACGACTGGTACGAGTCGACGTGGCGGTGGTTGATTCCGATGCGGTGCTCGACCGGGCTGCGCTCGAGCCGCTCGACGATCGAGCGCAGCGACGCGTCGCGCGCGAGGTAGCCGAACGCCTCGTCGACCCGGCGCTGCGCGGCGAGCGGGATCACGAGCGATCCGTAGTGGACGGTGGTGGTCATGGTGCCGGTCAATCACGCGCACCGGTTCGTGCGGCTAGTGCAACCGCGGCATCCAAAAACCCGTCCTGCGAAAGTGGCCAGCGGAGCATTGGAACGGACGGTCGAGGCGTGCGCGCCGGGGATAGGCGTCGCGCCGGAGCCGCGCTCGCGCGCCGCGCGGCTCGACGCGCGCCTGCTCGTCGCCATCGCGTCGGTGTGGCTCCTGTGGGGCTCGACGTTCGCGGCGATGCGGTTCGCCGTCGCCACGATCCCACCGTTCGTCATGGCGTCCTCGCGGTTTCTGCTCGCCGGCGCGATCTTGTACGCGATCTGCGTGCTGCGCGGCAAGGCGAAGCCGTCGCGCGACGATCTGGTGCGCGCGGCCGTCACGGGCGCGACGCTGCTGCTGATCGGCAACGGCACGACCGCCTGGACGGTGCAGTTCTTGCCGACCGGGATCAACTCGCTGCTGCTCTCGCTCTCGCCGGTGTGGATGGCGATCGTCGCGTTCGCGTGGGGCGGCGAGCGGCCGGCGCGTCTCGCGGTCGTGGGCATGCTGCTCGGCTTCGCCGGGCTCGCGCTGCTCCTGCAGCCGAAGGCGACGAGCGCGTTCCCGCTGTGGCCGGCGGTGATCGCCGTGCTCGCGAGCGTGTCGTGGTCGTTCGGATCGATCTACCAGCGCCGCGCGCCCAAGACGGGCAGCCTCGTGCTCGCGACGGCGCTGCAGATGCTGTTCGGCGGCGCGCTGCTCGCCGGTGAAGCCGCGCTGTTCGGAGAGTGGCGAGCGGTGGACGTGCACGCGATCACGGCGGCGTCGCTCGGCGGATTCGCGTGGCTGCTCGTCTTCGGCAGCCTCATCGCGTACAGCGCGTATCTCTACACGATGCAGTCGGCGAGCACCGCGCTCGCGTCGACGTACGCGTACGTCAACCCGATCGTCGCGGTGATCCTGGGCATGCTGTTGTTCCACGAGCGCTTCTCACCGCTCGAAGCGCTCGCGAGCGCGATCATCCTCGCGGGCGTCGCGCTCATGATGCTGCCCGCGCGCTCGGCGCGGAACGCCTAGGACGACGGCGTCGTGTGTGCGTCGAGGATCTGCTGGTGGACGGCGGCGTCGGCCGGAATCAGCACGTCGAACGCGTCGACCTGCGCGCTGACCGGTATCTGAAACGGCCCGACTCGCACCGAGCCCTGCGCGCGCAGCGTGAACTGAAACCCGAACAGCGCCGGCGACGAACCGCTCGCCGGGACCGTTCGGACGTTGTTGACCGTGCCGGTAACGGCGATGCCGGGCGTGATCTGGACGGTCGTGCTCTGGCCGTCGGCGACCGTGTTGATCGTCGAGCTCGCACCCTGCGGTGCGGACAGCACGATGCTCAGCGACTGCGGCACGGTCTTGCCACCCGACGTGTTGCTGAACACTTCGGTGGTCGCACCGATCTGAATCCCGACGACGGTATGGCCGGTGACGTGCGGCCCGAAAACCCGGTCTGCCATTGAAGAACCTCCGCTGGGCGTGAAAAAGCGCGGCCCGCGTTGAACCGCCCGCCGCGCACTGCATACGCCGGTTCTGCGCCCGTCCGCGTTCGCCTCGTCCGGCTACGTGAAGCGCGCCGGCGCGAACAAACCGAGCGGAAACCCCGGATCGGCGTCCGCGAGCAGCGCGGCGACGATCTCGCCGACGACCGGCGCGAACTTGTAGCCGTGCCCCGAGAACCCGCCCGCGAGGACGGCGCGCGCCGCGCGCGGGTGCGCGCCGATCACGAAGTGCTCGTCGGGCGTGTTCGAGTACATGCACGGCGCGGCGCGCAAGAACGGCCCCGCCGCCACGGGGACGAACGATGCGAGGGCCGTGCGCGCGACCGCGATCTCGTCGTCGCGGACGCTGCGGTCGAACGCGTCCGGATCGGCGTCGACGCCGCTGCCGTGGTGCGCGACCTTGGCGCCGTCGCCGAAATCGGGAAAGCCGTAGAACATCCGCGCTCCCGCGCGCTCGCAGCACCAGATCGGCAAGCGCTCCGGCGACACGGCATCGCGGTCGTTCGGCGCGAACCAAAACTGCACGTTGCGCTCGATACGCAGCGGAATTCCAAGATCGGGTGCGGTGCGCGCGAACCACGGTCCCGCGCAGATCGCGATCCGCTCCGCGTCGAGATGCGTCCCGTCCGCAAGCGCGACGCGCACGCCCGCATCGCCCGCGTCCCACCCCGTCGCCTGCACGCCGAAACGGAGCTCCGCGCCGTCCTCGGCGGCGGCGTCGAGATGCGCGCGCACGCCGGCTTCCGGAAACAGCGCGCCGGCGACCGCTTCGTACACGCCGATCTCGTCGTCGCGCGGCGTCACGGCCGGAAAGTGCGCGCGCAGCTCGCGCGCGTCGTAGATCCGGTGCGCGAGCTGCCATCGCAGCGCGCTCGCGATGGTGCCCGCGACGACCGGCGTCTCCGGCCGTCCCACGAAAATCCCGCCGGTCTGCGCGCGCAGCGTGGTTGCGGTGCGCGCGGCGAGCGCGTCCCACAGCTCGTACGCGCGGCGCAGCAGCGGCACGTACGCGGGCGACTCGAAGTACGCTTGCCGGATGATGCGCGTTCGCCCGTGGGACGAGCCGCGTGCGTGCGCGGGCCCGAACCGCTCGATCCCGAGCACGCGCATCCCGCGCCCCGCGGCATGCGCGGCAACCGCGCTGCCCATCGCGCCCAGGCCCAGGACGACCGCGTCGTACCGCACGGCGAGTCGCGTTCGACGGCGCCCCATGTGAGGACTGCGCTCGGAGGGCTGCGAACCGTTACGGCTTGGACGGATCGAACGAACCAGCGGAGATTCCGCCGCAGCCTATGAGCGGGAAGGTCGGATCGCTCGGCGCCTTTTGGCCGTTGCTGGAACCGGTGCTGAACGCGCTCGCGCCGCGGCGCGTCTGCGAGATCGGCGTCGAGGACGGCGCGTTCGCCGCGCAACTGCTCGCGTGGTGCGGGCCGCGCGGGTGCGCGTATGCTGGCGTCGATCCCGCGCCGCCGCGTCACCTGCCCCAGCTTAGCGGCCCGCACGTTCGCGCAAGCGGCGTGATCCGCGGCGAATCGCTCGAGGTCTTGCCCCGGTTGGAACCGTGCGACGCGTATTTCATCGACGGCGATCACAACTACTACACCGT
>JAQBPK010000240.1 GCA_028287565.1 Vulcanimicrobiota bacterium
CCCGGCGTGAACCAGTAGAGGTGCAGCGCTCGACCGTCCCAGGCCACTGAAAACGCCCCGTGCGCCGGCCTTTCCGTGCCATGCGCACCGTCCCACATCGTCGTCGTCTGCACGTACTCGCCGGCGAGCGGCTCGATCGTACACGCCCCGCTTGCTGCGTACGCGAACGGGTCGAACGCATACGCCGGCCCTTCGACGAGCCCCTCACCCGGGTGCGCGGCGGTCACCTGCCGGCTGAAGAAATACGTCGCCGCGGTCGGGCTGTGCTCGAGCGCCTTCTCGATCATGACGGCTACGTGATACTCGCGATCAGAGCCTCGGTTTCTATAGGGCCTTCACCCCCGCGACCACGCTGTCGATCGACTTTTTCGCGTCGCCGAACAGCATCACGGTCTTGGGGTCGTCGTAGAGCGGGTTGTCGATGCCTGCGAAGCCCGAGGCCATCGAGCGCTTTAGGACGACCACATTCTGTGCTTTGTCCACGTTGAGGATCGGCATGCCGTAGATCGGGCTGTTCTTGTCTTCGCGCGCTGCCGGGTTCGTCACGTCGTTTGCGCCCACGACCAGTGCTACGTCCGCGCGTTCGAACTCCGGGTTGATGTCGTCCATGTCGTAGAGCGACTCGTACGGCACGTTCGCTTCCGCCAGGAGCACGTTCATGTGGCCCGGCATGCGTCCAGCCACCGGATGGATCGCGTACTTCACCGCGACGCCTTTTTTCTCGAGCTGGTCGGCGAGCTCCCGGATCGAGTGCTGCGCCTGCGCGACCGCCATGCCGTATCCGGGCACGACGATCACCTCGTTCGCGTACGCCAGCATCGCCGCGACGTCATCGGGCGTCACCGAGCGGACGTTCTGCCCGCCGTGGCCCGCGCCGCCAGCGGCGGTCGACGTCTTCACCGCACCGAACGCGCCGAAGAGCACGTTGGTGATCGACCTGTTCATCGCTTTGCCCATCAGCACCGTGAGCAGCGTGCCCGATGCGCCCACCAGCGCGCCGCTGATGATGAGGACGTTGTTGCCGAGCACGAAGCCGGTCGACGCGGCCGCGAGCCCCGTGAACGAGTTGAGCAGCGAGATGACGACCGGCATGTCGGCACCGCCGATCGGCAGCACGAACAGCACGCCGAGCACGAGCGATGCCCCGAGCGCGATCCAGAACCACTGCAGCACCGGCTGCACGCCGGCGACGACGAGTCCCCACGAGACGAGAATGACCAGCAGGATCAGCGCGTTGACGACCTGCTGTGCGGGATAGGTGATCGGGCGTCCCGTCATCAGCTCTTGGAGCTTCAGGAACGCGATGATCGAGCCGGCGAACGACAGCGCGCCGATCACCGCGGACAGCACGCTGGTGAACGAGACGTCGTACGTGATCGGCGTGCCGGAGTTCACGTACTTCAGCAGCTCGCCCGCGGCGACGAGCGCCGCCGCGCCGCCGCCCGCGCCGTTGAAGAGCGCGACCATCTGCGGCATGGCGGTCATCTTCACGCGCTGCGCGGAGAGGATGCCGATCGCCGCGCCCACCACGAGCGCCGATCCGATGACGATCCAGTTGACGATCCCCTGCGTGAGCGTCGCCACGACCGCGATCAGCATGCCGACCGCGCTGAGGCGGTTGCCGAGCACCGCCGTCTTCGGCGAGCTCAAATAACGCAGGCCGAGGATGAACAGGATGCCGGTGATCAGGTACGCGATGTCGACCGGGTTGGCGACGGCTTGGACGACGTTCATTGCGCGCCGTCCGCGGGCGGCTTCGGTGCCGGCCGTCTCGGTTTGAACATCGCGAGCATCCGTTCGGTGACGGTGTAGCCGCCGAACACGTTCAGCGACGCCAGCAGCACGAGGAAGAAGCCGACGATCGCGCCGCCGATCCCGGCGAACGGCGTGTCGGCCTGGCCCGCGACGAGGATCGCCCCGACCAGCACGATGCCGTGGATCGCGTTCGTCGCCGACATCAGCGGCGTGTGCAATGTCGTCGGCACTTTCGAGATCACCTCGAAGCCCACGAACACGGCGAGGATGAAGACGGTCAGCTCGGCGAGCAGATGGGCGGAGATCACGCGGCTCCTCCGGGCGTCGTTGCGCTGGGTGTCTGTGGAGTGAGTGCGGCGCGCGTTGCAGCGTGCACGATCTGGCCGTCGCGGGTCAATGTCGTTCCGGCGACGATCTCATCTTCGGGATCGAGCGCCAGCGCGCCGTCCTTGGTGATATAGTCCAAGAGCGCTTGCACGTTGCGCGCGTACAGACGGCTCGCGTCGTACGGAAGCGTCGACGGCAAGTTCAACAGGCCGACGATCGTCACGCCGTTCGCGGTCGTGACCACTTCGCCGGTGACGGTGCCGTCGACGTTGCCGCCGGTCTCCGCCGCGAGATCGACGATCACGCTGCCGGGCGCCATCGCGGCGACCGCTTCGGCGGTCACGAGGATCGGCGCGCGTTTGCCGGGGATCGCGGCGGTCGTGATCACCACGTCGCTCCCGCCGATCGCTTTCACCATCCCGGCGCGCTGCTTGGCGAGCGCTTCGGCGGACAGCTCTTTCGCGTAGCCGCCCGCGCCTTCGCCGCTCTCGCCGACGTCGATCTCGAGAAATTTCGCGCCGAGCGACTTCACCTGCTCGGCGACGGCCGCGCGCGTGTCGTATGCCGTGACCACGGCGCCCAGGCGGCGGCACGTCGCGATCGCCTGCAGGCCCGCGACGCCCGCGCCGATGATCAGCGCCTTCGCGGGCGCGATCGTTCCGGCGGCGGTGGTGAGCATCGGGAAGAACTTCGGCAAGTGGTTCGCCGCGAGCAGCGCGGCTTTGTAGCCGCCGATGTTCGCCTGCGAGCTGAGCGCGTCCATCGCTTGTGCTTTGGTCGTGCGCGGGACGGTCTCCATCGACAGCGCCGTGATGCCGCGCTCGGCGTAGCGCTCGACCGAGCGCGGGTCGCCGAGCGGCGCGAGAAATCCGACGAGCGCGGTGCCGGGCCGGATTCCGTCGAGCTCGGCGTCGGACGGCTTGGCGACCCGCACGACGGCGTCCGCCTCGGAGTAGGCGACGCGCGTGTCGGGCGCGATCGTCGCACCGGCGGCTTCGAACGCCGCGTCGGTGTAGCCCGCGCTCGTCCCCGCGTCGCGCTCGACGGTGACGGTGTGCCCAGCCTTGACGAGCTTCGCGACGATCTCGGGAACGAGCGCGACGCGTCGTTCACCGGGCGCGCGTTCCTTCGGGACCGCGATCTTCATGCGAGCAGATTATCCAGGCCCGGCGTCGCAGTCCCTTCGAGCCGAACCGCTCGGTCTCGCAAGCAAAGGAGCGCTGCGGCGGACCGCCAACACCCAAGCGCGATTTCGGGTGAAGGGTGGTAAGGAATGCAGGTTCGTGCTCTGGTCGCCGCCCTGATGGTGACCGTCTGTACCGGTTGCGGCGGGTCGGCGGGGCCGGCGGCGGCGCAGATGCCCGCTCCGCCGCTGTCCGTATCGCCGAGCAGCGTTGTGATCGGGGTCCCGTGCGGACCGCGTCGGTCGACGTTTCCAACGCGACGCAGACCGTCGCCGCACGAGCGGACAATCCGCTGGTCGCGGCGCTCAGCGTCAGCGGGTCGAAGGTGACCATCGTGCCGATCGCTTCCGGCCAGGCGATGATCGGGATTTCCTCCGGAAGCTCGAGCGCGTTCATACCGCTCACGATCAGCTTGTGCACGCCGCCGAACCCGACGTTCGTGCTCGCAAGCCCGTCGAACGGGGCCACGGGCGTCAGCACTTCGACGGGATCGATCCTGCTGGCGACGCAGAGCCTGAACGGCTACACGGCCGCAACGGTGACGTCAACCATCGTCGCGCGCGTGGTCAGCAGTACCGGGACGGAGGTCGTCACGGCGGCGCCGCTGCAGGCGGCCCCGCCCGCGCCTAATCCGTTCCTCAACGGACCCTACTTCAGCTTCTCGATCCCGGCGCTGCCGGCCGCATCGACGTTCACCGTGCAGGCGTACGTCGCAAGCGAACCCTGTCTGCCGCCAAGCGCGATCGGCGTCGGCTCGTTCAGCACCTGACGCCGTTCGTCAGCACTTGACGGCGTTCGTCCGAGCTACGCCATCTCGCGCAGCGCCGAGATGACGGAACCGCGCGTCGCTCGTTCCGCGATCGTCACGGCCAGCACGGTCGAGACCGCTGCCGACAGCACGAGGCCGGCGATATAGCCCCAGGGCACGACGAGCGCCTCCGGCGGCGGGTCGAAGACGCCGGTGAGCACTTTCACGAGCACCTGTGCGATCGCGAAGCCCAGAGCGACCCCGAAGACCGCGCCGCCGATCACGACGACGGCCGCCTCCGCGGCGAGGAACGCGAGGAGCTGGCGGCTCTTCGCACCGAGCGCCGCGAGCACGGCGAACATCCGCAGGCGCTCCGCGAGACCGAGCGCGAGGACCAGTCCCGTCGCCGCGGCGACGAACACGAACGCGAACACCAGCTCGAGCGCGGTCAGCGCGCGCAAGTCGACGGCCGTGAGGCTCGAGCCGATCTTGCGCTGCGTCTCGGTGATCGTCGTGACGTGGGCGCCGGGCAGATCGCTCACGACGCGCCGCGCGGCGTCGGCGACGGCGTCGATCGCGTTCCGCTGCGTTCGCAGCAGGACGACTTCGGCTGCGTTCGAGCCGGTCTTCGCCCCGACGTAGCTCGCGTTCGCGATGAGGAACGAGTCGTGCGGCGCGGTCGGGAACTCGCGGCTCACGCCGATGAAGCGGAACGTCACCGGCACGTACGCGTGCGAGCCGGCGTGCTGCAAGCGCAGCGTCAGCGTGTCGCCCTGGTGGAGCTGGTACGTCTGCACGGTCTCTTCCGAGACGAGCACGCCGTCGGGCGTGCGCGCCAGTTCCGCGAGCGCGTCCGCCGCGTCGCCGCCGCCGAAGAACGCGTTGGACATCGGCGTCGCTTCGCCGATCGTCCGCGGGCGAACGCCGTAGAGATCTTGGAGGTCGTTGCCGACGAACGCGTAGCGGTGCTGCATCGGCTCCGCCGCGACGACGCCGGGCAGCGCGCGCAATCGCGCCAGCCGCTGCGACGGCGCAGCGTCCGTCGTTCCGGTCACCGTGACGTCGGCGCCGTTCGTTAGCTCGGCGTCGATCCGCGACTGCGCGGCGTACGTGCTGTTGAACACCGCCGTCGACACGCCGAATGCGAACGCTAGTCCGGCGAGCAACATGGCGCGCGTGACCAGGCGGTGCTGGCGCGCGAGCGACGCGGCGACGAGCGCCGCCAGCGTGCCGGAGATGCTGCGCAGCAGTGCCGTGAGCAGACCGCGTCCGCGCAGCAGCACGAGCCGCCACACGCGCACGGCGAGCAGCGCCGCGCCGATCCACAGCAACACCGGCGCGAGGAACGCTTCGTAGTGCACGGTCGCCTGCGGCACGCCTTCGGGCGCGAGCACGACTTGATAGCCCGAGCTCGCGGTGTTCCAGAACGCGACCGCCGCGATCGCCAGCACGATGACGTCGAGGTACGCACGTTCCCACAACGGCGCGCCCGTGCGGCCGATCGACGCGCGCGACTGGGCGACGGTGTTCGCGCTCGCATCGCGCCACGCCGGAACGAGCACCGCGGCGAGCGCGAGCAGCAGCCCGCCGCACGCGGCGAGCGCCATCAGCGCCGGATGCGCTGCAATCGCGCCCGGCACGACAACGGCGCAGAGCAACGTTCCGGCGACCGTTCCCGTGATGCCGACGACGGCCGCTTCGACGGCGCCGAGCGCGGTAATCTGGCGCGTCGATGCGCCGCGGACGCGCAGCAGCGCGCGCTCTTCGGAGCGCCGGCCCGCGCCGGACGCGGCGATCGTGAACGTCAGCAGCACGGCGAGCACCGCGCCGGGGATCCCGAGGAACAGGAACAGCACGCGCGCGTACAGCGCGTCGGCTTGAGCGCCGAGCAAACGCGCGGCGAGGTTGTCGCCGATCACGGCGCTGCCGGCGATGCGCGCCTCGACGTTGTTCGCTGCGGCCGTGACCGTCTGGTACGCGGCGAGCGGGTCGGCGGGCAGCACGTCGTGCGCGATGCGCACGTGCAATTGCTCGCGCACGGAGTCCGGACGGATCGCGCGCTGGCGGTCGAACAGCGTGTGCCACTGTGCTTCAGGCAGCAGCACGACGTTGTCGGGCGGCGCTTGCGGCGCGGCGCCCGGCGGCAAGCCGACGGCTTGGAAGAACGTGTCGATGTTGGGCATCGTGACGATGCCGTCCACGCGCACCCGCGCCGGCGGCAAGCCGATGCGGCGGATCGTCACGACGGACCCGACCGTCGCGTGAAGGTTCGCGGCGGTCTGCCCGAACAGCAGCACGTCGCGCTGCGTGCCGATGCTCGTGCGCACTTCGGTCGGGAACGTCGCGAGATAGCTCGGCGCAAGCCCGACGACCTTGCCGCGGCCCGTCGTCTGCACGGTTCCGCCGGTCGCCGACTCGAAGCCCGCGGCATCGGCGTACCACGCGCGCTCGATCGCGTCCACGCGCGTCGCTTTCGCGATCGCGGCGCGCGCCGCGCTCTCGTCCGCGCCGGGGTTCAACTGCAGTTGCCAGTCGACGCCGACGTTCGCGATCGCTTGGCGCGTCATGCTCGCGCCGCTCGCGGTGATCTGCGCGCCGAGCGCGCCGCACAGCGCGACGGTGAGCGCGACGCCGGCCGCGGCGCCCGCTAACCGCCCGGGGAAGCGCGTGATGATGCCGTGCAGCCACAGCAGGATCACGACCCGGCCTCGAGCTCGCCGTGCTGCATCGTCCAGCGTTGCGGCATGCGCGCCGCGACGCGCTCGTCGTGCGTCGCGACCACGAGCGCGATGCCTTCCGCGTCGAGGACCGCGAGCGCGGTCGTCAGGAAACGGTCCGCCGTCGCGGTGTCGAGCTGGCCCGTCGGCTCGTCGGCGAGGATGAGCTCCGGGCGCGCGGCGATCGCGCGCGCGAACGCGACGCGCTGGGCCTGTCCGCCGGAGAGCTCTTCGGGCAGCTTGTCGCGCAGGTCGCCGAGCTCGAACGACTCCAGCGTCCGCGCCGCGACGGCGTGCGCATCCGCGTGCGATGCGCCCTGCAGCACGAGCGGCAGCTCGACGTTCTCCGCGGCGGTCAGCGGCGCGAGCAAGTTCCGGTTCTGGAACACGAACGCGATGTGGCGCGGGCGCAGCTCGTCACGCGCGCCGAGCGCAGGCCACGCGAGCTCGCCGGACGTGGGCGACTCGATGCCGCCGAGAAGCTGCAGCAGCGTCGATTTGCCGCTGCCCGACGCGCCGACCAGCGCGATGCGAGCGGCGGCCGGGACGGCGCACGTCGCGTCGCGCACCGCGACGATCGTCTCGCCGCCGATGCGGTACGTGCGCGAGACGCCGCGCGCGAGCGCGAGCGGCTCAGCCTGCGACGACACGGCCGTCCTGAAGGTGGATCACGCGGTCGGCGTGCTGCGCGACGGCCTCACTGTGCGTCGCCAGGATCGCGGCGCCGCCGCGCGCGGTTTGCAGCGCGATCGCTTGCAGGATGCGGCGTTCGGACTCCGCGTCGACCTCGCCGGTGGGTTCGTCCGCGAGCAGCAGCGGCGGCGCGGCCGCGAGCGCGATCGCGAGCCCCGCGCGCGCAGCCTCGCCGCCGGAGAGCTGGCCCGCGCGCGAACGCGCGCGATGCCGCAGCTGCACGAGCTCGAGCACTTCGTCCACACGCCGATCATCACGGCGTCCCGCGAGCCGCTGCTGCAAGCGAATGTTGTCGGCCACGGAAAGGTGGCCTAGGAGGTTGCCGCTTTGCAGCATGATGCCGATCCAATGCGCGCGGATCGACGCGCGCTCGGGTTCGCTGCGCCGCGTGACGCGGCGGCCGGCGACGTCGACGTGTCCGCCGTCGGGTTCGTCGAGCCCGGCGATGCATGCCAGCAGCGTCGATTTCCCGCTCCCCGACGGCCCGACGACGGCGACGGTCTCGCCGGGATGCACGGTCAGCGACACGCCGCGCAGCGCGAGCGTCTCGTCGTCGCCGATGTGATAGAAGCGGTA
>JAQBPK010000297.1 GCA_028287565.1 Vulcanimicrobiota bacterium
GAGTTGTTCACTCCGGGCTTCGTTTACGACCGGCTCGCCGATATTGAATGGAGCCGCACGCATGGCGAAGAGAAGCGCGCAAAGGTTGTGCGCGACATCCTGCGCCGCGAAGGCTACGCGGCCCAAAGCACGCTCGCGGGCCACGTAGCGCCAACGGACGCGCCGGTCTTGACGCTGGATGCCGCAATGCTCCTCGTCGAAACGGCCCTGCGCCGTGCGGGCGCCGAAGCGTGCGCGACCCGAGAAGAGGTCCAGGACGCGATGGACGACCTGGTCCGCTCGCGCGAAGCACTCCGCATCCCCGACCGCAACGGCATCATCATCCGGCGCGGTCCGTAACCGGCATCGCGCTCGAATCGCTGAGGGCTAGAAGCGAGCATTAGGTACCTTATCTCACATGGTTGCAAAAATACGTTGGTTGCAGAATTCCGCAACCGCTGCTATACTGCAACCGTGCTGCACCCGGCATCAGAAGTCCTTACAGAAGTTTTGGGCCAGCCGGTCACCGAGTTGCGACGGCATCCCCCGCTAGCCGGATCCCGGGATGGCTCCGCTGGACCAGATCTCGTGATGGAGGCTGCCGGCCGAACGTACGCCGTGGAGCTCAAAAAGAGCGGGAGGAGCTCGTCCGTAGCGGCCGCGGTCTTCCAGGTAGAGCATTACCGGAACTCGTTGGGAACCGACGTCGTACCGCTTCTCTTCGTGGACCGAATGAGCCCGAACGGCGCCGCGCTTTGTGCGGAACATCGGATCGATTGGATCGACGCCGACGGCAACGCCGAGATCCAGCTACCAGACCTTCGCGTGCGAATTCGCGGCGTTCGGCGGAGCCTCGCGAGCGCCGAGCCGGAAGGCTTCAACGCATTCAGCCGGACCGCTAGCCGCGTCTCGCATGTGCTGCTGCTCGCCCCTGGCCGAAAATGGACGAGGGCCGAGCTCGCGCGGGAAACTCAGCTTGACAAAGGTTCGCTAAGCCGAATCATCCGCGCGCTCAGCGACGAGCGCTATGTCAACGTGGAGCACCAGCGCCGTGCTTCGGTCATCACGGTCGCTTCCTGGAGCATTCTGCTGGACGCGTGGGCAGAACGATACCGCCCCGCAAAACCCGTTGCGTTCGGCTTGGTATCTTCGCGCTCGGGTGAACAAACTCTCCACGACGTCGAGCGGCGGTTGAGCGAGCAAAACGTGACGGCAACTTTTACCGGCTTGCCGGCAGCCGCGTACTACGCTCGGTTCGGTTCATTTCGCCGCGTCCGCTTGTACCTTCCGCAATCGCCGGACATCGAGATACGGCGCACACTAAACGTCGCGGACGATGTGCGGGGCCGAAACGTTGCGATTTGCGTCGATGACGGGCGAGCTCGCATCGGCCGCACCGTTGGAGCGGATGGGGTTACGTATGCCAGCCCGGTATTGGCGTACCTCGATCTTCGCGATGAGCCGGAACGAGCCGCCGAGGCTGCGGAGTCTCTGCGACGCGTTCTTCGTGAAATGTGGATCAACGTCTGATGTTCGCGAGCGAATATACCCGTGCAGACTTGGAACGTGTGCGTTCGCTGTGCTTGACGATCGCGATCGTGCTCGGCGATGAAATTTGCTCCAACGACGTCGTCGTCGTCGGCGGTATCGTTCCATCGCTGCTGTTTGAAGGCGTCGCCCAGCAACCGGATCTCGGTGCTCACGTTGGAACGAGCGACCTGGATCTCGCCCTGGATATCGTCATTCTCGACGAACACCGGTACGAAGCGGTACGAGACCGGCTCATACGCGGAGGCTTCGAGAACGACACCAAAGAGGACGGGACGATCGTTCGGCAGCGCTGGCGTTCAGCGAAGACCGGGGCTGAGGTCGATTTTCTCATGCCGCTCGACCCACCGAGCGGTAGCGGTGGCGGACGGCTTCAAGAATCTCACGCACGACTTTGCGGCTATCAAAATGCTGGGACTCGATCTTGCTTTGGTCCACAAGATAATGATATCTATCGAGGGACGCGACCTCGATGGCCGGCATGTCGCGCGCGATCTCCCCGTATGCCGAGGTGAGATTCTCGTGGTTCTGAAGGCGCTGGCGTTAGGTGGTCGAGACAAGAACAAAGATTCATACGACCTTTTCTACGTGCTGCAGCATATCGACGGTGGCGCTGCATCAGTCGGAACGTGGCTCCGTTCTTTGCCGGCCCATCCGGCACTAGCGCGAATGGCGACCAATCTCGAGCGTGATTTTCAATCGATCGACGACCGTGGACCGCAAATGGTTTGTTCATTCCTAGCGCGCGACGGCGACGACGATTTCGCGGCGGATGTTCTCGCTTCCGTGCAAGAACTGCTCATCGCTTTTCAAGGAAGGGTGCAGTAAGCCGTTCGGCACATGTGCGCGTAGGCCGTCACAGGTCCGTGATGTGATGACGCTCGCTCTTGCTAGTAAGCTAGCGTGCATCAAATGCCGGGCGGCGAACGTTGACCGGGTTCCGGCGCAACATCGTGCAGGGAACGTGGTAGCTCCGGCTGGAGGGTGAGGACATGGCCTCGAGGTCAGTGCCGTGCTTGCGCTCGTGTCCATCACGCTGGAGTGGTATCCCGCTCGGATGATGAGCCTGGTGTTCTTCTCCTTGGCGGCTTCTCGCGGAGCACCAGAATGTCTTTCGTCCACGCCCGGCGTCGGCCGTTGAGCACCGAGGTCCAGGACTGGCCCGGCTGAATCGTTCTAAAATTCGCTGATCGGATACGTCTGTATACGGTGTCCCGATTTCCAAGCAACGTTAAGGATGACGGGCCGCGTCCCGCCGTGGTGACGATGATAAATGTCGTACCATTCAGCGGCATAGAGCACTGCATTTGAGGCAATCGGGCCATCGACGGTAACAGTGGCCTCCGGTCCCTGTATCGCACCGACATGAAGTGGTCGCGGCATCAGATCCTGCCTGGGCTTGTACGGACTCGCCTGGTATCGTTTGAAAATTCGCTCGGCGCTCAGGAGCAATTCACGCCGTTCCGCCGCGACGACTGCCGCCGTGTCGTGACATGGAAATATGTCGGAACACGGATGGCTGACGAAGAAGAAGATCGCTCCTCCGATCAGAGCCACCACGACTCCAAGGACTGCTAGTCTTCTGCGCTGCCTGCGCACACGTCCGTCTTGCGTTACTCGCTCGCCGGTAAAAAGGGCATGCCCACGACCGCGTATTTCCCTACTCCCCAGACGTCAGAGTTCCTTGGTAGGACAAGCGATTGGAGAAGTGCCGTCACGATGGATCCGCGCCGGTCGACCGGTGCCTCAGTCGATGATCACCTTCGGCCAGTGCAGCGAGATGCTGTTCTCACTGCGTTGCATTTCCGCTGTGTTCGTGCGTTCGGGCGCTTGGTCGTTCTTGCGTGGATCGAATGTTGGGGGGCGAACGTTTACCGGGTTCCGGCGCAACATCGTGGCAGGGAACGTGGTAGCTCCGGCTGGAGGATCAGGACATGGCGTCGCCTACGTATCAGCAGCGTGTCGATCGGAACGACGATCGTTCTGCGATGCTCGACAAGGTCTATCGCGCGCGGCTGCGGCTCGGGGAGTTCGAGAGCCAGTGCGCCGCCGGTGAGGCGCGGATTCGGGCCGCGCAGAACCGGCTCGACTCGATTCCCGCGTACGACCGCGGGTGGATGCTCGAGGTCATCGCGGTGCTTGCGCTCGTGTCCATTACGCTCGAGTGGTATCCCGCTCGGATGATGAGCTTGGTGTTCTTCTTCGCTTCGGCGGTTGAACTCGTTGCGCTCACCGCCGCGTTTGCTGTCGGCGGGTTCTTGCTCGGGCTCATGCTCGGGGAGCTGTTGCGGCGGCATCGGAAGCCGCAGGCGCATGCCGCGCTCGACTGGGTGTTCCTTGCGTGCGCCGTCATTGCGGCCGGCGCGTTTCTTGCCGTCGGGTACCAGTTGCGGTTCGCGTACGCGCATGCGTCCAGCGATGCTGCGCAGTCGCCGATTGGGCCGGCGGTTCAGGCTGCCGCGCTTACGACGCTTGCGTTCATCGGGATCGTCATTGCCTTTACGTCCGGGTATTATCGCGAGTCGGTCGAGGCGCTTCGCGTGCGCTGGCGGTTGGCCGGGCTGCACGGGCAGGTTCGTACGAACCAGCGGCACATGGAGGCGACCCGGGCGGAACTCGAGGCCGCGGAGCGCGCGTATCGTCTCGTGATGGAGCACGAGGCTGAAAGCGGCGATGACGGGCGGACCCTTCGACAAGCTCAGGGTGACACGGCAACGCGGTACGACGGGTCCGCGACCGGTCGGTATGACGGGCCGGTGTCAGGGCGCTATGGCGCGCCCGCGTCTGGGCGGTACGACGGGCCCGCTTCCGGTGCTGCGCCGGGTTCCGCGACCGCGCCGGGCACCGGCGCCGGCGCGAACGGTGTCGTCGAGCGGTCGTAGGGTGGGTGAACCGAAGCCTCGGACCGATACGCCGCCCGTGTGGAGGGAGCGGTTGCGCTCGGCGGGGATCGTGCTTTACGTCTTGCTCGCGCTGTTCGGCTTCGGATGCGGCAGTGAGACGCAGAGCGCTTCCGCTTCGCAGCCGGGTCTTGCCGGGTGTCCTAGCACCTGGCTCGGTGGGGAGCTGCCCGCTGGGAGCAATGTTGAGCTGCTTGTTGCCGCCGGGCCTACGATTCCCGGTGGGCGTTGGCCCGCGTATCGGGCGATGGCGAAGGCCGTTGCCGGGTGTGCTAGTTCCGGGACGTCCGTTACGTTGCGGCCCATTACCGATCGGTCGATGACCGAGCTGCCGTTGTTCAGCGGGACCATTCCCGAGCAGACGGGGCAGAACGCCGTCAACCCGTTGCGTTATGCGACCGATGTGCGCGCTTTTGCCGTTCGCGAGGCGGCTGCCGTTGACCGGCTTCCCGAGTTTGGGCTCAAGGCTACCGGGTCGGATCCGCTCGGTGCTTTGAGTGCCGCTGGGCAAAGTCTCAGAATCGGGGCAACCGGCTCCAAGCACGTTGTGATAGCAATATTCAACGGATGGCAACAGACGCGCGAGCTCAATTTGTTCAGCTATCAGCGCGACCCCGCCGGGTCTACCGGCGCGGCGGTGCGTTCGCTGCGTGCCAGCGGTGCCTTGCCGGATCTGGCGGGGAGCGACGTGGTGATTGTCGGGCTGACGGCCGGCGTCTCTTCGATGCAGACGAGCGACGCCCAGGTCGCGGGGTTGTGCCGGTTCTGGCGTGGGGTCGTCGAGGCAGCTGGCGGGGCGCTCAAGCTGTGTGCCGCCGGGTTGCCCGGGATCGGGGATCGCGGCTGACCGCTCGGGATTCGCGGCCGGCGGTTCGCGGAAAGACGGCTGACTGCTCGCGATCCGCGACCAAAGCGAAGCTGCCGATCACTGTATGGTGTCGGTATGGGCGGGCTTTGCGGCAAGGCCGCCCGCGTGTACCGGCGAATCGAGGTTTTGACGTGTCCTCGCGCGCCCTCTTGCTCTCTGTTGTCCTCGTGTTCGCCGGCCTTTCTGGTTGCAGCGGTGGCGGCTTTACGCCCGGCGGGCCGCACGCGATGGCGCGTGGGCAGCTCGACTCGATCGTGCGGACGTACTCGCAGGCGAACTCCGTCGACGCCAAGCTCGTTGCATCCGTCATCGACGCGGAGTCTCACGGCGACCCGAGCGCCGTCTCGCGCGTCGGCGCCCAGGGGCTGATGCAGCTGATGCCGGGAACCGCCTCGATGTACCGCGTCGCCAACCCGTTCGACCCCTATCAGAACGTTGACGGCGGCTCGCGCTATCTGCACGACTTGCTCAGGCGCTACAAAGGAAACGTCCGGCTCGCGGTCGCCGCGTACAACGCGGGGCCGGGTGCGGTCGATGCGGCTCACGGTATCCCGGCGTACGCCGAGACCCGCGCATACGTCGACCGCGTCGTCTCCGGCCTGCGCTAGGGCGATGGCGGCCTTTCCGGGCGTGGGGACGCCCACGTTCGCCCGCGCCGCACCGCCGCGCATGCGCCTGATGCGCATCCTCGACTCCTACGTGCTCAAAGAGGTGTCGGGGCCGTTCGCGTTCGCGCTGGCCGCGTTCTTCCTGTTCTGGTTCGCGAACATCTTCGTGCTCGCGGCCGACTATCTCGTGAACAAGGGCGCGCCGTTCTTCCTCGTGCTGCGCTTCCTCGTATTCCGCGTGCCGCAGGCGACGCCGCTCGCGTTTCCGTTCGCGTGTCTGTTCGGCACGCTGCTCGGTTTTGGGCGGCTTGCTGCGGACAACGAGATCAATGCGATGCGCACGTCGGGCATCTCGTTCTTTCGCATCATCCGGCTGCCGCTGATCGCCGGCGCGAGCGTCGCGGTCGTGTCGTTCCTGATCAACGAGCACATCGCGCCGATCGCGACTGATCTTTCCACGCGCAGTTTCTATCAGATTCTCTACCGCTCGCAGACGCTGCCGGTGGAGCCGAACATCTTTCGTGCCGATCCGACGACGGGCAACACGTTCTACATTCAGTCGGTCGCGCCGGACGGGCGCACGATGCAGAACGTGCAGATCTACCAGCCTGCGCGTGTGACGCCGTACATTCAGATTCTCACCGCGAAGTCGGCGCGCATCGAGGGCACGGAGATCGTGCTCGTGAACGCGGTGCAGACGCGCATCAACGGTGAGGGGCAGATCAGCGCGGTCGAGGTCACCGCGAAAGAGCTGCGGCTGTCGCTGCCGATGGGCGACAACGGGTCGAACTTCCTCTCGAGCTCGTTCAACGACACGTACACGATGAACACGCAGCGGCTCTCGCAGGACATCAAGTTCCGCAAGCAGACCGGTCAGGGCGGGACCGATCTTGCCGTGCGCGAGGCGGCGCTCGCGCAGAAGTACGCGTATCCGTTCGCGGCGTTCATCGCGGTTATTCTGGCGGTGCCGCTCGCGGTGAAGTTCGGCAAGCGCGGGCGCACGCTCGGGATCGTGCTGTCGATCGTAGGGCTGTTCGGGTATTACGCGATGGTCGCGCTGGCCGGCGCGTTCGGCAAGAACGGCGCGCTCGATCCGACGCTGGCGGCGTGGCTGCCCAACGTGATAACGGGGAGCATCGGGGCCTTCCTGGTCTGGCGCGAGGACCGATGAGAGCCACGGTCCGGCGCGCGGGCGTGGCGATGGTCGCGCTCTCGTTTGCGCTGTGCTCGCTGCCCGCGCCCGCGGAGATAGAGCCTCTCGGCGAGGGCGATCCCGCCAAGGCGCTCGCGATGCTGCAGCTCGGGTGCGGGGCACAGGCCTCGCAGGCCGAGCGGGCGTCGCTTGCCCAGCGGACGTCGCTGGCTGCGCACGCGTCGGCTTCGGCGGACGGGGCGGCCGGCGCGCAGGCATCGGCTACGATCGTCGTCCGCCCGGGCGGGGCCGTCGTCGCGCAGGCGTCGGGCGCGCCCGAGGCGAGCGCGTCGTCCTCGCCCGCGCCCTCGCCTGGGGCATCGACGTCCCCATCGCCGACGCCCTCCCCCTTTGTCGGGTCGCCGTCCGCGCCGAACGGGCCGCAGATCCTCATCCCGCGGGCCGCGTCGCC
>JAQBPK010000302.1 GCA_028287565.1 Vulcanimicrobiota bacterium
GCTCTCGCCGACGATGCGCTGGGTTCTCGCCATCTCGGGCCCGCAGTCAGCGTGAGCGAGAACGCGCACCCGCGCTACGGTGACCCCGCGGCCGACGCGCAGCTAACCGCTGCGATTCGCGTGGTTCAGCCCAAGCGCGTCTCTAGGCGGCGAGCATCAGCGTCGCTTCGCGCGCCGGCGTCAACCGCGTGCGCACGTAGCGCTTGAGCGTGCTGTAGCTGCCCGGGAACGCGAAGCGGTCCACCAGATCCGCGTGAACCGCGCGCAGCGAGGCGCCGTCACGCAGCGCATTCGCGATCGCGTCGTGGTGCGGTTCGCAGACCGATGCCGGCTCGCGCGCTTCGCTGAGGTCGGCGACCTCGCCGTCGAGCAGGCCCGCGCGGCGGCCGTACGCGGCGATCGTCTCGCGGCGGTGCCCCGTCTCGTGCTCGATGCGGCGCAGCGTCTTACCTTCGCGCAGCATCGCGAGGACCCGGTCGCGCTGCGCCTCGGTCAGCGTGTTCATGCCGGACGCTTCGCGCGCGCCGCGCACGCGCCCCTGCGGGCGGTGGCCGCTTTTCGCGACCCGCGCGCGGCCCGCCGGCGGCCCGGCCGCTTTCGGCTGCCCAAAACGCCCGCGGCGCGCTGAGCGCCGCTATACTGGCGCGCATGGGTCATCTTATTCCGATCGTCGTCGAGCAAACGGCGCGCGGCGAACGTTCCTACGACATCTACTCGCGGCTGCTGCAAGAGCGCATCGTGTTCGTGACGGGAGCGATCGGCGACGACCTCGCGAACGTCGTCATCGCGCAGCTTCTGTTCCTCGAAAAGCAGGATCCCGACCGCGACATCGACCTCTACATCAACAGCCCCGGTGGCAGCGTGAGCGCGGGGCTCGCGATGTACGACACGATGCAATTGATCAAGCCGAACGTCGCGACGATCTGCGCGGGACTCGCCGCGTCGGCCGCATCGCTGCTGCTCACCGGCGGCGCGCCCGGCAAGCGCATGGCCTTGCCGTACAGCAAGATCCTCATCCACCAGCCGTCGATCGGACAGATCGGCGGACAAGCCACCGACATCGAGATCCACGCGCGCGAGATCATCGCGACGCGCCGTCTGATCGCGCAGATCTACGAGCGCACCACCGGCAAGCCGGTCGACGAGGTCCTCCGTGACCTCGAGCGCGACTTCTACATGAGCGCCGGTGAAGCGCTCGCGTACGGGCTCATCGACACAGTGCTTCAGGGCGACAACCGCAACGGCGCCGCCCCGCAATCTCAGGAGAAGTCCTCGGCATAGACCGTCTCGTGATTGGTACGAGAACGCTCGGGCGGGCGTCTATGAAGCGTCTAGCGCCCCCGGCCATGCCCCGGGGACGCTAGACGGTGTCCGCCGCCGCGCCACCCCGACATTCGTCGAGGGGTGGCGCCGAGGCAGATCTACTCGAACCGCAGTGCGCGGATCGGGTCGAGCGCGGCGGCTTTACGGGCCGGCCAGTAGCCGAAGAACACACCGACCGCGGCGCTGAACGCGAGCGCGAGCAGCACCGCGGTGACCGGCACGGTCGCAGGCCAGTGGGCGAACACGACGATCGCTGCCGCGCCCGCGACCCCGAGCACAACGCCGATCGCGCCGCCGCCCGTCGACAGCAGCACGGCTTCGATCAGGAACTGGCGCAGGATCGCCGCACCGCGCGCGCCGAGCGCGACGCGCAAGCCGATCTCGCGCGTGCGCTCGGTGACGGAGACGAGCATGATGTTCATGATGCCGATTCCGCCGACGACGAGCGACACGCCCGCGACCGCCGCGAGCAGCAGCGCGAGGATCGACGCGGTCGATGATGCCGCGGCCGCAATGTCCTGCAGGTTGCGCACTTGGAAGTCGTCGGATTTTGCGCCGACGATCCCGTGGCGCTGCTCGAGCAGTCCGGTAATCTGCGTCTGCACCGACGCGATGTGATCGGCATCCACCGCGGACACCAGCAGCGAACCGATCGTCGTGCCGCCGGTGAGGCGTTCGAGCGCGGACGTGTACGGGATCAGCGCGGTGTCGTCCTGATCTTGTCCGCCGCCGCTCTGGCCTTTGGCGATCATGGTCCCGATCACGGTGAACGGCACGCCTTTGATGAGCACGGTGCGCCCCACGGGACTGCTACCGTCGGGGAAGAGTGCCGACACGACGGTTTGCCCGAGCACGACCACCTTCGCCGCATCGTCCGTCTCCGATTGCGTGAAGAACCGGCCGCTCGCGACATCCCAACTGCGCACGGCGGTGAACGTCGGCGCGACGCCGGTCGCCGCGGTCTGCCAGTTCTGGCCGTTCGCGACGATCTGCGTGCGCACGTTCACGGACGGCGACACCGAACCGACGCCTTGCAGCTTCGCGATCGCGAGACCGTCCGCCACGGTGAGCGTCGATGCGCCGCCGTTGCCGGTGCGCGCGCCGCTGGTCTGCACGCTGCCCGGCATGACGACGATCAAGTTCGAGCCCAGACCGTTGATCTGATTGGCGACCGACGTCTTCGCGCCGGTGCCGAGCGCGACCGTCACGATGACCGCCGCGACGCCGATCACGACGCCGAGCATCGTGAGCAGCGAGCGCGAGCGGTTTCGGATCAGCGCGCTGAGCGCGAGCCGCAGGGTTTGCGTGAAGCTGATCATGCCAGCACCTTCTCGCGTACGGCTTCGTCGGACACGATGCTGCCGTCGCGGAACGTGACGAGCCGGCGCGCGTGCGCGGCGACATCCGGTTCGTGCGTGACCAGCATGACCGTCATCCCGCGCTCCGCGTTCAGCCGCCGGAACAGGGTCATCACGTCTTCAGACGATACGGTATCCAGCGCGCCGGTCGGCTCGTCGGCGAGGATGAGTTGCGGCTGATTGACGATCGAGCGCGCGATCGCGACGCGCTGCTGCTGTCCGCCCGAGAGCTGGTTGGGCTGATGCTGCGCGTACTTCGCGAGGCCGACGGCGTCGAGCGCGTCCATCGCCGCGCGGTGCCGCGTCGCCGCCGGAACGCCGGCGTAGATCATGGGCAGCTCGACGTTCTCGATCGCCGTCGTGCGCGGCAGCAGGTTGTACGCCTGGAACACGAATCCGAGCGCGCGCGAGCGCAGATCGGCGAGCGCGTCGGCGCCCAGCGCCGACACCTCGTGCCCGGCGAAGTAATACGCGCCCGACGTCGGGCGGTCGAGCAGCCCGACGATGTGCATGAACGTCGACTTGCCAGAGCCCGACGGGCCCATCACGGCGACGAACTCACCCGGGTCGATGGTGAGGTCGACGCCGCGCAGCGCGACGACGTCCTCACCGCCTTCGATCGAATAGACCTTGCGCAGCGTGCGCACCTCAACGACGGGTGTCATTGCGCTAGCCTCCCGGTCCACGGTTGCCGCCGCCGCTGCGCTGGTTGCCGCCGCCGAGCGGATTGCTCGCGCTCCCGCGGCTCGCGCTCGAGCTCGTGCTGCGGTTATCGCCCGTGACGACTTGGTCCGTATCATCGAGCGTGCCGCGCAGCGGAGTCACCGACGCCTGCGTGTCGCCGACCAGGCCGACTTTCACCGGCACCGGTTGCAGCTTGCCGCCGCGCAGGACGAAGATCCGTCCCATCGCGCCCGAGGTGACCGCGCCGCCGCTGGACGCACTGGTCGCGCCCCACGGAGAAGCCGACGACCCGGACGATGCGGAACTGCCCGCGCCGCCTTGGCCGTTAGCACCGCTCTGCGCACGCGAACTCGTCGTCGCGCCTGACGGAGCTGTGCCGGACGCTGCTGCACCCGACGAAGCGCTCGATGTCGCTGCGCCCTGGCCGCGGTTGCCGCGGCGGTTGCGCGAGAACGAGCCGGCCGGCGGCGCGTAGGTGAACGCCGCGAGCGGGACGATCGTCGCGTTGTCGACGTGCGCGACCTCGATGCGCGCGTTCGCCGTCATGCCGGGACGCAGTGCGCCGTCTTTGTTCTGCACGTACACGACGACCGTGTACGTCACGACGTTCGCGACCGTGGTCGGGTTCTGCCGCACCTGCGCGACATTGGCGGTAAACGTGCGGTTGGGGTACGAGAGCACGCTGAACGACACTGTGTCGCCGGCCGCGACGTGCCCGATGTCGGGCTCGCCGACCGCGAGGTCGAGCTCCATCTTGCCGAGATCCTGCGCGACGGTGAACAGCGTCGGCGTCTGCAGCGACGATGCGACCGTCTGCCCGATGGAGACTTGACGCGAGATCACGGTGCCGTCGACCGGCGAGGTGATGATCGTGTGCGCGAGGTTGGCCTGCGCCGTTTTTACCTGCGCCGCTTGGATTCCGATCGCGGCCACGCCGGCGTCGTGCGTTGCGGCCTGGCTCTGCGCGGTCGCGTTCGAGACGCCTGTTTGCGCCGACGATGCCATCTGCTGCGCGTTCGCCTGCGCGATCTGTGCCTGCGATGCCTGTGCCTGCGCCTGCGCTTGCGTCACCGCAGTCCGCGCGGAGTCGAGCGCGCTTTGCGCCGCGACCGCGGTCGATTTGTCGGTGTCGGCTTGGCTCGCCGCGATGTAGCCTTGCGCGAGCAGCTGGTTGTCGCGGGCGACCGTCTGCTGCGCGAGCGACAGCGCCGCTTGCGCTTTGGTGACGTTCGTCTGCGCCGTGGCGATCGCCGCGTTGGACGCGTTCGCCGTCGCTTCGGCAACGCGCGAGCTCGCGACGGCGGCTTGCGCCTGTGCCTGCGCCGCGGCGATTGCGGCTGGTCCGCCGCTCGCAGTCGCGCCCGACGCCTGCGCCTGCGCTTGTGTCTGCGCGAGCGCTGCCTGCGCCTGATCGAGCGCGGCCTGGAACGTCGTCGGGTCGATCTTCGCCAGAACCTGGCCCTTCTTCACGTGCGAGTTGAAGTCGGCGTCGATCTCGGAGATCGTTCCCGATACCTGCGTGCCGATGTTGATCGTGTTCTGCGGGTTGAGCGTCCCGCTCGCCGTCACGGTCTGCGCGAGCGAACCGGTCTGCACCGGCGCGGTAACGTACGTCACCGCGGACGCGCGCGAGCGCACCGCGATGACCGACGCGACGATCGCGACGATCAGAATGACGGCCGCGGCGACATACCACCAGCGCGAACGCCGGCGCGGGGCTTCGAGAATGACGGTCGACACGCGGCCGTTTGTGGCGGGACGTTCAAGAGTATGCATGGCTTGTACCGGTAGTACTCTCCGCCAGCCCGAGAAGTGCTGAGCGCTAGATGAGAATCGTTCTCAGCACCGTGCCAGCAATGCGGCGCCGCCGGGCAGGCAGCAGGCGCAGCCAGCCGGCGCTAGCCGAACTGCGCGAAAAATGCGCCGGCTGCCGTGGCCTCGCACCCGGCGGCGAGGGCGCGCTCGCGCGCAGCCCGCAGGTCAGGTTGCGGGTGCACGAGCATCGCGCTCGTGCGTTCGCCGCCCGGAACCAGCGCGACGCGTTCTGCGCTCGCGGGCGTCACGACGGTTTGCCACGGTTCCAGCAGCGCGCTCGCATCTTCGGTGTCCACGCGCAGGTGCGCATCCATCGCGGTGATCGTCAACGGCCGGCCGTCGCCCTGCACGTATGCGTCGGCGCGCGTCACCGCGATGCGCTCCACCAAGAACCGCTCGGCCGCGATCAGCAGCGTGTGCTCGAGCCCTTCTTCTTCATATGCGAGCTGTTGCACGGCGCCCGGGAACGTGGCGCGGTAATCGAGCACGTCGCCCGCTTTGTGCACGTGCAGCTCGCGCGGCTTGCCGTCGGCGCCCACGCGATTCCAGTCGAAGATGCGGTACGTCAGATCGCTGGCCTGCTGCGTCTCGAACAGCTGAATGCCCGCACCGATCGCGTGCAGCGTGCCGGCCGGCAAGTAGAACGCGTCGCCGGGATGCACCGGCACGCGGCGCAGGATCTCGCCGAGCGTGCCGTCAGCCACCCGGCGTTCGTATTCTTCGCGCGTCGTGTCGCGCGACCACCCGAGCACGAGCTCCGCGCCGGGCTCACACGCGAGGATGTACCAGCATTCCGTCTTGCCGTTGTTTTGGTGCTCGGCGCGCTGCGCGTACGCGTCGTCCGGGTGCACTTGCACCGAGAGTGCGTCGCGCGCGTCGATGATCTTCGTGAGCACCGGAAAGATGTGCGTGTGGTCGATCGGCCCGGTCAGCGCTTCGCGCAGTTCCGCGCGCAGGTCGCCAAGCGTCTTGCCGGCCTTCGCGCCGTTCGCGATGCGGTTCTCGTCCCAGCACTCCCACGACTCGCCGAGCTTCTGCGCGGGGTCGCCGGGTTTGCCGTAGCGGCGCACGAGCGCGTCGCCGCCCCAGATCGCCGTGGTCAGTTTCGGTTCCAGAACAAAAGGATAGAGCCGGACACTCACGGTGCCGGCTCTTTCCCTCACGTGTTGGGCGTTCCTTAGGTCAGTCGCGCCGGACGGTCGTGCTGGTCGTGCTCGAGCGGTTGTTGGACATGGCAACGAGGCCGACGACGACGACGAGCACCACTGCGCCGATGACGACCCACGTCCACGGGAACGAGCCGTTCGCGTTGGGATCGGTCGCGGTGGTCGTGGTCGTGCTGGTGCCGGTCGTGGTGCCGTTGGTCGTGCTGCCGGACGTGCCGGTGCCGCCGCCGGTGGTGCTACCGCCGGTCGTCGTCGTGCCGCCACCGCCGCCGCCGCCCGTCGTCTGCGCGAGCACATACGACGGCGCGAGGGCGAGGAACAGCGCGAGAACGAGGATCGAAAACCGAGTAAGAGTTCGCAACGTTCCCCTCCTGGAGAATCAGGCAGCGATGTCCATCGGCTCCGGATCGACGCTCGGCGTCGTCGGATCGGCGGGTATCTCCGGGAGGGTGTCCGGACCCGTCGCCGGGACGTCCGGGACCGCTTCCGGCACCTGATACTCCGCATACATCGCGCCGGAAGACGTTCCCGGGGGGCCGCTCGCCGAAACGCCGGGCCGGCGCGGCAGCAACCCTACCGCGAATTCGCGAGTTGAAACGTCGGATGCGATCCGTTTTGCAGCGCGCCGCTCTCATCGCGGCGTGCATCGGCATGCTCGCCGAAGCCCCCGCCCCCGCCCCGTCCGACGAGGCGGCGAAGCTGTTCGCGCTCAGCGGCACCCGCACGGCGAACGTCCAGTCCTACACGTCCAAGCTGCAGGTCGACTTCGCGCTCAAGACGTTCCCGTACCTCAAGTTCCACGTCGCCGGCCACATCGAGTACAAGCGCCCCAACCTCTACTCGGTGCATTTCGACCATGTGCCGTGGTTCGGCAAGGGCTTCGAGAACATGAAGATGGACCCGCTCGAGCCGCAGACGTGGCCCGAGCACTACGACGTTGCGAGCATCGCGCACCAGGGCGATCGCACCCACGTCGAGATGCGCGACAAAGTGACCGGAAACGTCAAGGGCATCCACGCGGAGCTCGACGCCGACGGCCTGCGCCGCATCGAGTGGCAGTACGTGAACGGCGGCCGCATCGACGTCCGCGTGAACCCGGTGCTCGTCGACGGCGTACCGGTCCCGGCAACCGAAGACGCGGACATCAAGCTGCCGGCCTACCACGTGACCGCGCACGCGACGTTCAGCGACTACAAGATCGTGACCGACAGCCCGGTCGCTGCGGCGAGCTCCACAGCACGCTGACGATCGTCGCGCCGCGCGGAGCCGAGGCTGCTGCGGTTCGGCGCGCGCGGCCGTCTGCGCGTGTCGTCGAGGTGCCGGCCGGCACGGCAGCCGCATCCGCGCTCCCGGAGTTCGAAGACGGCGAGACTGTGATCGTGCTGGGCCTGTGCGGCGCGCTGTGGCGGCTGAAAGCCGGGGACGTCGCAATCTACGGCCGCGTCGCCGACGCGGCGCACGCGTTCGTGCTCGATCCGTCGCTGGCGGATGCGCTGAAAGCCGCGCTGCCCGGCGCGGTGGTTGCGAATGCGTGCACTTCCAAGCGTGTCGTTACGACGATCGCCGCGCGCACGGCCCTCGCGGAGCGGTTCAACGCGGCGGTGGTCGACATGGAAGGCACGCATCTCGCGGCGGCGCTCGCGCTGCGCGGCGTACGTTTTGCGATGGTGCGGGTGGTGAGCGACGACGCCTCACGCGATCTGCCGCCGGTCGAGGATGCGATCGACGCGCAGGGGCGCTTGCAGCCGCTGCGCGTCGGGTTGGCCTTCGTGCGCGCACCGCGCGCGGCATTCCCGTTCGTCCGCGACATCCGCCGCGCGCTGGCGACATTGACGGTGACCGCCCGTACAGTCGGAGGAATACGATGAGCTCGCTGCTCGACCGATACGACGCCGGCGAGCGCATCGCCGTATGGGAGGAACTGCGCGCGCTCGGGTCGCTCGAGCATGCCGATAACGCGTTGCGTCAAGCGGCGCGCGACGTCGCCCGGCGAACGATGCAGCGCGCCGCGGCGAACGTCGCGACGATCCATCGGCGGCTGATCGACTTCGGATATGTGTTCGACAACCCGCGCGACGCGCTCGTGAAACCGAATGCGGGCATTGCAAAGACGTTGCGGCTGCTCAACGCGAAGGTCGGCGCGGTACCGTACTCGCTCGAAGCCTGGTTCGAGCAAGTCGGATACGTCTTCTTTCGCGGTCGTCCCGCGTCGTGGGGAGGCTCGCACACCTGGAAGGCCGAGCTCTTGGATCCGATCGAGTTCATCTATGACAGCTCGGCCATGGATGCGGAGCTCGAACGCCAAGAAGAGTACGCCGACGACGAGGACCCGGATGAGGCCGCGTTCCATTTCGAGTTCGCCGGCGATTTCTTTCACAAGAACGACGTCAGCGGCGGCGGCCCAACCTACGCCGTCCTTCCGGCTTGCACGGCGGACGTGCGGGTCTTTGAAGACAACGGCGCGGCGTACGCGAGGTTCGTCGACAGCTGGCCGGGAGACGAGGACGGCATCTGGTTCGTCGACTACCTGCGGCGGTATTTCGAGCGGGGCGGTTTTCGGCGAATGCAGCTCAATCACACGTACCCGCCTGCGTTTTGGCCGGGGCTCGCGGAGGGTCTACTCGAGATTTGAATCCGGCGCTGCGTCGCGCCCGGGCACGAAGGTTCGTCCTTTCCATGCGCCGCCGGCGCCTCGCAGGTGCCGGCGCGCGGAATCGACGGTCATCCCGGTGTAGAGCAATGCCGCGAACGGCAGCATGACGGCGTTGCGGCGCGGCACGCCGTAGAGACGCAGCGTCGGCGCGTATGCGAGGGCCATGACGGTCCATGCCAGCGCCCCGGGCAACGCGATGTCGAAGCGGCGGCGGCGCACGCCGGCGACCGTTGCGGCGACGGGCACGTAATAGAGCAGCAGCATTCCCGCGACCGTACCGGCGAGCAGCATCGGAGAGTAGCATAACTGCGTGAACGCCGTGCGCGCAACCATCGACCAGATCGTCTCGAACGAGCGGTACGGGCGGACGCTGCGCGAGCGCGTCGCTAGGCCGAGCCACAGGCCGCCGCCGTCGCGCTTCACCGCAGCCGCGAGCGCGCAGTCGTCGATCAGCTCGCCTTTGATGCGCTCGATGCCGCCGATGCGCCGCAGCGCGTCGTCTGATAGCAGCACGCATCCGCCGGCGGCGGCCGCGGTCGAGCGGCGGTCGTCGTTGACCCATGCGAACGGATAGAGCGTCCGAAAGAAAAACACGAACGCCGGGATCAGCAGACGCTCCGACGACGATGAGCAATGCAGCGCGACCATCTGCGAAACCAGCGCGCGGTCGTCGCGCACGGCCGTCGCGACGAGCCGCGCGAGCGTGCCGGGATCGTGCTCGACGTCCGCATCGGTGAACCACCAGTATGCCGGCTGCGCTCCGCTCGCGCGCGCGGCGGCGACGCCCTCCGCGAGCGCCCAGACTTTGCCCGTCCAGCCCGCGGGGCGCGGCTGTCCTGCGAGCACTCGCGCCCGAGGTTCCGCGCCGTGCGCTGCGATCGTCGCGCGTGCCGTGTCCCCGGTGCAGTCCTCGCTGCCGTCGTCGATCAGCGTGATCGCGAACGGGCCGGGATAGTTTTGCGCCAGCAGCGACCCGAGGGTTTGCGCGATGACGTCGGCTTCATTGCGCGCGGGCACGACAACGTGCACGAATGGAGCCGGACCGGCCTCGTCGCCCCGCGCCGCTTGGGCGACACTGTCCGGCGCGGGACCGACTTCCCCGCCCGGCGCCGCACCGGGCGCGCCCCGCGCCAATGCACCGCCCCCCGGACGAAGGCCGTCCGCGCTCGCATCCCAAAAACGGCCGCGAGCAATTACGAGCCCGATCCACGTCCCCGCCGCAATCCACGCCGCCGCACGCAACGTCTTCAGCACGCGCGCGCCATCCGGCCTCGCAAGAACCATGTTGACATCCAACGATCCTCCTGCGCTCGGTCCGTCGCCGGCTCCTCTGGACGCCGCGATCGCGCGCGCGGTCGACGCGCTGTTCCAGCTGCAGCATCCCGACGGCTACTGGTGGGGCGAGCTGCAGTCGAACGTCACGATCACGGCCGAGGTGCTGCTTCTGCACAGGGTGTGGGGAACGTTCGACCGCGTTCCGCGCGCGGCCGCCGAAACATATTTCCGCGGCGAGCAGCGTCAGCACGGCGGCTGGGAGCTCGCGTACGGTGACGGCGGCGAGCTGAGCGTCAGCATCGAAGCGTACATGGCGCTGCGCCTGCTGGGCGTCCCGCAAATCGATCCGGCGCTGGTGCGCGCGCGCGAGTTCATCCTCGTCCGCGGCGGGATCTCGCGCTCCCGCATCTTCACGAAAATGCATCTTGCGCTGGTCGGCGCATACGAATGGGCCGGTCTGCCGTCACTGCCGCCGTGGCTGATGGTGCTGCCCGACCGCGGACCGCTCTCGATCTACGATCTGTCGAGCTGGGCGCGCGGCAGCACCGTGCCGCTGATTCTGCTGTTCGACCGCAAGCCGGTGTACACGCCGTTGCTGAACCTGAGCGAGCTGTACGCCGAAGGCCGCGCGAACGCGCGCTTCGCGCTGCCCGCAGCAAACGACGCGTTCGAACGCTTCTTCAACGGCGTGGACTCGGTGCTGAAGTTCACGGAGCGCATCGGCATCGTGCCGTTCCGCAAGCGCGGGCTCGAGCTCGCCGAGAAGTGGACCGTGGAGCGGCAAGAGCACACCGGCGACTGGGGCGGCATCATCCCGGCGATGCTCAACGCGATGCTCGCGCTGCGCGCGATCGGCTACGATGTGAACGATCCGGTGGTGGTGCGCGGGTTCGCGGCGATCGACGCTTTCACGATCACGGCGGACGGCTCGTACCGCGTGCAGCCGTGCATATCGCCCGTGTGGGACACCGGGCTCGCGGTGCGCGCTTTGACGGATGCGGGCGTGCGCCGCGATGATTCGCGGCTCGTCAGCGCGGCGTCGTGGCTGCTCGACAAGCAGATCGTCGCGCGCTACGGCGACTGGTCGGTGAAGAACCGCACCGGAAAGCCCGGCGGGTGGGCGTTCGAGTTCGAGAACGCGTGGTATCCCGACGTCGACGACACGGCGGTCGTCGCGATGGCGCTCGCGGCGGTCGATCACCCGCAGCCGAAGCGCGTGCGCGGTGCGATCGCGCGCGCGGCGCAGTGGGTCGCGACGATGCAGTGCAAGACCGGCGGCTGGGGCGCGTTCGACGTCGACAACGACAAGGACTGGCTCAACCGCATCCCCTACGGCGACCTCAAAGCGATGATCGACCCAAGCACCGCGGACGTCACGGCGCGCGTGCTGGAGATGATCACGCGCTGTCGTGTTGATGACTTCGATACCGCGCGCTTCGGCCGTGGCCTGACGTTCCTGTTGAACGAGCAAGAGCGCGACGGCGCGTGGTTCGGCCGCGGGGGCGTGAACTACGTCTACGGCACGAGCGGCGCGCTCGCCGCGCTCGGCCCGATGCAACCCGGTTGGACGACGGATATCTCGACGCACGCGATCGACGAAGCCGTCGTGCGCGGCGCCGTGTGGCTGAAGAGCGCGCAGCAAGCGGATGGAGGTTGGGGTGAGAGCACCGCCAGCTACCGCGACCGCTCGCTGCGCGGCATCGGTCCCACGACCGCAAGCCAAACCGCCTGGGCGCTGATCGGCCTGCTCGCGTGCGCGGAACGCCTGCCGCAAATCGCCGACGCGTTCATGCCGTCGATCGAGCGCGGCGTCGACTACCTACTGCGCAAGCAGCGCACCGACGGTAACTGGGACGAGCCGGAGTTCACGGGCACCGGCTTCCCGCAGCATTTCTATCTCAACTACCACTACTACCGGCTGCACTTCCCGCTCACCGCGCTCGGGCGCTACGCGGCGTTGCGCGAACGGACCGTCTCCGCGTCCTGAGCGACCGGCGCGAGCGCAGGCGACTTCATGACGTCTTTGCGCGGCGGCAGCATGCGAATCCCGAGCAGCAGCGCCGTCGCGATCGCCGGCATCACGGTCGGTTTGATCAAACGGTGGTCGAGCCGCGCCATCATGCGGCGGTTCTCCGCGAGCGCGGTCTCGATGAACATGAGCGGCGTGATGCCCGCGACGATCTCTTTAAGGTCGGGATCGTCGAGCTCCGGCATCGGCGGGAGATCGGTCGCGCCCGTGATGGTGCCCAGCGCAGCGCGGCCGTGGTATCCGAGCGCCGTGGCCGTGCGCGTCAAGAAGTTGTCGCGGCCCGCGCGCGCCTGCTCGTAGCGCCACCAGTTGATGAAGAACACGACGTGGCGCGTCTCCTCGAACATCACGCCGTCGAAGATCGACAGCAGCGAGTCGGGCAGGATCTTCT
>JAQBPK010000082.1 GCA_028287565.1 Vulcanimicrobiota bacterium
GCAGTTCATCCACATCAACCACTCGCTGGCGGGCGCGTGCGCGCTGGCGATCCGCACGCCCGTCGGGATCGTGTTCCACACCGGCGACTTCAAGTTCGACCAGACGCCGATCGACGGTGACCCGGCCGACTTCGCGTCGATCGCGCGCGTCGGCGACGAGGGCGTCCTCGTGATGCTCTCCGACTCCACGAACGCCGAGCGCCCCGGCCATACGCTGTCGGAGCGCATCGTCGGCGAGGCGTTCTCCAACATCTTCGCACGGGCGAAGGGCCGGATCATTGTCACCTCGTTCGCCTCGAACGTGCCGCGCATCCAGCAGGTGGTCGACCAGTCCAAACGCTACGGCCGCAAGGTCGCGTTCCTCGGGCGCTCGCTGCAGAACGTCGTGCAGTTCGCGCGCCAGCTCGGCTATCTCGACATCCCTGAAGGGCTCGTCGTTCGCCTGGAAGACGTGGAGGAGTTCCCGCCCGAGCAGGTGTGCGTCATGACGACGGGTTCGCAAGGCGAACCGATGTCGGCACTCACGCGGCTGTCGGTGCGCGACCACAAGCACTTCAAGATCGTGCCGGGGGACACGGTCGTGATCGCCGCGACGCCGATCCCCGGCAACGAGAAAGCCGTCTCCAAGACGATCAACAACCTGTACCGTCTCGGTGCGAACGTGATCCACGGCAGCACGGGCAACGCGCACGTGTCGGGCCACGCCTCGCAAGAAGAGCTGCTGCTGATGCTCAACCTCGTGCGGCCGAAGTACTTCATCCCGATCCACGGCGAGTACCGGATGCTGGTCACGCACGGGCGCCTCGCGACGCAGACCGGCGTCGCCGGCGACAACGTGTTCGTCGCGGAGAACGGCGACGTGCTCGAGTTCACCCGGGACAACGCGGAGAAGATCGGCCGCACGTACGGCGGCAACGTGATGGTCGACGGCAGCGGCGTCGGCGACGTGGGCGAAGCGGTTCTGCGCGACCGCAAGCACCTCGCGGGCGACGGCATCATGATGGTCGTCGTCACAGTGGACGCGGAAGAAGCCCGCGTGGTGGCGGGCCCGGACCTGATCTCGCGCGGCGTCTTCTACCTCCCGGAATCGGGCGCGCTGGTGGACGAGCTGAAGGAGAAGCTGAGCGCGATCCTGGCCGACTGCAGCGTGGAAGGCATCCGCGACATCGGCAACGTGAAAGAGCACATCCGCAGCGGCCTGGCCAAAGCGGTGTTCGAGAAGTCCCGGCGGCGGCCGATCGTCATTCCGGTGGTGATGGAGGTTTGAGACGTTTGACGCTGTGAGGCTTGCGGTGCTCGCGGGACTGCTCATTGCACTGGCGAGCGTCTCGAACGCGGTAGCAAGGCCGAATGGCCGGCTCCTTCCGCCGGATGGCGAGCCCGTGTACGCGCGCATCGACGCGAACGTCGCCCGGCACGGCTGGGCATGCGTTTTTGTGGCTGATGACGAGGGCAAGGCGGGCTGGGCCGACACCGTTGGGCTGAGCGCGAAGAACGTGCCCGAACTGCTGATCGACTCAAACGACGACGAAGACGCGCAGTGCGCGATGCTGAACCTCGTGGCGCGAAAGCTGATCGCGCACCACGCACGCGTACCTGACGGATACAAACCGCTGGGCCCGAAGGCGGTGCGCCTCAACAAGGTCTACTCAAACGAATTCTTCGACCGCTGCGTCTTGGCGGGCGTCTGGGCCATCCGGCACCACACGACCGGCACGTTGCTGGGGATGCAAATCGTCTTTCCCGACGAGCACGGGCGCTTTCCCGACTGAGCACCGCAACAACGATCTGAGGTATTGCCGAGCGGCACGGTGTGCGTGATAGGCTCGGCGTGAAGCCATGTCGATACACGAGATCGTCCTCCCCGAAACCAAACCGGAGACCGAATGGGTCCGCGGCCGGGCGCTGCAGAAAGTGAGCCCGAAGTTCAGCCACGGCGCGCTGCAGGGCCAGCTCTACATGGCGCTGTGGGACTGGGCCGATAGCGGTGGGCACGGTCGCGTCGCGACGGAATGGCGCTTTCGCATTGCGCCGCCGGGAAAGATCGTTCGGCCGCTCGTGCCTGATGTGGGCTATCTTTCGTACGCCGCGCTCGCGGCCGATGCGCCGGAGGAACTGGTGGAGGTTCCGCTCGGCGCGCCGACCGTTGCGGTGGAGGTCCTCTCGCCGAGCGACCGGCGCGCCGATGTCGCCGACAAGATCGCGACGTACATCGAGGCCGGAACTGCCGCCGTGATCGTCGTGGATCCGCGACAAGAGACGATCACGGTGCTCGACGGCGACGGCGTGCGCGTCGTTCGTGCCGGCGATATGCTGACGCATCCTGTGCTGCCCGAGTTCGCGCTCGACGTCGCCGCTCTGTTCGCGCGCGCGAAGCGCTGAGCGGCTTAGAGGTTGAAGCCGCCGCTCACGTAGCCGCCGAGGTCGAGGGTCACGTAGCGGTAGCCCGCCGCGCGCACGCCTTCCACGATGCGCGCGCGGCGTTCCGGGTCGGCTGCGGCTGCGATGTCGGCCGGCGGGACTTCGATGCGTGCGATCTCGCCGTGGTGGCGGACGCGGCAGGCGCGCAGGCCGGCGTCGTGGACCGCTTGTTCCGCGCGGTCCACTTGGCGCAACAGCTCTAGGGTGATCGGCGTGCCGTACGGGAAGCGTGACGACAGGCACGCCAGGGCTGGCTTGTCCCAGACTTCCAAGCCCAGCTTGCGCGCGAGGGCGCGCACGTCGGATTTCCGCATCTCCGCTTCGTACAGCGGGCTGCGCACGTCGTGCTCGCGCGCGGCCTTGCGGCCCGGGCGCCAGTCGCCTTCGTCGTCGCGGTTGTAGCCGTCGACGATGTGCGGGATGCCGCGCTCGCGCGCGATCTCGGCGAGGCGGCCGTAGAGCTCGCTCTTGCAGAAGTAACAGCGGTCCTTCGGGTTCGCCGCGTACGACGGGTCGTGCAGCTCGCGCGTCTCGATGACCTCGTGCCGTGCGTGGATCGCGCTCGCGAGCTGCACCGCGCCCGCATACTCGCGCTCGGCGAGCGACTCGCTCCGCGCGGTGATCCCGACCGCGCGCGCGCCGAGCTCCTCCGCGGCAACGTGCAGCACCAGTGCAGAGTCGACACCGCCGGAGAACGCGACAATACAGCTGCCCAGCTCGCGGAAGATCGCGCGCAGACGGGCTTCCTTCGCATCCAGCGCGTCCAGGTTCATGGTCGTCTCGGTGTGCTCGATCACGGCGATACCTCGCCCGCGATGGCCGCGTCGACATTGCCCGCGATCGCCGGGTTCACCTCAGCCGCGATCGCTGCGTCGACGGCGCGCGCGATCTCCGGCAGCGGCAAGCGCGTTTCGCGTGCGATGCGGAGCAGGTCGTCGTATTCCGCGCGCGCTCGGGAACGGCTGTCCGCGCCGGCGCGCTTGACGCGCACGGTCCCGTACGGCGTCTCAACCGTCGCGCCTGAGCGCGGCAGAACGTGGCGCCGTTCGCGGCGGACGCGCACGCCGATCGTCGTCGTTTCGCTCAGTATCGCGTTCGCGATGGCTTCCTCGTCGATGGGAGGAGCGATCGCGGAGAGCGTGATCGCCGGACGCCCTTTCTTCATCACGATCGGCGTCAGCCACACGTCGAGCGCTCCCGCCGCGAAGATGCGCTCCATCGCGAGCTCGTAGTGCTGCGGCAGCATGTCGTCGATGTTCGTCTCGAGCACGACGATCTCGTCCCAGCCGATGGGAACGTACTCGCCGTGCCACGCCGCGGGCTGTACGGTTCCGACGACGAGGCGCGTCACGTTCGGGATCGCGAAGTCGCTGCGCCCGGCGCCGTAGCCGATCCGCTCGATCGTCATGTCGGTGCGGCCCGGCGTTGCCAGCGTGGTGAGGATCGCCGCGGCGGTCGGCGTGACGAGCTCGCCCGCGACGTCGACCGCGCGCGTCGGCCAGCCGAGCAGCATGTGCGCCACCGCCGGCGGCGGGTTCGGGTAGACTCCATGCTCCATCCCGATCGAGCCGTGGCCGATCGGAAACGGGGAGCAGCGCAACTCGTCGATCTCAAGCAAATCCAGCGCGACGCACGTCGCTGCCACATCGAGGATTGCGTCGATCTGCCCGATCTCGTGAAAGCGAATCGCATCCGCCGTCGTCCCGTGCGTGTGAGCTTCGGCATCGGCGAGCCGCCGGTACACCGCGCTCGCGCGCTCCCGCTGCCGCGGCGTCAGCGTGCTGCTCGCGACGATCTCAAGCACCTCAGCGAGCGTTCGCGTCCCGGAACCGCCGGCGTGGTCGTGCGTACTGTCATGTCCGTGCGCGTGACCGTTCTCGTGCGCTCCCCCGTGCTCGTGGTCGTGGCCGTCGTGATGGTGATGATGCTCGGCGTCGCCGTCTTCGCCCGGCACGACCAAGCCCGCGTACGTCGCCGCAATCCCGCGCTTCAGCACGCGTTGCGGCTCGAGCGTCCAGCCGTCCGGCACGACCCCGCGCAGCGCGCGTTCGAGCGCATCGCGGTCCACGCCGGCGTCAAGGAACGCCGCAAGCAGCATGTCGCCCGCGGCACCGCCGACCATGTCGACGTACGCGATCCTCACCGCAAGCCACCGGGTCTCGAGACAATCGCGCCGGTCACGACGGTGCGCACACGATCTTGTGCGCGAGCGCCGCGGCGCCGAAGCCGTTGTCGATGTTCACCACGCCGATGCCGGGCGCGCACGACGTCAGCATCCCGAGCAGCGCCGCCATTCCTTCGAACGCAGCGCCGTAGCCGACGCTCGTCGGCACGGCGATCACCGGCGCGCGCACGAGTCCCGCCACGACGCTGGGTAGCGCGCCTTCCATCCCGGCGACGACGATCACCGCGCGGCACGCCAGGATGTCGCCCAACACGTCGAACAGCCGGTGGATGCCGGCGACGCCGACGTCGGTCGCTCGCACCGCCTCGTGGCCGAGCGCGTCGAGCGCGAACGCCGCCTCTTCGGCGACGGGGATGTCCGACGTTCCCGCGCACACGACCGCGACGCGCGCGCCGGTGCGCGGCAGCTCGCCGCGCCGCAGCGCACCGGAAAGCGGTTCGAGCACCGCGTCCGGATACGCGGCCGCAATCGCCTCGCGCTGCTCGGCCGGGATGCGCGTCGCCAGCGCGAAGCCGGTGCGCGCGTGGAGCGCGCCGATCAGCGCGACGTTCTGTTCGAGCGTCTTTCCGGCGGCGAAGATCACCTCCGGAACGCCGGTGCGGTCGCGGCGCTCGTGATCGAGCCGCGCGACGGCGGACGAATCCATGGGACAGTGGTACCCCGTCGGCCGTAGGGAGGCCTCGGAAGGCGTCCAAGTCTGCGTCCCATGGCAGACCGACGATCCTTTCTGGGCGCCGTTTCCGGCGTCGCCGCTTCCGTGCTGCTCGCCGCCAAGGCCGGCGCGCAAGCGCCGGCTCCCGAGGCGCCGCCGAAGACCTCACCGCTGCCGGCGGCGCAGCCGTCGCCGAATGCGAGCGCGTCGCCGAAACCGGCGTCCGCGCTCGCCGCCGCGCTCGCCGCGTCGATGAAGCGCTTCGACGCGCAGCTGAGCGACAAGGATCTCGACACGATCGCCCACGCGATCGACGACAACCGCAAAGGCGCCGCGCGGCTGAACCCGCGCAAAGCCACCGCGCTGAAAAACTCCGACGAGCCGGTCACACGCTTCTCCGTCGCGCGAGCGCCGCGATGAACGCGGACGATCTCGCGTTCGCCGACGTCGTCGAGCTGCAGCGGCTGCTGAGTGCGAAGACGGTGTCCTCCGTCGAGCTCACCGAGCTGTACCTCGCGCGGCTCGAGAAGTACGGCCCGGTCTACAACGCGGTCGTGACGGTCCTGCACGACCGCGCGCGGCGTGAGGCCAAGCGGGCCGACGCCGAGCGCGCGCGCGGGCGCATTCGCGGGCCGCTGCACGGCATTCCGTACGGTGTCAAAGATCTGCTCGCGACGCCGGACGCGCCGACGACGTGGGGTGCGCAGCCCTACCGCAACCAGCGGTTCAACTTCGACGCGACGGTGGTGAAGAGATTATCGGATGCGGGCGCCGTGCTGCTGGCAAAGCTCGCGATGGTCGAGCTCGCCGGCGGTTTCGGCTACGGCGACGCCGACGCGTCGTTCACCGGACCCGGCCGCACGCCGTGGAACGCGAAGTTCTGGAGCGGCGGCTCGTCGAGCGGCTCGGGGATCGCCGTTTCCGCCGGGCTCGTGGGCTTCGCGATCGGCTCGGAGACGTCGGGCTCGATCCTCTTCCCGGCGACCGCATGCGGCATCACGGGCTTGCGGCCGACGTACGGGCGCGTGTCGCGGCACGGTGCCATGGCGCTGTGCTGGACGCTCGACAAGCTCGGTCCGATGGCGCGCAGCGCACGCGATGCCGAGCTGATTCTCGCTGCGATCGCCGGCGCCGATCCGAGCGATCCGACGGCGGTCGACGCGCCGCTCGCCGCTCCGCGCCGCAAACTGCGCGTCGCGGTGCTGAAGAATGCGACGAAGTCCGCCATGCCCGAGGTCGTCGCGAACTTCCACGCGTCCGTCAAAGCGTTGTCGTCGTTCGCCGACGTCGCGGGCGAGGTCGCGTTGCCGAAGGGCCCGTGGGGTCCGGTCGTCGGAACGATCGTCGATGCGGAAGGCGCCGCCGCGTTTCGCGATCTGATCGAGAGCGGCAAGTCGCGCGAGCTGCGCAACGCCGACGACAAGCTGGGCGGCTACGTCGCGTACGCGACGCCGGCGGTCGACTACATCGACGCGCTGCGCCAGCGCACCAAGCTCAACGCCGCGCTGGAAAAAGCGCTGGACGGCTACGACGCGGTCGTCTCGCCGACGCTGCCGACGGTGACATATCCGGTCGGGCTGGGCTTCGACAAGGCGTATCCCAAATATCCCGGCGGGCCGTCGCTGATCTCGCCCGGGAATCTTGCGGGACTGCCCGCGCTCGCGCTGCCGAACGGGATGGGACCGAACGGTCTGCCGACGTCGTTCGCGTTGCTCGGACGCGTGTGGGGCGAAGCGGCGCTTACCGCACTCGGCGCGCGTTACCAGCGCGAGACGTCGTTCCACCGCAAGCGCCCGCCTTTGGTCACGCACCTCTGACCCGACGATCAGCGCGGATCGAGAATCAAAGGTATGCGCGCACCGACACCCTCGGATCGTTCATGCCGTAGTGCGCCGGTGCGACACGGCGACGCGGATCGCGGACGCGAGGGCGAGGGCGGTCGTGCCGAGCAGCACGCCGCCGATCAGATCGGTGACGTAGTGCGCGCCGAGCGCGAGCCGCGACCAGATGATCCCGCACGCCCACAGCGCGAGCAGCGGCGCGACGACGGTGCGCACGTTGCGCGGCAGGTCGCTCTTCCAGATGAACCACGCCCACAGCCCGTACACGAGCAGCGCGAACATCGCGTGCCCGCTCGAGTACGCGTACGTCGGCTCGTGGATCCACACCCAGTAGTCGGGTCGCGGGCGGCGGAACACGTTCTTGAGCACGTCGCTGAGCTGCCACGTGATTAGCGTCGTTGGGATCGCGAGCAACACGGCCGCCCGCCACGCGGCATAGCGAACGGCGACCATGATCGTGATGAGCGCGAGCGCGAGCAGCATCTCCCACCAGCACGACTCGGTCAGCACCAGCGCAAACAACGTCGCGTGCCCGGCGAGCGCGCGCCCCGCGAGATCGATTCCGTGCGGCGGCGTGTGCGACACCGACACGCCGAGCCACACATAGAGAAGTCCCGCGACGAGCGCGACCGCGAGGTACCGGATCATCCCGCGAACAGGTCCGTTTGCGCGGGGCGGCCGATGCGGTCGGCGATGCGTTCGAGGTCGGCCGGCGATTCGAGGATGACGTTGCGCGGCTTCGTGCCCTCGTTGGGGCCGACGATGCCGAACTCTTCGAGCTGGCGCATCAGCCGCACCGCGCGCGGGTGGCCGATCGAGAAGCGCGCCTGCAGCGCCGCGGTCGAGCCGACGCCGGCGTCGCCTTTGGCGACGCGCGAGTCGAGCAAGAACTTCGCCGCGTCGTACCACAGCTCGTCGGTCTTGCGCTCGCCGCCGTTGCCGGAGCGCTCGTCGTCCTCGCGGATCGGCGTGATCTCCATGGCCTTCGTCGCATCGGGCTTCGCCTGGTGCTTCCAGAAGTCGACGAGCTTGTCGATCTCATGGCCGGTGACGAGCGCGCCCTGCGCGCGGACCGGCTTGGGCGCGTCGATCGGCAAATACAGCATGTCGCCGCGCCCGAGCAGCCGTTCCGCGCCGCCCATGTCGAGGATGACGCGCGAATCGACTTGCGAGCTCACGGCGAACGCGATGCGCGACGGGATGTTCGCCTTGATGAGACCCGTGATGACGTCGACCGACGGCCGCTGCGTGGCGACCACGAGATGGATCCCCGTCGCGCGCGCGAGCTGCGCGAGGCGCATGATCAGCATCTCGACCTTGGCCGGTGCGATCAGCATCAAGTCGGCGAGCTCGTCGATGATCACGACGATGTACGGCAGCTTTTCGTCGGGGAACTTGGCGTTGTACTCTTCGATCTTGCGCACGCCCGATTTCGCGAAGCGCTCGTAGCGCATGTCCATCTCGCGCGTGATGATCGCGAGCGCGCCGGCGGCCAGCGACGGATCGGTGATGACCGGGTGCTTGAGGTGCGGGATGCCGTCGTAGACCGTGAGCTCCACGCGCTTGGGGTCGATCATCAGCAGCTCGAGCTGATCCGGCGTCGCGGTGACGAGCAGCGAGGCGATGATGCAGTTGAGGCACACCGACTTGCCCGCGCCCGTCGCGCCCGCGACGAGCAGATGCGGCATCTTCGCCAGATCGCCGAACACCGGGCGGCCGGTGATGTCTTTGCCGAGCGCCATCGAGAGCGGCGGGACGCCTTGCGGAATGCGCTCGAGGATCTCGCGGATCGCCACGACCGACACGACGGCGTTGGGGACCTCGATGCCGACCGCCGATTTGCCGGGGATCGGCGCCTCGATACGGACCGACGTCGCGGCGAGCGCGAGCGCGAGATCGTCCGCGAGCGAGGAGATGCGCGAGATCTTCACGCCGCGCTCGGGCCGCAGCTCGTAGCGCGTGATCGACGGGCCGCGCTCGATGTGCGTCACCTTCGCGCCGACGCCGAACGAGGCCAGCGTGTCTTCGAGCGTGTGCGCGCGGCTCGTGTCGTCCAGCTTCTGCGCTTGCGGCGCGTCGAAGATCTTCGTGATGTCCGGCAGCTGCCATACCGGGCGCGGCGGTAGCGTCTCGTAGTCGCCGCTGATCGCGAGCGCGCTCGCGGCGGCGCGGTCCTGCACGCCCCATTCGACGCCGCCCGGCGCGTCGTCGCCGGGCTCGTCCGCGACGGCATCGTCGTCGTCCGCGGCGGCCTCGCCGTCTTCGCCGTCGCCCGCGTCGTCCTCGTCGTACGAGTCGTCGTCATCGTACTCGTCGTCGAAGTCGTCCTCGTCCTCGGCGTCGTCCGTGTCGTCTTCGGCGAGCTCTTCGTCGTAGAAGCGAACCGGCTGCGTCTCGACCAGGGTGTGCGTCGGCGCCGGGACCGCGGGCGCCGCGACGGCGGCCGCGCTCGCCGCTGCCGCCGACGC
>JAQBPK010000342.1 GCA_028287565.1 Vulcanimicrobiota bacterium
CGTGGCGCTGACGTGCGCGATTCGCCAGCCGCTCATCGCGACGCGCGTGCGCGTGCGCCAATGGGGCCGCCTGCCGCGCCGGCGCGGGCCGACGCTGCTGATCGCGAACCATCAGCACGAGGACGAGTCGGAAATCGTCGTCGAGCGCACGTTCCTGCAAGGCCCCTGGCGCCCCGCGTTCACCGCGTCGTCGCGCCGCATGTACGAGCCCGGTTTCTTCGCGACGCGCATGCCGGGGCTCGCGCCGGTGATGCGCGACGTCAATGCCGGTCCGTTCTTCGTCGCGCTCGGGATGCTGCCGCTCGAGAACGAGCTTTCGTCACGCCCGCTGCGCAGCCTCGCCTACACGCTGCAGGGAAAGCACGGCGATCTGCCGCTCGACCTCATCTTCCGCACCGAGGTGCTCGCAGAGTTGCCGCCGGGCGCGGAGACGCTCTCCGACCTCTTGTCACCGACGTTCTTCGCAGCAAGCGCGGCGTACGCGCGCCTGTCCCACGTGCTCGAACCGTACCGGCGCGAGCTGATGACGGCGCTGCGCAGCGGCGTCGATGACGACATCGCGCACATCGTGAGCGTCGTGCGCCGCGGCGCGACGTTCTTCGTGACGCCGGAAGGCTTCTACAGCACGGACGGCCGCATGCGCCCGCTCAAAGGTATCGTCGACCACCTCGTGCCGGTCGCCGGCGTCCGATTAGCCGCGATCGCGTTCGACCCGTTCCGCGGCCGGCGCTTGTCGATGCTCTACCGCGTCGTGCAGCCCGCCGATCCGAACGATCTCGCGGCGTCGCTCGCGGCCGCCCGCCCGGTGACGACGAGCGCGCTGCTCGCGCAATGGCTGCTCGCCGTCGATCTGCCGTTCGAGCGCAGCGAAGCGCGCGACGGCGTGCTGCGCCTGCGAAACGCGCTGCCGGCGAACGCGTTCGTCGATCCGGAGCTCGCGCGCGATCCCGAGCGCTGCACGGACGAAGCGTTCGACATGCTGATCGCGCGCGGAACGCTCGTCGCCGAGGCGGGGCGCTACCGGCTCGGGGATCAGCGGCGTGATGCGCGCTTCCCCGGCGTGGCCGACATGCTCGCGTTCCAAGCGGCGTTCTTGCACGAAACGACGGCCGCGCTCGAAAAGCTCGCGGCACGATCCGATCGCGCGCGGGTCAGCGCACCATGATCGGGATTTCGCGCACGGTCTCGACGCCGTCCACGCTGCGCGCGATGATCTGCAGCGTGTACCCGTGGCGCAGCCACGGCGGGATCCACCACGGCACCTTGTAGGTGATCGAGAACTTGCCCGGACCGTCCTCGTGCAGCGCGAGGGCGCGGTACTCGATCCGGGCTTCGACGTAGTGCACGTTGTCGGAAGTCTCGACCGCGCCGTGCACCGAGCGGCCGGGATGGACGTCGGTGGCCGAGATCGCGACCGACTTGATCGCCGGATACCCGTGCGGCGGCGGCGTCGGACCCGCGTGCGCGAACGCCGCCGCCGGCTCGGCGGACGGTTCGGCGAGAGCGAGGACGAGGGCGAGGACGGGGGCTAGCATCGGTCTCATCGAGTTCCTTGAAACGCGCTCGGGGCCCCGCACGGCACGGGCCCGGGCGCCCGAGAGTGAGAGCGCGGGAGGGGCGAGAACAACGCGGGGTGTTCCCCCCTTCGCAGGAGCTCGTGGTCCGGCGCGGTGCGGACGCGACGCTCAGCGTCGTCGTTCCGCTCTTCAACGAAGCCGACAACGTCGACGAGCTCCTTCGCCGTATCCGCAACGTGATCCACGGGCTCACCGTCGCGCCCGCCGCGTACGAGATCGTCCTGGTCGACGACGGCAGCCGCGATGCGACGCTCGAGAAGCTGCTCGACGCGGCGCACCACGATCCGCACCTGCGCGTGATCTCGCTTTCCCGCAACTTCGGCCACCAGATCGCGGCGACCGCCGGCCTGGACGCCGCGCGCGGCGATGCCGTCGTGCTGATGGACGGCGACCTGCAGGACCCGCCCGAGCTTCTCGACGACTTCCTCGCGAAGTTTCGCGACGGCTACGACGTCGTATACGCGACGCGCCGCCGGCGCCACGGCGAGAGCCGCTTCAAGCTGTTCACCGCCGCGCTGTTCTACCGCATCATCCGGCGGCTCACGAACGTGTCGATCCCCGTCGACACGGGGGACTTCCGGCTGATGAGCAAGCGCGTCGTCGCCGCGCTGCGCGACTCGCGCGAGCGCCATCGCTTCATTCGCGGGCTCGTGTCGTGGGTCGGTTACAAGCAGACCGGGATCGAGTACGACCGCGCCGAGCGCTTCTCGGGTTCGTCGAAGTACCCGGTGTCGAAGATGCTCAAGTTCGCGGTCGACGGCATCACCGCGTTCAGCGAGATCCCGCTGCGAATCGCGACGTGGTTCGGCTTCGTCGTCAGCGCGGTCGCGTTCGTCGTCGCGCTGGTCGAGATCGGCATCAAGATCTTCACCGGCTACAACCTGCCCGGCTACACGTCGACGATCTTCGCTATCTTGTTCCTGGGCGGCGTGCAGCTCATCACGATCGGCATCCTGGGCGAGTACGTCGGCCGCGTCTACGACGAGATCAAGGGCCGCCCGCTCTACCTCGTGGCGGAGAACGTCGGCAGCGGGCTCGACGCGCCGACCGTCTCGCTGCCCAGCACGGTTCCCGTCACTGAAACTTGAGCTAGCAAGGCAAGCTTGTCGACATAGCGAAACACGCGCTACATGCCAATAATCTACGTTCATGGCGTTGCTATCCGCGATGAATCGGCGTTTGCAGGGATTTCCTTGTTCCTTAGGCACTACGTTGCGCCAAAACTGAATAAAGCTTACCCGGAAAGCGTTGGCATTTATCCGGCTTTTTGGTGGAATGACGCCGCTACCTTTGCGTGGGACGGCGCATCGCGACCTCGCACCGCTTTGTTACATAAAGGCGCTGATCAATCTTCGACTCCGGGCGACCGCGCGGCCATGCTTGCACCGTTTGCGCGAATTCTTCAGGACCTTCCGAAGCGCCCAACATCGATATCCAACGATATCCGTAGCATGGGACCGCGCCAACATTTCGACGTAGCTCCGGACACTTTCATTGCCGCATTAAGTCGTGACGACAAAGTCGATCTGCTCGCCCTCATGCTGTCCGCGGGCCATGCTACCGACCTTGACCATCCCATTCCCATAGGCAGCGACCTCGCGCGAACAATTATCGCGACGGACGAAAACCTTTCCGACGACGCGGATACCGCGGACGAATTGGCGCGCGTTGTTCCGGAACCGCCCGAAAATGTCCTGGCAAAAGGATCGGCACGTTTTATTACGCTGCGCGATCGACTCCTGGAAGCAGCAGCACGCGTTGGAGATGCTCCAGGGTCAGCGGTCACGCGCGCCCTTGAAGAGTTGCGTATACCACTAAATGACTTTGTGACACGATTTCTTGGGGACATCTTTGTCTATCTCGCAAACCGTGGAGGATCGTGCTACGGTAACATTGACGAGCCGCCGGGACTGATCTCCCGACGCGTTCTTGATGTCATCGCGAAGGCGCAAGCGAAAACCCCTGGTGAACCAACGATTGTCGTGACCCATAGTATGGGTGGCCAAATCGTATATGATATCGTGACCCGATTCATGCCAGACTACGATGAATATTCAACCCTGAAACCAATCGACCTGTGGTGCGCTAGTGCATCGCAAGTAGGTCTTTTCGAGGAACTGAAATTGTTTATCATGAGCGATCGTGCCATTCGTTCGCCAGCACAAGTTCCTCACCCAAATACTCGTGGCAAGCTGGATCGTTGGTTGAACGTCTGGGACCGAAGTGATATTATCAGCTATACAGGTCGTCCGATTTTCAAATCGTTAGAGAACGATGATCGCGAGTATAGCAGCGGGGCGAGCGTACTAAATGCACACGGTGCATATTTGGTGCGTCCGAGTTTCTACAAAATGGTCGCAAGCGCAATATGATTTCGCTAATTGATTCTGCTCAAGGCCTGTACGGCGATCCAGACTGGACGAACGGTGACGCCGGGATGTTTGCGATCGTAATTGGTATCAGCGAATATAGTTTCCTAGACGGCGGCCAAACGCCTGCAGCACAAACATATGGCTTTGGACAGCTCGCCACGTCAGCGCAGACGGCGTATCGAGTTTTTCGTTGGCTTCGAGAGGCGTACGATTACAGATCTGCGCCGCTCGTCCGCGCTCGGCTCTTACTTGCGCCGACACTAGCTGAGATAGCAATCATTGACGGTGAAACCGATGATCCCAAAGCAGCAACGAGCATAGTCGAGGTGTCGGCTCGGCCTACGTTAGCTGCCTGTCAAAAGGCGATCCGAGCTTGGCGAACGGAAATGGCGACGCTGAGCGTGGAGAACGGGGCTCAAAGCCGAGCATTCTTTTTCTTTAGCGGGCACGGGATCCAAGTCACAGATCACCCCCTGTTGCTTCCTAGCGATTGGCTAAGCGATGACGCGCCAACACCAAGTTCCTCAATTAGCATAGATAATCTTGTTAATGGGCTAGCTTCAGTGAGCGTAACGCAACAGTGGTTTTTCTGCGATGCCTGCCGCAGCAGTAATGATCATCTTAACAGGCTTCAGAATGTTGATGGCGCCCCAATTCTCGAGGAGCAGCTCGGCGCCTCCTTTGAACGTAGTTACCCAATTGTTTCTTCTGCAGGTCGTGGGTTAGAAGCCTTTGAGCCGGCCACGCCTGATCGGGGTTGTACGCTTTTCGGATCGTCGCTACTCGACGGATTATACGTAAAAAGCCCCGCCCTCATCCGGTGCAAACCTCCTCCGTGCAGGCTGGAGTTCGACCCGCTCCTCAATTTTGTTCGCAAAGAGACGGCGCGCAAACTTACAGCAGCTCAAGTTGGTTCGAGACGCTTTGGGACGGTTCTAACGGGACAATATGGTCTGGACAATCCTACCGTTACTCACGTTCCAGAACGTTCACACGTCAGTACTGTTAGTGCAGGCGGCGCCCTCATCGTCCCTTCAGAATTCAGCACTGATTCAGGCGACCTCGTCGAATCGAAGGCGCGAGCAAAGACTGTATCGCGAAGGCCGAGGGCACCGCGGGAAACGGTTTCGCACGATCCGAACGAGGACCCGCAGCAGCGTTTCGGTTCGATCGCGTTAGGCGCATTCTTTTCACGAGGACACGCGGGTCTCGCGCCTATTGTCTATGATGTCGTGCGCCGTGCTAACAATCTGAGACACGTTGAGGCGACATTCGAGACTGTTTCGAATGGACCGGTACAGCTTACGTGGACGCACGCGGACGGTACTGGTATCAGCGCGCTCGTTCCGGAATGCGCTCGACAATTTCGCGTTTCAGTAGATACAGACAACTCAGGCGATGTGATTGCGATCGATGTTGATGTCGAGGGGGACGGGCGAGCCGAAACAATGCATCAAATCTACCGGCGATACCGCAAATTAGACCCATTCGCCGCGGCACGTAGACTCAATCGAGATATCAATACGCTCCGTCGCTTTTTCATGGACAAGGAAGCGAACCCCGTCGCGGCGCTGGAGGCAGCGCTTATACTACAGAGGACGGGCCGGTATGGTGCGCTATACGGCGACTTCACTGCTCGCAGAGCGCTGCGGACCGACGATTGGCTTGCGAATCTTGCCGAGTGGTTCCCGGAGATGGGCTCCGACGCTTGTATATTACTCGCCCAGCGGCTTGTCGACGATCCTTCTGGCGACATCCCTGATCTCGACCGGATCGCCGGTCTCGTCGCGCAAATTCCAAGACGCGGCCTGCCTTATACTGACGAGGCGATGAACTATCTTGTCGGCTTGGCGCGCCTCGCGGAAATAACGCCGGACCGAGTAGCGCCACGTGTCCGAGCGATACTTCCAGAGCTTCCGAGACTGAGCGCGCTAATCCGCGAAAGTTCCGTTCTTGAACTCCTTCTTGAGACCCGGGGACTTTACGCGATCTATTCGGCGGAATCGGCAAGCAACAATTGGAAACGGTTTATAAGGAATCGCCGCGCGACGTAAATGCCTACCTCGTGGCGGAGAACGTCGGCAGCGGGCTCGACGCGCCGGCCGTCTCGCTGCCCAGCACGGTTCCCGTCACCAAATAGCCGCGCACGTAGTCGCGCACCGCGTCTTCGAGCGTGGTGAGCGGCTGCACGTAGCCCGCGGCGCGCAGGCGGTCGATCGTCGCGACGGTGCGGTACTGGTACTTGCCGCGCAGCACCTCGGGCATCTCGACGTACTCGATGCGCGGCGGCAGCTCGAGCGCCGCGAACACCGCCCGCGCGAGATCGTTCCAGGTGCGCTCGATCCCCGAGCCGACGTTGTAGATTCCGCCCGCGCGCGGCGTGCGCGCGAGGAACGCGGTGATCGCCGCGGCGTCCTTGATGTACAGGAAGTCGCGCGTCTGCTCGCCGTCGGCGACGCCGGGGCGATAGCTCTTGAACAACTCGATGACGCCGCGTTCGGTGATCTGCTCGTACGCCTTCGCGACGACGCTGCGCATCGTTCCTTTGTGGTCTTCGTTGGGGCCGTAGACGTTGAAGTACTTGATCCCGACCGCGCGATCGAGCAGTCCCTCGCGCCGCATCCACAGATCGAACAGGTGCTTGGAGTACCCGTACATGTTGAGCGGGCGCAGGCTGTACGGATCGAGGTCCTCGCGCATGTCGCTCTCGCGCGCGCCGTACGTCGCCGCCGACGACGCGTAGACGAAGCGCGCGCCGCGCGCGAACGACCAGCGCGCGATCTCCTGCGAGCGCCGCACGTTGTTCGCGATCAGGTACGACGCGTCGCGCTCGGTCGTCGACGAGCACGCGCCGAGGTGGAAGACGGCCGCGATCTCGCCGAACGCGTTCGGCGCGGCGTCGATGCGCGCGAAGAACTCCTCGGCGTCGAAGTACTCCGCGAAGCGCAGCGGCACGAGATGCCGCCACTTCTCGCTCGTCCCGAGCCGGTCGACGACGATCAGATCGTCCGCGCCCGCGAGGTTCAGGTGGCGCACGAGCGCGCTCCCGATGAGCCCGGCCGCACCGGTGACGATTGTCTTCATTGCTTAGTTCACCAACGTGGCGAGGTCGGCATCTCTCACCACCGTCTCGATCAGCTTGCGCGGGGGCGGGGCGTGCGTGCCCACGGTGAAGGCGCGCGCGACCGCTTGCGGGGACGCCGACGGTCCGGCGCATTCCGCTAGCACGTCGCCGGCGCGGACCGGGGTTCCGACGCGCGCTACGATGCGCAGCCCGGCGAAGGGTCCGTCGGCGGCGGTCAGATCGCGCGCAAGCTCGCCGATGGCCGCCGCGTCGATCGCCGTCACGACGCCGTCCGACGCCGCGACGGCCGTCGCGCGGTGTGGGTGCGGCGCGATCGCGTCCAGCGCGGCGCGCGTGCCGCCTTGCGCCTCGACGAGCTGCGCGAAGCGCTCGTATGCGGCGCCGGACTGCAGCGCGTCGAGCGCGCGCGGCTCGATCTCGCGCTCGTCAACGCCGCCGACGCGCAGCATCTCGTGCGCGACGGCGAACGCCGCTTCGGCCAGGCGCGGGTCGCGGTCGTCGCCGCGCAGGAAGTCGCGCGCCTCGACCGCCTCGATCCCGCTTCCAACCGCCGCGCCCAGCGGCTCCTCCATGTCGCTCACGAGCGCGCTCGACCGCCGTCCGAACCCGGCCGCGAGCCGGACCAGCGTCCGCGCGAGCGCCGTCGCGTCGGCGAGGGTGCGCATGAACGCGCCGCTCCCGGCCTTCACGTCGAACACGATCGCGCCGGCGCCGCCGGCGATCTTCTTGGACACGATCGACGCCGCGATCAGCCCGGTCGACGGCACCGTGCCGGTGCGGTCGCGCAGCTTGTAGAGCTTCTTGTCCGCCGGAACGAGGCGCTCCGATTGCGCCGCGATCGCGCACCCGATCGACTCCACCTGCGCGACGAACGCGTCGTTGCCGAGGTCGGTGCGCACGCCGGGGATCGCCTCGAGCTTGTCCAGGGTGCCGCCGGTGTGGCCGAGCGCGCGGCCCGAGAGCTTGGCGACCGGGACGCCGCACGCCGCGACCAGCGGGACCACGATCAGCGAGACGGTGTCACCGACGCCGCCCGAGGAGTGCTTGTCGACCACGGTGCGGCCGCCGCCGAAACGCAGCACGTCGCCCGAACGGACCATCGCGTCGGTCAGCGCGGAAATCTCGTCCGGCGCCATCCCGCGAATCGCGCAGGCCATCGCGAGCGCCGCGACCGGCGCGTCGTCGATCTCGCCGGCAGCGTAGCCTGCGATGATCCGGTGCCAGGTCCCGTCGTCGAGCGCATCGCCGTCGCGTTTCGCCGCGAGGGCGCGCCGCAGCCAGCCTTGATTCAACGGCGCTCCGCCCCCGGCTGCGCGCCCCCCACGCTGCGCGCGGGGCCCCCCGTCCGACCTCGCAACAACGATACGCTACGCGCCGGATACTGCTGCGCTCGGTCCATCGGCATTATTTACGGGTTCGTGCGGCGGTGTCGCGAAGCCCTGGCCGTGCGCGTTCGCCCCGGCGTGAGGGTCCGTCTCGCCGTCGCGGCGCTGGCGCTCGCGTGCGCGCTCGCCGTGCCGGTGCGGCTGTCGGCGGACGTCTGGGCCTATGCGGCGTACGGCGCGCTCCTCACGCACGGGGCGGACCCGTGGGCGCACGCCTTCCACGCCGCCGGCGTCGCGCCGCTGCGCGACGCGCTGCTCGATGCGGCGCTGCGCGCCTGGGACGGCTCGCTGCCGCGCGACGTCTACGGGCCCCTGTTCACCGTGCCGTGCGCGCTGGTCGTCGCCGCAACGCGGCCGCTGGGGGTGGACGGCACGATCCTCGCGCTGCGCGTGCTGGCCGCGCTGGGGCTGCTCGTCTGCATCGCGCTCGCCTCGCGCAGGTCGCCGCGGCTGTCGTCGCTCCTCGCGTTCCACCCCGTCGTGCTGTGGAGCGCGGCCGAAGGCCACAACGACGTCTTCTGGCTGGCGCTCGTCCTGGCTGCCGGCCGCCTGCGCCCGAGGTCCGGCGCGTTCGCGGAGCTCACCGTGCTGGTCGCGGCCACGGCGGTGAAGGCGGTCGCGGTCATTCCCCTGGCCGCGCGTCTGTGGCGCCTGCCGTCCCGGCGCCGGCTGCCGGCCGCCGCGGCTGCAGCCGTCGCGCTGACCCTCGCATACGCGCCGCTGCTTTGGTCCGTCCTCGTGCACGGATTCGAGCGCGAACCGGGCCCGCCGCGCGTGTCGCTCATCTACGCCGCGGCGCTGTCCGCGTGGTCCGGCTCGGCGGTCCCGCTCGTGATCGGCGTTGTGCTGGCCGCCGCCGCCGTCGCCGCCGTCGTCCGGGCGCTGCGCGGGGGCGATGTCCTGGCCGGCGCGGCGCTGGCGGGCTGGCTCGTGCTGCCGTCGCCGGCGCCATGGTACGCGCTCTGGCTCGTGCCGGTCATCGCGCGCGCCGGGCGGACCCCGGCGTCGCTGGCGCTGCTCGCCGCGTCGTTCACGAGCCTGGCCGGGTACGTCCAGGACGCCGTCCCGGGAACCGCCCTGCGCGACCCGGCGTTGCTCGGAGGCACGATGCTCGCCCTCTACACGCTCCCCTTGCTCCTCGCCCTGGCCGCGGCGCCCTCGCCGCAGCCGAACCCGGCCCCGCCCGCGCCCGCTGCGACGGTCACGCCCGGCCC
>JAQBPK010000343.1 GCA_028287565.1 Vulcanimicrobiota bacterium
TTCAGGCTGCATGTCCAGGTACTCGAAGATGCGCTCGAACACCGCGAACGCCGAGACGATCTGCACCTGCACGCCCGCCAGCGATGAGGCCGGACCGTAGAGCCGCCCCAGGTACGCCACGAACGCGACGATCGTCCCGACCGTCACGCCGCCGGTGATCGTGAGCCAGCCTCCCGTCAGCCACACCACGGCCGGCCCGATCACGACCATCGCCGTGATCGCGGCGATGAACCAGCGCCCCACCATCGCGAGGTTGATCTCGAGCTTCATGAGCTCGCTGCCGGCTTTGTAGAAGCGCTCGCGCTCGAACCGCTCGCGCACGAACGACTTGATCAGCGTGATGCCGCTGATCGAGAGCGTCTCTTGCGTGATCGACTCCATCTCATCGCGCTTCTCGCGCGTGAGCTTGCGGATGTCGTACATCCTGCGCCCCACCGGCGAGAGCGGCAGGATCATCAGCGGGATGATCGCCAGCGCGATGAGCGCGAGCCGCCAGTCCAGGATGAAGATCGTCACCACGGTCGTGAGCATCATGAACACGTTGGTGACGATGGTCACGAGCGTTCCGGTGACGACGTTGTCGATGTTGTCGACGTCGCTGGAGACGCGGTTCATGATCTCGCCGGTCTTCGTTCCGGTGAAGAACGAGAGCGGCATGCGGTGCAGGTGCGCGACCAGGCTCGTGCGGATGTCGCGCATGATCCCCTCGCCGACCAGCGAGTTGAGATAGCCTTGGTAGACGCCGATCGCCCCGGCGAGGATGGCGCTTGCGACCATCCCGCCGACGTCGAGCCAGACGCCGTGCATGTCGTGCGCGGGGATGGCGCCGTCGATGAGCCACTTGGTGAAGAGCGGCGGCAGCAGCCCGAGCACCGCGACGAAGAGGATGCAGACGAGGACCAGCACCTCCTGCATGAGGTACGGCCGGAAAAAGGCCACGATGCGGCGCACGTCGACCCGTCTCGTCACCTTGGGACGATCCGGGCTGTACATCTGAGACCACATCAAGTGGATTGGTGGGCCGCCGCCGAGCATCAGTTCTAAGAACCCGTTCGCACCGGCCAGGTTCCCGCCTTGTCCGCGCGCGCACAGTTTCAGAGTCCCTTCACGTCCTCCCGGCAGGGTGCGACCGATGCTACCCGCACGACTCGAGAGGAATCCCATGCGCTCGTCTCTTCACGTGCTCGCGCTCGCTTGCGTCTCCGCGCTCCTCGCCGGCTGCAACGGCGGCAGTTCGACGGCGCCGACGCAGCCGGCCGGAACGCCGTTCCGCTTCACCGCCGCGACCGGCGCATTCTACCGGGACTACACCGGCGCGCGGCGCCCGTCGCTCGACGTAATCGGCGCGGACGGCACGTTCGTTCCGTCGTCGCAGACCATCTCGCTCGTCGCGAAGATGGCCGGACCGGTCCTCGACGGCAACGCGAACTTCTACGTGTGGGGCTTCGACCGCGGGGGCGCGACCAATGCGCCGTTCCCCGACGAGCCCAACGTCAAGTTCAACGCCGTCCTCGTCGTGACGGCGAACAACGGGGCGGTGACCGGCGCGATCAACCTGCTCGACGGCACGCCTCCGCAGAGCGTCCCGGTGACCCTGGTCGCATCCGACACCTTGCAGACGTTCTTCCCGGCATCGATGCTGCCGTCGACCGGCGCGCAGCCCGGCCAGTATCTGTGGAACCTCTGGCCGCGCAACGCTCTCGGCGGCTCGCCCGCTGCGCAGATCGCGAAATTCATCCCCGACAACGCGATGGCGACGTTGGCGCAATAGCGCCGCCGCGCGCGTCAGCCGACGCGGACGACGACCTTGCCGACGGTCGCGTTCGGCTGAAGGATCTGCATCAGCGCGCCGGGCGCGTTGTCGAGACCATCCACGAACGTGGTGGGCGCGCGCAGCTCGCCGCCGGCGATGAGCGGCGCCGCCTCGGCGACGAACTCCCCGAAGCGCTTGAGGTGGTCGATGACGATGAAGCCTTGCAGCCGTAACCGCCGCCCGATCGCGATCGCGAGGTTGCGCGGCCCGGGCGGCGGCGATGCTGCGTTGTACTGCGAGACCGCTCCGCACAGCACGATACGCGCGTGGTCCCGCGTCACGGCGATCGCGGCTTCGAGCTGCTCGCCGCCGACGTTGTCGAAATAATAGTCGATGCCGTCCGGCGCGAGCGCGCGCAATTGCTTGTACGGACCGTCGTGATAATCGAATGCGCCGTCGGCGCCGAACTCCTCGCGCACGACGCGTGCCTTCTCCGCCGAGCTGGCGGAACCGATCACGCGCAGCCCCCAGCGCTTGGCGAGCTGCACCGCCATCGAGCCGACCGCGCCGGCGGCGCCGGAGATGAAGATGGTCTTCTCCGGCTGCACCTCCGCGATGACGCGCAGCCCGACCCACGCGGTGAAGCCTGTCGTGCCGAGTGCGCCGAGATACGTCTCCGCAGGAACGTGGCTGGTATCGATGACGCGCGCGGACTTTGCCGGGACAACGGCGTACTCACGCCAGCCGCGGTCGTGCAGCACCGTAGCACCGACCGCAATGTCCGGCGCGCGTGACGCGATCACCGTGCCGACGGCCGCGCCCGTCAGCGGCTCGCCCACCGCGAACGGCGGCACGTACGACTTCACGTCGTTCATCCGCCCGCGCATGTACGGCTCGACCGACATCAGCGAGTTCTTGACGAGCAGCTCGCCTTCGCCGGGCGGCCCGACGTCCGTGTGGGCGAGCTCGAAGTTCGCACCGGTCGGTTCGCCGGTGGGGCGGCTCGCGAGCCGAACCTCGCGACAGCGGACGGTATCGCTCTGGGTCGTCATCCCGTGGCCGTTCGAGGCTCGCGCCGCTCTCCCCGCACCTGGCGAACCGGTGAAAAATGCCCGCTCCGCGTCTACCGCTTTGCGTTGGCTTCCGCGCCGTTGCGCAGCATGGACAGCTCGCTGAAGAGCTTGTGCTCTTTGTCCGTCAGGTTCGTCGGGAGCTGGCCGATCAGGCGGACGTATTCGTCGCCGAAGCCGCCGTCCTTGAGCTTGGGCATCCCTTTGCCCGACAGGCGCAGCATCTTGTTGTTCTGCGTTCCGGCGGGGATCGTCATCGTGACGTCGCCCGTCATCGTCGGGACGCGGACCTCGGCGCCCAGGATCAGGTCGTAGATGCTCACCGGGAGGTCGAGGTAGAGATCGTCGCCTTTGCGTTCGTAGTGGTCGTCGCTGCCCAGGTGCACGACGAGATAGAGGTCGCCGCGCGGGCCGCCGCCCGGTCCGCTCGCGCCTTGTCCGGCGAGGCGGATGCGCTGGCCGTCGCGCACGCCGCGCGGGATCGTGACGTCGAACCGCTTCGTCTCGCGCACCCGCCCCGTGCCGTGGCATTGGGTGCAGATGCCCTTGCGATCGGTTCCGGTCCCGTGGCAGCGCGGGCACACGTCCTCGACCTGCAGCGTGACCGACTTCTTGCCGCCCTCGAACGCGTCGTGCAGCGCGAGCTCGATCGTCGATTCGAGATCTTCGCCGCGCTGCTGCGACGAGCTGAAGCCCGACGGACCGGCCGCGCGCTGGCGCCCGATCCCCGAGAAGAACATGTCGAAGAAGTCCGAGAAGCCGCTCGCGCCGCCCGCGGCACCGCCGCCGGCGTTGCCGAAGCCGCCGAAGTTTCCGAAGTCCGCGCCCTGCGCGTTGCGGTAAGTGCGCTGCTGATCGGCTTCGCGCGCCGCGCGCTGCCAATCGGAACCCAGGACGTCGTACTTCTTGCGCTTCTCGGGATCGCCGAGAACCTCGTACGCCTCCTGGATGTCCTTGAACTTCTCCTCGGCCGCGCGCTGGTTGTCCTGATTCTGATCGGGATGCCATTTGCGCGCGAGCTTGCGGTACGCGCTTTTTATGTCTTTCTCGGGTGCGTTCTTGGGCACGCCGAGAATCGCGTAATAGTCTTTGTAGTTCACGCGTTCTTGGCGACGACGACTTGCGCGGGGCGCAGTACCTCGTCACCCATCGTGTACGCCTTGTGGGCTTCGTCGAGAACCGTGTCCTCGTCGACGCCTTCGGGCGCGGGCTGCGTCGCGATCGCCTCCGCGAGCCGCGGGTCGAACGGCTGCCCCTTGAGGGAGACGCTCTTCACGCCTTCGCCCGCGAGCGCGCTCTCGAACATGCGCAGCGTCGCCTGAAGCCCGCCGCGCAGCGCTTCGGAGTCGTCGAACGCGATCGCGCGCTCGAGGTTGTCGAGCACCGGCAGCATCTTCGTGAGCACCGACTTCTTGCCGGAGAGCGCGATCTCGCTGAGCTGGCGCTCGATGCGCTTCTTGTAGTTCTCGAAATCCGCCATCGCGTAGAGGAACTTGTTGTAGTTCTCGTCCGCTTTGGCGCGCGCCGCGGCGAGCTCGGCGGCGAGAGAGCTTTCCGCTCCCTCGCCGTCTTGCTGCTCCGCCGCGCCGTTCTGCGCGCCCACCGTCTCGTCGGCGGGCGCGCTCGTCGCGGTGTCCTCGTTCACGGCCGCGTTACTTCGCTTCCTTGAACTCGGCGTCGATCACGTCGTCGTTCGGTGCTTGCGCACCGCTCGCCGCGCCGCTCTCGTCGTGCGCACCGGCCGTGCCGTTCGCCGACGTGCCGTCCGTGGACGCGCCCGTCGACTTGTACAGCGTCTCGGCCATCTTGTACGACGCCTGCTGCAACTTCTCGGTCGCGTCCTTGATCTCGGCCGCGGTGCCGTTCTCGCTGACCTTCTTGAGCTCCGTCAGTGCGGTCTCGACGTCGCCGCGCACGCCCGCTTCCGCTTTTTCGCCGACTTCCTTGAGCGATTTCTCGGTCGAGTAGATCAGCGATGACGCGGTGTTGCGGATCTCGGCCTCTTCCTTTTTGGCCTTGTCCTCGGCCGCGTACGCTTCCGCGTCGCGCACCATCCGGTCGACTTCGTCCTTGTTGAGGTTGGTCGACGCGGTGATCTCGATCTTCTGCTCCTTGCCGGTGCCGAGATCTTTGGCCGACACGCTCACGATGCCGTTGGCATCGATGTTGAACGTGACCTCGATCTGCGGCACGCCGCGCGGCGCAGCGGGAATGCCCTCGAGCCGGAAGCGCCCGAGCTCCTTGTTGTCGTTCGCCATCTCGCGCTCGCCTTGGAGAATGCGGATGTCGACCGACGTCTGACCGTCTTCCGCCGTCGTGAAGACCTGCGTCTTGCGCGTCGGAATGGTCGTGTTGCGCTCGATGAGCTTCGTGTTCACGCCGCCGAGCGTTTCGAGACCCAGCGACAGCGGGGTCACGTCGAGCAGCACGACGTCGCGCACTTCACCGGCGAGCACGCCGGCTTGGATCGCAGCGCCGACCGCGACGACTTCGTCGGGGTTGACGGACTGGTTCAGCTCTTTGCCGGTGAGCTTCTTGACGAGCTCCTGGATGACGGGCATGCGCGTCGAGCCGCCGACCATGACGACTTCGTCGATCTGCGACACGTCGAGCTTCGCATCGGCGATCGCGTTCTTGAACGGCTGGATGCAGCGGTCGGTGAGATCCTGCGTGAGCTTCTCGAACTCCGAGCGCGTCAGCGTGATGTCGAGGTGCTTGGGACCGTTCTGATCGGCCGTGATGAACGGCAGGTTGATCGTGGTCTGCACCGTGCCGGACAGCTCGATCTTCGCTTTCTCAGCAGCCTCGGTGAGGCGCTGCAGCGCCTGCCGGTCGCCCGACAGATCGATGCCCTGGTCTTTGCGGAACTCGCCGACGAGCCAGTCGACGATGCGCTTGTCGTAGTCGTCGCCGCCGAGACGCGTGTCGCCGTTGGTCGACTTCACCTCGAAGACGCCGTCGCCGACCTCGAGGATCGACACGTCGAACGTGCCGCCGCCGAGATCCCACACGAGGATCGTCTCGTTGCCCTTCTTGTCGAGCCCGTACGCGAGCGCCGCCGCAGTCGGCTCGTTGATGATGCGCAGGACTTCGAGCCCCGCGATCTTGCCGGCGTCTTTGGTCGCCTGGCGCTGCGCGTCGTTGAAGTACGCGGGAACGGTGACCACCGCTTTGGTGACCCGCTCGCCGAGGTACGACGACGCGTCGTTGACCAGCTTTTGCAGGATCATCGAGCTGATCTCTTGCGGCGTGTAGTCCTTGCCGTCGATCTTGACCTTATGGTCCGTGCCCATCTGCCGCTTGATCGAGCTGATCGTGCGGTCCGGGTTGGTGACGGCCTGGCGCTTCGCAAGCTGGCCGACGAGTCGTTCGCCGGTCTTCGTGAACGCCACGACCGAAGGAGTCGTTCTCGATCCTTCGGAGTTGGCGATGACGGTGGGGCTCTGCCCCTCCATCACGGCTACGACCGAATTGGTCGTGCCGAGGTCGATTCCGACCACTTTTGCCATGTAAGTTCCGTGTCTCGCTTTCCGAGCGTCGTGGACCAGCTTTCAGGAGATCGCGCTCCAGTCGAGCCTTGCCGCTTACCGTCGCTCAAGGGGTGTGAGCCTTAGCCGCCCGCAGGCGGCCACCGCCTATGATACGTCACCACGGGCGGGTTGTTCCACTCATTTGCTGTGACAATATTTCTGGCACTAGGGTTGCGTCGTAGCGAAAAAAGCGAGGGCGCCGTTTGCCGGCGCCCTCTTGGTTGGCTCGTTGTGAGCGGGGAGTTACGGGTTTGGCTGCTGCTGCTGCAGGTAGATCTCGGCCGGCTGTTCGCCGACCTTGACCTGGATATTCTTCTTGACGCCCTGAGCCCAGACGCGCAGGGTCACGTTCTGGCCGGGCTTGGTTGCCTTGACCGTGTTCGTGACGTCGGTGATCTGGTTGACGGGCTTGCCGTTGATCGACTGGATCACGTCGCCCGCCTCGAGACCGGCTTGATCCGCCGCCTGGCCCGGCTGGACGAGCCCGATGACCACGCCGCCCTGGTCGCGGTAGTTGATCTGCGTGCGGACGTTGTTGTCGATCGGCCCGAGCTGGACGCCGAGGTAGCCGACGCCCGTTCCGGTGCCGGTCGCGTTGACGGTCTGGCCCGCCGCTTTGGCGAGCGCGGCCGCCGTCTGGGTTACGGTGTTCGACGGGATCGCGAAGCCGATGCCCTGCGCCGCGACCGGGTTGGCCGTCGACTGGTTCACGCCGATGACGCGGCCGTCGTAGTCGACCAGCGGTCCGCCGGAGTTGCCGGGGTTGATCGGAGCCGACGTCTGGAGCAGGCCCTTGAAGAGGCGCGGCTGGCCGGTGCGGTCGCCGCCGATGGGCTCGTCGCGGTTGAAGCCGGACACGACGCCGACCGAGACGGACTTCTGGAGCGAGAGCGGTTCGCCGATGGCGATCGCCCACTGGCCGGCCTGAAGCCGGGTGCTGTCGGCGAACTCGACCGGGGGCGGAAGCTTCGGGTAGTTGTCGACCTTGACGAGCGCCAGATCGGCGCCGGGGTTCGAGGAGAAGAGGCGGCCCGGGATGCGGTCGCCGTTCGAGAACACGACGGTGATCTTGCTGACGCCGGCCGGGACGACGTGGGCGTTGGTCACGATCAGGCCGTCGCGCGAGTAGACGAAGCCCGAGCCCGAGGCGCGCTCGATGACGCGCTGGCGCTGGTAGGGGCTCCCGCCGCCGAACATCTGGGCGAACGGGTCGGTGGGGACGAGCTGCGTCCCGTTGACCGTGACTTGGAGGGCGACGACGGACGGCTCGACGCGCTTGACGGCGTTGATGATGCGGTCCTGGTCGCTCGTTCCCGAGCTGGTCAGGGGCGCCGCCATGACGGCGGGCGGCGTGTTGCCGGGGCCGGCGACGCCGGCGAAGTGCGTGCTCGCGTAGAGCATCATCGAGAAGCTCCCGATGATCGCACCGATCAGCCCAACGACCGCCGTCCCGAAGATGCTGGTACGAGACTTCACGAGATCCGGATGCTCCTTATGAGGATGTGGTCGCTCGACATTACTCGACGGGGGGCCCGGAGGTAGCGGTTTCGTACTGTTTTTCCCGGAGTTCTAACCTCGGGCCGTCGCTTGGTCGTCGACGATGCGCCCGTCGCGGACGCGGATGATGCGCTTGGCATGGCTGGCGACGTCCTCGTCGTGCGTCACCATGATGATCGTTCTGCCGCCGTCGTTCAAGGTCTCGAACAGCCCCATGATGTCCTCGCTGGTCTGCGAGTCGAGGTTGCCGGTCGGCTCGTCGGCCAGGACGACAGCCGGGTCGTTCACGAGCGCCCGGGCGATCGCGACGCGCTGCTGCTGGCCGCCCGAGAGCTCGCTCGGCTTGTGGTCGACCCGGTCGCCCAGGCCGACTTCTTGCAGTTGTCTTGCCGCGAGGTCGTTGCGCGTGCGCGTTCCGACGCCGGCGTAGAACAGCGGCAGCGCGACGTTCTTGAGCGCGCTCGTCCGCGCGAGCAAGTTGAAGCCCTGGAACACGAAGCCGAGCTTCTTGAGGCGGATGTGCGCGAGCGCGTCGTCGCCGAGCGTGGAGACGTCGGTGCCGTCGAGCAGATAGTGTCCCGCGGTGGGACGGTCGAGGCAGCCCAGCAAGTTCATCAGCGTCGACTTGCCGGATCCGGACGGACCCATGATCGCGACGTACTCGCCCGGCATGATCGCGAACGTGACGCCGCGCAGGGCTTCGACTTTCACGTCACCCAGTTCGTACGTCTTGGTCGCGTCCCGCATGTCGATGACGGGCTGCGCGCCGTTGGCGCTATTCATATCGCAAAGCCTCGATGGGGTCGAGCGTGGCCGCGCGCCAGGCGGGATACGTGCCGAACGCGAGCGTCACGACCGTCGCGAAGCCGGTCGCGATGGCGATGCTGCGCGCCCACGGGATCGGCGCCGTGACGCCGGAGAGCTGCACGATCAGCAGGCTGTTGATGGTCGCGCCGATCGTGACGCCGATCAGCATGCCGACGAGACAGCCGAACGCCGACAGCGCGAGCGCCTCGATGAAGAACTGCAGCAGCACTTGAAAACGCGTCGCTCCGATCGCTTTGCGCAACCCGATCTCACGCGTTCGCTCCGCGACGCTGACGAGCATGATGTTGAGGATGCCGATCCCGGCGACCAGCAGCGATACCGCGCCGATCAGCGCGACGACGAACGTGACGGCGCCGAAGATGCCGTCCACCGCCTTGGCGAACGACTTGCGGTCGAACGTCTGGTACTCGACGCGCCCGCCCTTGATGTGCTTCAGCCACGCCAGCACGTCTTTCTCGGTGTCGGCGATCTTCGCGGGATCGTCGAGCAGCACGCGCACGAACACGATCGCACGGCGGCGCGCGAACTCCCGCTCGTAGGTCGAGTACGGGATGGAGACGTCGGCGACGGACGGACCCGGCAGGATCCCTTCGGTCGATTTCGCCAGCACCCCGACGATCGTGTAGCGGTACTCGCCGACACGCAGCGACTGGCCCGTCGGATCGCCGCTGACGGCCAGCTTGTCGTACGCCTTGTCGGTGATCACCGCGACGTGGCGGCCTTGCGCGATGTCGTCCGGCGTGAGCTTGCGCCCGTACCGCAGCGGCGTCGACGGTGCGAAGCGCTCGTCCATCCCGGCGCCCAGCGTGACGCGGCGCGTATGGTGCCCGAAGCGCGCGCGCAGGTTCTGCCCCCCGGCCGGGATCGCCTCGAAGACGTTGGGGACCTCGTTCTTCATGCGCTGCAGGTCGGTGATGCGGATCGCCGCGCGCGTGAAATCCGATTGCTGCTGGTTCGGCAGCACGACGAACGCGCGGTCGCTGAACGCGCCCAGGATCCCGTTGACCGCGCCGGCCATTCCCGCGCCGAGCACCTGGATCGAGATCACCGCCATGACGCCGATGATCAGTCCGAGCGCGGTGAGCAGCGTGCGAACGCGGTTCGCCGCCAGCACGGCGAACGCTTCGGCGAAATACTGCGTGAGCCTCACGATGTCACATCGCTTCGCGATGTGAGTGGATCCAGCGCCACACGTGGCGCCTCCGCAGTGGGCGCGTACACCGTCTGTTCCCCTTGCCTAACGTTCACGATCGCAGCGCCATGATCGGATCGAGGCGCGCCGCGCGGATCGCGGGGTAGGTTCCGAAGACGCAGCCCACCAGCGCCGAGAAGCCGACCGCGACCGAGATGATCAGCAAATACGGGATCGGAGCCGGACCCACGAGCTTCTCGACGGACGAGTACGCAAGCACCGTCACCGTGAAGCCGAGCAGCGTACCGGTCCCGCCGCCCATGAACGAGAGCAGGATCGCTTCGAGCAGAAACTGCAGCATCACGTCGCCGCGCTTCGCGCCGATCGCTTTGCGCAGCCCGATCTCGCGCGTGCGCTCGGTGACCGACACCAGCATGATGTTCATGATTCCAATGCCGGCGACGACGAGCGCGACGCCGCCGATGGCCGTCAGCCCGATGGCGATGATCCCGAGCACTTGGTTGAAGCCTTGCAGCTGGCCCTGGTTGTCGTTGGTGGCGTACTGCGTGCGCGGGCCGTGCAAGCGCCGCAGCACCGCGTCCACCTCGTCGCTGATCTGGCCGATCGTCACGCCGGGATTCGTGTAGATCGTCAGCGAGTCGATCGGCCCCGGCGCGATCGAGTGGAAGATCGTGTACGGCAGGAAGAGGACTTCGTTGCCGCCGATCGAGTTGAACAGGCCGCCCTTGAGCTCTTCGTAGACTCCCACGACCGTGCAGCGCGTCCCGCTCAGCTCGACCGTCTGGCCCACGGCGGGCGCGGTCTTGAAGAACTTCTCGGCGAGCTGTGCGGTGAGCATGCAGACGTGCGCGCCGCTCGCCATGTCGTCGCGGTTGACGCGCCGGCCTTCTTTGAGGGCGAGGACGTCCTTGTAGAAGTCGCTGTTCGAGACCGCGATGCTGGTCGACGTGACGCCGTTCGCGCGCATGCGCATGTTGCGCGCGTAGCTCGGCTCGATGTGCTCGAGCAGCGAACCGGCGGACTCCTCGATCGTGCGCACGTCGCGGTACTGGATCTGCGCCGCTTGAGGATCGTCCTGATTGGGATCGACCTGGATCGAGATGCCCTGGTCGCCGAACGAGTTCAGCGTGCCGGTGATGCCGCCCGACGCGGCGCGGCTGATGCCGAGCACCGCGATGATCGACGATGTGCCGATGATCATCCCGAGCATCGTGAGCAGCGAGCGCGTGCGATTGCGCCAGATCGCGGAGAATGCTTCCGCGACGTAGGCGCTGAGCCGGTTCATGGCGACGGCGACGGGCTCGAGGTCGGGACCGCCGTCGGGGTCACCGACATCGCGTCCACGATCCCGGCATTGCGCTCGGCGACGATCTTCTCGCCCGGCTTTAGGCCGTCCGCGATCACCGCTTGCGTGTCGCTGGTCGTGCCCAGCTTCACGCTGCGCTTGGCCGTGCGGCCGCCATTGACGACGAGCACGAACGGCTTGTTGCTCGCGTCGCGGCGGATCGCGTCGGCCGGGACGGCGAGGACGTGCGGCGTGTCCTGCGTGATGATGTCGACGTCGACGCTCATCCCGTCGCGCAGGTACGGCACCGTCTTGTCGAGCGCGACCGTCGTCAGCACTTGGCGCGCGGTGTTCGAGGGATCGTCGCTCTTCTGCGCGATCTGGCCCACCAGCGCGACGTGCGCGGGCAGCTTGGTGGTGCCGAGATCCTCGCCGGAGACCGTCGCGGGCTGGCCGGCGCGCACGTGCGCGATGTCCTGCTCGTCGACCTTCGCGCGCACGATGAAGCCGCTGTCGTCCGAGATCGTCATGATGGGTTGTCCGGCCGTCACGGTATCGCCGGGCTGCAGCTGCCGCAGCGTGTCGGCGCTCTGGCTCGCGATGCTCTGCACGATGCCGGGGTACGGGGCGGTGATGCGCAGCCGTGCGACTTGATCGGCGGCGTACCGCCAGTCGGCCGCGCGCTGCGCCGCTTCGGCGGATGCCGCCTGGACGTCGCCGCTCTTGTCCTGCGATGCGTTCGCGCGCGCCGCGGAGAGCGCGGCTTCCGCTTGTGTCACCGCATCGCGCTGCGCGCGCACGCGGTCGGATAGCACGGGCGACTGGCGCGCGATCGCCGCGTACGTCTCGTTGCGGTCGCGCTTCGCCTGGTCGTACGCGACCTGCGCCTGCTGGAGCTTCGCGACGTCCGCGTCGAGCGTGTTCTTCGCGATCGCCTTCTGCGCGTAGAGGTCGCGGTCCGCGGCGGCGATGCGCGAGGCCTCGTGCAGATCGGTGTCGCGCTGCGCGACGAGCGCGTCCGCGGCGGCACGCTGCTGCGACGCGGACGTGCCGCCGTAGCCCAGGCCCGACTGCGCGCCGGCGCGCTGGTCGGTGATCGCCTGGTTGAGGTTGAAGCGCGCCTGCTCCAGCGCGGCTTGAGCCTGAACGACGGCGGAGCGGTTTTGCGCCGGCAGCGCGGTGCTGGTCGACTGCGCGGTGCGCGCGCGCCCTTGCGCCGCGACGTACGCCTCGTGCGCCGTCTGCTCGGTGTTGACGAGCTGCGGGTTGGAGATCGCCGCGAGCAGCTGGCCGCGCGAGACGTGCTGGCCGGGATGGACGTAGATCTGCTGGATGTTGCCCGGAACGAGCGCCGCCAGCGTCTGCGTCTGCGGGCGCTGCACCACGCCGGTCATCGGCAGCTTCGTCTGATAACGCGTGTACGAGACCGTCGTGACGCGCACCGTGATGGGCTTGCCTTTCGGGCGCGCGGCGATCGCGCCGATGCCGATGATCGCGACGAGCGCGATCGCGAAGATGATGATGTTGCGGCGACGGTTCACGGGGCCCCCAGGTCGACGACGGCGACCGGATCGAAAATTCCGACCGACGTGCGCAGGCGAACGAGCGCGTTCAGGTAGTTGACGCGCGCGACGACGAGGTCGTTCGCGGCCGAGAGCGCGCTCTGCTCAGCGGCGGTCGCGTCGGTGAGTGAGATCAGGCCGTTGCGGTATTGCAGCTGCGCGATGCGCGCGGACTCCGCGCCGAGGCGCTGCGCCTCGCGTGACGTCGCGACGTTCGCGTTCGTCGTCTGCACGGCGCGCAGCGCTTGGCGCACGTCGTTGGCGACGCCGGACTCGGTCGACGCGAGCGTCACCTCTGCCGCCTCGAGCAGTGCGCGCGCGGAGCGGTGCGCGGCGCGGCGCGAGCCGTATTCCGCGAACGGCACGGTGAACGTGGACGTCGCGCCGACCTGCCAGAAGCCCGGGCCGGTCACCGAGTTGCCGGGGATGATGCCGAACCCGGGGATCACCTGGCTCTGGGTCGAGACGGTCGTCGGCACCTCGGTATGGCCGAACGCGGCGTTGAGCTGGATCTGCGGCCGGCGGTCGGATTCGATCGCCGCGTCGGTGAGCTGTGCGACGGCGATCTGCGCGCGCGCGCTCGCGACGTCCGGCCGCGCGCCGAGCGCCGCGGCGATGAGCGCGTTCAGCGGCGTTTGCGGGAGCGGCGGCTCGGGCAGCGCGGCCGGAAACGCGAACGACGTGTCGGGCGGCGCGCCGATGCGCTGCGCGAGCGTGTCGCGCGCGTTGGCTTCGTTCGCGCGCGCGGTAGTGAGGTTCGTCTCGCTGCGCAGCGCGTTGACTTGCGCGCGCAGCACGTCGACGCCGGCCGCGCGGCCGACCCGTTCCTGCGCGCGCGCGGCGTCGAGCAGCTGCTGCTGGTAGGCGCGGTCGCCTTCGCTCAAGCGGACGGCGTCGCGCGCCTGGACCGCGCTGAAGTAGTCGAAGGCGACGTCGTTCGCAAGAAGCTGCTCGGCGCGCCGCAGGTCGTCGAGCGAGCTCTGAACCTGCCGCTTCGCCTGCTGCGACTGGATCTGCGCCAGCGAACCGTTGTAGAGGTTGAACGTCGAGGCGATCTGCGCCGTGTTCTGCGAGAACACGCGCGATTGCGAGAGGCCGAACTGCGAGAACGAGCCGCCGTTGTTGCCGTTGGACTTGAAGACTTGGTTCTGCAGCGTGCCGGCCAGCGTGGGGAACTCGGCCGCATGGTCGCGCGCGAACGTCGCTTCGTTCTGCGCGAGCGTCGCGCGGCGGTTCAGGACGACAGGATCGTGGTCGAGCGCGTACCGGACCGCGGCGCGCAGGTCGAGCGGCGCTTGCGCCGCCTGCGCGTGCGCGGACGCGCCGAAGAGGGCAGCCGCGGCGAGCGCGGCGCCGGCGATGAGATGGCGCATCGTCAGCCGTTGAACGCCGCGCCCCAGCCCGCGAACGCCGCGGTCAGGAGCAGCATGATGATCGCCGCCGTCCACGCGACGCCGGGCGCGATCCTGCCGACGCGCTGCATTCCGAGCGCCAGCAGCACCGTGGCCCAGAGGTAGAAGATCGTGATCCCGCCCAGGAATCCGCCGAGGAATCCCTTCACGCCGGGTGCGAGCAGCCCGAGGCCGGGCATCGCTCCCATCACCGCGCTCTGCTGCTCGAACGAGCTTGCGCCGCGCAGCATCACGATCGGTCCGAGCACGAGCGTGGCGAGGCCGTAGCCGACGACCGAGACCGTGATGCTGAGCGCGAAGTATTTCATGAAGCTTCCGTCGCCGCGGCCGACCGCGTTGGCGATCGTCATGACCAGGGCTTGCAAGACCCCGGCGATCAGCAGCGTGACCGGCACGAACAGCGGCAGCAGCTGCAGGAACACGTGCGAGACCTTCAGCTGCGTCGCGATCATGCTCTGCTGCTGGTCCACGGGCAGCTTCGCGATCTGCGGCATCGCCGCGAGCTTCGCCGGAAGGGAGGTCTCCATCGCGTGGATCATCGCCGGCTCGACCATGATCGCGCCGATGATCCCGAGCACGCTGCCGATCAGGAACGCCCACCCCCACGTCGGGACCTGCCGCAGCCGGTCGAAGGCGGCGTTGGGCGCGACGACGATGTCGACGACGTTGCTGAGGCCGGGGCGGCTGCCCAGCGAAACTTCGGACTTGCTCAATGGACTCTCCCGGTAGAACGAGCGTAACAACCCGGTGTTACCGGGCGTCCGGGGGAGGTGTTTCGCCGAGCAGCGCTTTGATCCCGAGCTTGCGCTCGACCACTTTGCGCGCCCGCTCGAGGTCGGCTTCCCGCATCTCGAGGACCTTCAGGCGCAGATAGGATTGGACCAGCCGCCGCGCGCGCCGGGAGTAGAGCGCGGCGGCCGCCGGCCGGCGGGCCGCGGCCGGGGCGGGCGGC
>JAQBPK010000345.1 GCA_028287565.1 Vulcanimicrobiota bacterium
TTCGCCGGCCGCGGCCGTGGAGCGCGCGTGCGCGGCTTGGGCTTGCGCGGCTGCGGCGCGCAGCGCCGCGAACGCGTCGTCGTCGAAGACTCCGCCGTCGCGGCGGCGTTCCGCGAGCTCGTCGCACTCCGCGGCGGTCAGCGCTTCCTCGGCGACGCCGCTCGCTGCCGCATCCGCGACGCTTTGCGCGGAGCGCCAGGAGTGGTACGCGTCGTCGAGATCGCCGACGCGGTCCGCGGGGAACTCCGCGACGTCGTCGTACGCCGCGCGCGCGATCTGCAGCGCGGCGAGATCTTCGCGGTATTCCTGGAGCGCGTCCAGGCGCGCGCGCAGGTGCGCCGCGCGCAGCGCTCGCGTGCGCCGTTCGATCTGCGTTGCGGCGGCGTCGTCGCGGTCGCGTTTCGTGCGTTCGCCCGCGATCAGGTCGCGCAGCGACGCGAGCCGCACGAGCGCTGCCCGGGCGTCGTCAGCGCTGCGTTGTTGCTGCTGCTCGAGATCGCGCAGCTTGCGGAGCGGAATGTTCTTGTGCGCTCGATCCGTGCCGACGTACTTGCGTTGCGCTTCGTCCAGCCGCGCGATCGCGCCGAGCGCCGCGTCTTCCTTAGGGCCGCCGCCCAGCGCGTGCGCGAGAGCGGTCGATACCTCGTTCGCGCTTCCGGGCTCCAGCGCGATCGAACGCTGGCGCGCGCACGCCGTTTGCAGAAACACGTCGAGCGAAATCTGCAGATGCGCCTCGCCGGGATTGAGCGTCTTCCCTTTGCCGAGCCGTGCCGCGGCGTCGTTACCGTCCGCATCGTAGACGCGCACGCCCTTAGTGTCGCGCTCGAACGCGCGGTGTACTTCCCAGAGCGCGCCGTCCGCGGTCTCGTACGTGAGCGCCGTTGCGTACGACGCGGCGGTCCACGGCCGCCAGCGGTCTTTCTCGCCGCGCTGCAAGCCGTACAGCGCCGCCACGATCGCCGCCGCGAGCGTCGACTTCCCCGCTTCGTTCGGCCCGACGACGACGTTCAACCCGGGACCGAACTCAAACGTGCGATCCGCCAGCCGCCCGAAGCCGTCAACGCGCAGCGATCGGAATTTCACGTGATCACCGTCGTACGCCGGCCGTGCGCCGCCGGCGTTCTCACGGGCGAAGCTCCGTGCCGGCGAATGCTGCGACGGTATAACGCAGCGCCGCGCGGGCGTCCGCATCGCCCGCCTCGGCGAGTGCGAGCAAATCTGCGACTGCCCGGCCACGCACGTTCGGTTCGCGCGCGATCGCGGCGTAGTCGGCGGTGACCGTTTCGTCGGCGATCTCGATCGCGCCGAGAAACCCTCCGAAGCGGTCGGCGATCAGGTCACGGTCGATCCGCGTGCCGGGCGCGATCGTGCCGTGCAGGCGCACCCGCAGGAAGTCGTCGCGGCCGTACGGCGCGAGCGCCATCTCGAGCGCGCCGAGCACGAAGTGCTCGCTCGCGGCGTCGTCGAGCGGGACGTCGAGGTCGATCAGCCGCGTGCGCGCGAGCTCGACCGCTTCGATCGCGACGCGTCCGTTCTCGACCGTCACGACGAGGGCGCCGTGCGAGCCGCGCTCGCCGAACTTGATCGGTTCGGGTGAGCCCGGGTACGCGAGCCGCGGCGCGCCGGATTCATCGCACAGCACCGCGCCGCCGTGATAGTGGCCGGCGAGCGCGCACGTCGCTCCCGAGGCGACGATCTCCGCCAGCGTGAAGGGCGCGGTCGCGCGTTTGCCCGGCGGACAGCGGTCTTCGTCGCTGCCGTGCACGAGCGCGATGCGCGTGCCGGGGCGGTCGAAGCGCGCGTTCGCGAACGGGCGACCGGGCTCGGCCGGCGCGTGGCCGAAGCCGTAGATGGTCACGCCGCCGGCGAGCGGATACGGCGCCCAGGCCGGCTCGGCGAAGACGCGCACGTTCGGCGGGCGGTCGTCGCGCGCGTACAGCGACCGCGACGAGTACGGGTCGTGGTTGCCCGGCGCAACGAGCACCGGGCCGCCGAAGCGGGCCAGCTGCGCGAAGATGAAGCGCGCCGTCTGCGGTCCGGCGCGCTCGGCCTCGTAGAGATCGCCGCCGATCGTCAGCGCGGCGGCGCCGCGCTCGAGCGCGAGGTCGACGATGCGCACGAAGGCGTCGGCCAGCGCCGCGCGCCGGCGCGCGCCGCCGCGCACCTCCGTGAAGGCGGTCTCCAAGTGAACGTCAGCGGCGTGCACGACCGTGGTCTTCGCACCCATCGCACGTTTGTTCGACTCGGACGGCCGGAGTTCTTCCGTTTGCGCGGATCATTGCGCGGAAACGTATCGCGGGGCGGCGGGGAACGCCGCCGGGGAGATGTGATGGCGGCAACGGGTACGGCGGCGCTTGACGACCGAGGACAGCTCACGCGCGCGGTGATCGCGAGCACGATCGGCACGTCGATCGAATGGTACGACTTCTTTCTCTACAGCCTCGTCACGCCGCTCGTGTTCGCGAAGCTGTTCTTTCCGAACAGCGACCCGCTCGTCGGCGTGCTGCAGGCGTTCGCAATCTACGCGGTCGGGTTCGTCGCGCGACCCGTCGGCGCGGCGATCTTCGGCCATTTCGGCGACCGCATCGGGCGCAAGGCGACGCTGATCGCGACGCTCGCGCTCATGGGCGTCGCGACGTTCCTCGTGGGCTTCGTGCCCGGGTATGCGCAGATCGGCATCTGGGGCGCCATCATCCTCACCGTGCTGCGCTTCGTCCAAGGCGTCGGCGTGGGCGGCGAATGGGGCGGCTCGGTGCTGCTGTCGATGGAATGGGCGCGCACGAACGACCGCCGCGGTCTCATCGCGAGCTGGCCGCAGTTCGGCGTCCCCGCCGGTCTGTTTCTCGCGAACTTGGCGGTGCTCGGTTTCAGCCTCGCGTCGGGGCCGGCGTTCCTGGACTGGGGCTGGCGCATCCCGTTCTTCTTGAGCATCGTGCTGGTCGGCGTCGGGCTCTGGATCCGGATCGGGATCGTCGAAACACCCACGTTCCGGCGCCTGCTGAGCGAAGACCGCATCGAGAAGGCGCCGGTGCGCGAAGTGTTCCGCGTGCACGGCCGTGAGATCGTGCTGTCCGCGCTCGCGCGCATGGCGGAGCAGGCGCCGTTCTACATCTTCACCGCGTTCGTGTTCACGTACGGCACGCAGGTCCTCAACCAGCCGCGCAATCTTTTGGTCACCGCGCTGCTTGTCGCGTCGGTAGGCTCGGGGGTGTGGATTCCGCTGTTCGGTCACATCTCCGACCAAATCGGGCGGCGCAAGACGTACCTGATCGGCTGCGTGGTTACGGCGGTCTTCGGTTTCCTGTACTTCGCGATGCTCGACACCGGCGTGCCCGCGATGATCTTCCTCGGTATCTTTCTCTCGCTGATCCCGCACGACATCTTGTACGGCCCGCAGGCGGCGCTCATCGCGGAGAGCTTCACGCCGCGCTTGCGCTACAGCGGCGCGTCGCTGGGCTATCAGCTCGCGTCGATCATCGCCGGCGGACCCGCCCCGCTCATCGCGACGTGGCTGTTCGCTCGCTACCACAGCGGCTACGCGATCGCGGTGTTCATCGCGCTGTGCGGTGCGATCTCGTTCGCGGCGGTGTCTGCTATGAAAGACTACACGGGCGCGGACATTCACGAGGAGTACGACGCAGGCGTCGCGGCGGCGTACTAGCGGACGCGAGCGAGCATCTCGCGCAGGCGCGGCTTCTCCACCTTACCCATCGCGTTGCGCGGCAAAGCGTCGATCGGGTACAGGTGCTTGGGCACTTTGAAGCTCGCGAGCCGTTCGCGCAGCGTCGCGAGCGCCGCGTCCGCGTCGAACGCGTCGTCTGTTTCGACGAACGCAACGGGGATCTCGCCGCGCGCCGCATCCGGCTGGCCGACGACCGCGGCCGCTTTGATTCCCGGGATGCGCAGCAGCTCGTCTTCCACCTCGATCGGATAGACGTTGAAGCCGCCGCTGATCACGAGCTCTTTCAAGCGGCCGTTGATGACGTAGCCGCGTTCGGGATCGAACGTCGCGAGGTCGCCGCTCTTGTACCAGCGCCGTCCGTCCGCGTCGTGCACGAACGCGCTTTCGCTGGCTGCCTCGTTGCGCCAGTAGCCCTTGCACACGTTGGGGCCGCACACGAGGATCTCACCGGCCGCGCCGGGCGCAACGTCCACGCCGCTCGCGGGATCGGCGAGCTTCACCGCGACGCGCGGCAGCGGGAAACCAACCGTGCCCGCATGGCGCGCGCCGTCGTAGCGATTGCTCAACGCGAAGCCGAACTCCGTCGAACCATAGCGTTCGAGGATGGAGACGCCGAAGCGCCGCGCGAACTCCTCGTGCACGGTCGCGGGAAGCGCGGCCGAACCCGACACGAACAGCCGCATGCGGTCGAACCGCACGCCGGGCGGCGCTTGCTCGAGGATGCGCACGTACATCGTCGGGACGCCGAAGAACATCGTCGCTTCGCCGGCGGCGAGCGTCGCGACGACGGACTGCGCGTCGAACCGCTCGCGCAGCAGCACGCGCGCGCCCGCGACGAGCGTACCGTTCAATCCCGCGCCCAGCCCGTGCACGTGGAACAGCGGCAGCGTCAGCAGCAGCGTGTCATCCGGCGTCCAATACCACGCTTCGACGAGCTGCTCCGCGATCGCCAGCAGATTGCCGTGCGTGAGCATCGCGCCCTTTGAACGCCCGGTGGTGCCGCTGGTATAGATCAGGATCGCGACGTCGCCGGGCGCGATCGGCGGCGGATCGGCGAGCGGTGCGATCGACGCGTCGCGCGCCCACCACTCGACGTCTTCGAGCCGCACGACCGCGCGCCCGTCTTGCGGCGCGACGAACTGCGCGCTCTGCTCCGACACGCACACGACGGACGGCGTCGCGTCATCGAGGATGTGCTGCAGGTCGGACGTGCGGTAGAGCACGTTCACCGTCACGACGATCGCGCCGGCGCGCAAGCCGCCCAGGTACGCATATACGAACCCCGGCCGGTTCTCGGAGTAGATAGCGAGCCTGTCGCCGGGCTTCAGCCCGGCATCGCGCAGCTTCGCGGCGACACGCAGCGACGCGTCGCGCAGCGCGCCGTACGAGACGTCATCGAGCGCTAGTGCATCCGGGCGCGCGGCTGCATGCGCATCGAGCGCGTCGAGAACGGAACCGGCCATGCGGCGAGGTTCGCCTAGCCCGCGCGGCGGTCCGCCAACGCATACGGCGCTAGGCGAGGATGTTGCGGAACCAAGCCAGCGTGCGCGCCCACGCGTCGGCCGCGGCGCTCGGGACGTAGCTGTCGCGCGTGTCGTCGAAGAACCCGTGCCCGGCTTCGTCGTAGATCTTCACCGCGTGGGGTGCGGTTAGGCGCGAGAACATGGTTCGCACGTCGTCGGGGCTGATCGAGGTGTCGCGCGCGCCGAAGCTTCCGAGCAGCGCGGTCGTGATGCGGCTGGTGAAATCGAAGTCCGACGGTTTGGCCGGCTGCTTGGGGTCGGAGCCGGGTCGCACGTTGCCGTAGAACATCGACGCCGCGACGAACGCCTTCGAGTCGATGATCTGCTGCAGCACGATGCTGCCGCCCATGCAAAATCCGGTGATCCCGAGCGACGCGTCGCGCGCCTGCGCGGGGATCCAGTCGTGCGCGGCGAGCACGTCGGTGGTGACGAAGCCCTGCGTGTTCATCTGCTGCATGAACGGCAGAAACTTCGTGAAGTCGGTTGCGCCGTCGCCGCTCGGCGCGTTGAGCCGGTCGTACAGCGCGGGAGCGATCGCGATGAAGCCCATCTTGGCGTAGCGCCGCACCACGTCGCGGATCTGCGCGTCGATGCCCCAGACGTGCTGGATCACGACGACGCCCGGCGTCCTCGCGGTGACCGCGCGCGGCGTCGCCGCGTACGAACCGATCGGGCTGCCGGCTTTGGGCGTCAGCCGGGGCCGCGAGACGACGATGGCCGGATCGTCCTCCGCGACAATCGGCGGATGCGGCTTGCCGAAGCCGTCGGTCTGCGCGCTCGCCGTCGCGCCTCCGCCCGCAACGACGGCCGCCGCCGCGCCGATCGACACGAATCCGCGGCGCGAGAACTCGGGGCGCGTGGAGTTGAGCGGGTCGAGTTGCTCTTCGATGCTCACTGGTACAGATGCCCGCACGCCGTCGCGCGCGCGCCCGCCGCGTTCGACGAGAACACGACGACGTTGTAGTTGCCGGACAAGAGCTTGCTCTCGGGCGCTTTCACGACGGAGACGGAGCGGCCGTTCTTCATGTCGTTCAGAAAGTATGCGGGGCCGGACGTGCCGAGGTCCTCGCACGACGGGCCGCGGTAGACGCGCACCGACTGCACGCGTCCTTCGGGCGTTCCCTTCAGGTCCACCACCACGCTGGTGGCGGCACCCCGGTTGAACAGCGTCACCGTCCCAACCTGGCCGGAGTTGTTGACCTGCTCGATCCCGCGCTCCACGCCCAAGCCGGGATCGCCGGGGTACGACTGCGCCGACGCGACGGCGGTGGTGAGCAGCGCGGCGCACACCGCGGCGAGGAATCGCTTCATGGGCGCTCATTTCCCCCGTGCTCGGCACGGTCCTGGTTGGCCCGGCCGCCCCTCACCGTGAGGTCCACAGCTCGACGGCTCGCGCGTGCAGCGCGGGCGCGTCCTCTTGCAGCACGTAGCCGTCGCGCACGAGCGCCGCGGTCGCGGCGTCGTAAGCACGCAGGTACGCGT
>JAQBPK010000370.1 GCA_028287565.1 Vulcanimicrobiota bacterium
GACCGCGACGCCGTGGTCGAGGAACGAGCGGTGCGCGAACATGCGCTCGATGCGTTCCGGGCCGTACCACTCCAACAACTTGCCGCCGTGGTAGTGCACGTAGCTGCCGAACGGCGCCGCGATCGCGCCGAGCGCTTTCATGCGGCGCAGGATGTCGTCGTTGACGATGCTGCAGTGCTCGATGCGGTGGTGGATGTGCGGGCGGTCCTTCTCGTCGTTCGCCGCCTCCAATTGGTCGAGCAGCTTGCCGATCGCGCGGTCGCCGTTGGCGTGCACGCAGATGCGGTTGCCGTCGAGATGCGCCATCCGCACGACGTCGCGCAGCATCGCGTCCGAGAGCGTCTGCATGCCGAAGTCGTCGGTCGTGCCCTCGAACGGCTGTTCCATCAAGCACGTGCGCCCGCCGATCGCGCCGTCGACGAACGTCTTGATCCCGCCCAAGCGCAAGCGGTGGTCGCCGGCGCCGGTGCGAAACTCGCCTGCCGCAAGCAGACCGTAGTGCTCGTAGTGCAGCAGCATGTTGACGCGCATCGTCAGCAGGGCGCGGCGCTGCGCCTCTTGCAGCAGCGCGATGTCGTCGGGCCCGATCAGCGCGTCGGTCACTGACGTGATGCCCGCCGCGTGAAACGCGCGCATCGCGAGCTGCAGCCCGCGCAGGCGGTCTTCGGGCGTGCTGGCCGGCGCGATCGTCTTCGGCAGCCGCGTCGCCTGCGGGTACGCGAAGTCGAAGATCGCCGTCTCGAAGAGGATGCCGTTGAGGCGGCCGTTGCCGTCGCGCCCGAACTTGCCGCCGGGCGGCGCTTCGGACGATTCGTCGATGCCGCCGAGCTCGAGCGCTTTGGAGTTGACGACGCCCCAGTGGCCGGCGACCTGCAGCACCATGATCGGGTGCTCGCGGCTGATGTCGTCGAGGTCCCAGCGCGTAAGCACGCGCCCTTCGGCCATCTTCGCATCGTCGTAGCGGCTGCCGCGAATCCACCCGCCGGGCGGCGTGTGCGCGAGCTCCGCCCGCAGCTTCGCCGCGATCTCGGCGAGCGACGACACCGCGTCGATCGAGAGATCGAGGTGCAGCATGTCCTCGGCGGCGACGGCGAGATGCGCGTGCGCGTCGTTGAATCCCGGCACGATCACGCCGTCACGGAAATCGACGACCTCCGCGTCCGCGAAACGCTCGCGCAGATCGGCGAGCGCCCCGGTCGCGGCGATGGTCTCGCCGCTCGTCGCGAACGCTTCCGGCTCGTCGCCGGCCATCGTGACGATACGCCGGGCGCGGAAGATCGTCGTCGTCATCCCGGACGGTTCGCCCGCCCGGCGAGAAATGTCCTCGGCGGGCGGGCGATGAACTTGCAAGCGCGGGAGAACTTGCATGATCGCTGCGCAGACCGCCGGCACGATGTTCATCGAAGGGACGTTCGCGCCGGCCGCCTCCGGCGAGACGCTGCCCGTGATCGACCCGGCGACGGGCGCGACCACCGGCGCGATCTCCGCGGGCGGCGCGGACGACGTCGACCGCGCTGTGCGCAGTGCGACCGACTCGTTCGAAGGCGCATGGGGCCGGCTCGCCGCCGCGGACCGGGGGCGGTTGCTCGCGCGCTTCGGCACGACGATCGGGCAGCACGCCGAGCGGCTCGCGCGGATCGAATCGCAGGACACCGGCAAACCGATCTCGCAGGCGCGCGCCGACATCACGGCGGCGGTGCGCTATTTCGAGTACTATGCGGGCGCCGCCGACAAATTGCACGGCGAGACGATCCCGTATCTGCCGGGATACGCGGTGCAGGTGCTGCGCGTGCCGGCCGGCGTGACGGGCCACATCATCCCGTGGAACTACCCGGCGCAGATGTTCGCGCGTTCGCTCGCGCCGTCGCTCGCCGTCGGAAACGCGACGGTGATCAAGCCCTCGGAAGATGCGTCGCAGTCGGTCGTCGAGCTCGCGAAGCTGGGCGCGGAGAGCGGTATTCCGGCGGGCGCGATCAACGTCGTGACGGGCCTCGGCGAGACGGCGGGCGACGCGCTCGCGCGGCACCCCGGTGTCGACGTGCTCGACTTCATCGGTTCGCCCGAAGCGGGCACGCTCGTGCAAGCTGCTGCGGCGGCGCACCATGCGCGCTGCATCCTCGAGCTCGGCGGGAAGTCCGCCCAGATCGTGTTCGAGGACGCCGACCTCGACGCGGCCGTTCCGGCGATCGTGCGCGCCATCATCCAGAACGGCGGCCAGACGTGCTCCGCGGGCAGCCGCGTGCTGATCGAAGCCTCCGCGTTCGACCAAGTGACGCAGTTGCTCGCCGCCGAGTTCGCGCGCCTGCGCATCGGCGTGCCGTCGAGCGATCCCGACGTTGGCCCGCTCATCAACGGCGCGCAGTTTGCGCGCGTGCGCGGCTACATGGACCGGGCGCAGCGCGACGCGGTGGGCTTGCTCGCACGGAGCACGCGGCCCGGCGACTTGCCCGGCGGCGGGTTCTACGTCGAGCCGACGCTGTTCGGTCCCGTGCACGAGCGGCACGAGCTCGCGTGCGAGGAAGTGTTCGGGCCCGTGTTGTCCGCGCTCCCGTTCCGCGACGAGAGCGATGCGATCCGGCTCGCGAACGCGACCGAGTACGGCTTGGTCGCCGGCGTCTGGACGGAGAACGGCGGGCGCCAAACGCGCGTCTCGCGCGCGCTGCGCGTCGGGCAGGTGTTCATCAACTGCTACGGCGCGGGCGGCGGGATCGAGCTCCCGTTCGGCGGGTTCAAGCGCAGCGGCCACGGGCGCGGCAAAGGCTTCGCGGCGATGCACGAGTTCAGCACGCTGCAGACGATCACGCAGAAGTTCGCGTGATGCCGGGCGACGGCAGGCTGCACGGGAAGATCGCGGTCGTCACGGGCGGCGGATCGGGCTTCGGCGAGGACATCTGCACCAAGTTCGCCGAGGAGGGTGCGTCGGTGGCAGTGCTCGACATCGACGACGCCGGCGGGCGGCGCGTCGCCGATGCGATCAACGCCGCATCGAGCGCGGGCGGCGCGCGGTTCGTCCACTGCGACGTCAGCCGCAGAAGCGACGTCGCTCACGCCGTCCGCACGGTCGTCGATGCCGAGCAGCGCATCGACGTGTACGTGAACAACGCCGGAATCACGCATCGCAACCAGCCGCTGCTCGACGTGACGGAGGACTGGTTCGACCGCATCTTCGCGGTGAACGTGAAGGCGCTGTATCTCTCGGCGCTCGAGCTCGTCCCGGTATTTCGCGCGAACGGCGGAGGCGTGGTGATCAACATCGCGTCAACTGCGGGAATCCGGCCACGCCCGGGCCTGACGGTCTACAACGCGTCGAAAGCGGCGGCGATCTTGTTCTCGAAGTCGATGGCGGTGGAGTACGCCGCCGACAACATCCGCGTGAACGCGGTGTGTCCGGTCGCCGGCGAGACGCCACTGCTGACCGAGTTCATGGGCGGCGACACGCCGGAGCTGCGGGCGAAGTTCGCGGACAGCGTCCCGCTAGGACGCCTCTCGCAGCCACGCGACATCGCCAACGCCGTCGCCTTCCTCGCCTCCGACGAAGCAGCGTTCATCACGGGCATCGCACTCGAAGTGGACGGCGGCCGCTGCGTCTGAGCGTCGCGCCAACTGTCGCGTTCGGACGCGACATGGTATACTAGGTCCCCATGGCGTTCTTCGAGCAGCGAGCCGTCGAGATCTTAGGGGTAAAGCCGCCCAAACGGGGGCGCGCGTGGCAAACGCTCCGCCTCGTCGTCGACTCTGGACTGGTTGTGAACGCGTTCGAGTCGCTCGTCGGATATGCGGACATCACCCGCCTGGATCTGTCGCGAGCAGCCGACATCCCGCTTCGCACGGTGCAGCGGCGCGAGGCGAGCTATACGCGAAAATTCGAACGCGATGAGTCCGACCGGCTCGCTCGCGTGGCCCGCCTTTACGCGATGGCCGAGGACGTGCTAGGGTCGCAAGCTGAGGCGCAGCGCTGGATGAAGACGCCGAACCGCGCGCTCGACGGAGCGCGGCCACTCGACGAGCTGGACACCGAGATCGCCTCGCGCGAAGTCGAAGATCTGTTGGGACGCATCCGGCACGGCGTCTTCGGCTAAATGCGGCTTTTTCGAATCACCCGGCAACCCGAACGCGCGGGAGCGTTTGACGGTGTCGGCGCGTCGCTATATCCCGGACGCTGGAACGAGCGCACGCGACGCGCTGTGTACGCGACATCGCGAATCCCGCTCGGTATTCTGGAAATCTTGGTGCAGTCGTCCGGCGCACCGCTAACCGGCTACGTCGCTTTTCCGCTCGACGTGCCGGACGACATCTTGGAGACGTTCGACCGGTCGTTGCTTTCGCCGGCATGGCGTACCGGTGAACGCGGACGAGCCGAGTGCCGCGTTCACGGCGACGAATGGCGCGCACGCGATATATCGGCGGGGCTCATCGTGCCGAGCGCCGTTGTTCCGGAAGCCTACGACTTCGGAGACGTCAACGTCGTGCTGAACCCGTTGAACAGTGCGTTCGCTCGCGTCGAAATCGACGACCCCGTGCCGCTGGACGTCGATTCGCGACTCCGGGGCTTGTTCTCGCCGTTGCCGGCTATCGCACCGGCAGCGCGGTCACGGCGCAAAACGCCGTCACGACGCTCGCGGCCGTAGCACGGCGGCCCGTCTGCTCAGCCCGCGATCAGCGTTCGCTGTTCCTCGACGTAGCGCGCGTCGCCGGTTAGGCGTGCGGCGAGGCGCAGCGCGCGTGAGAGATCCATCACCATGCCGCCGCGGCGCAGGCGTTCGAGGCCCGCCTCGCAGTGCTCGCGCGCGCGTGGCGCGTCGCCCAGCTGGTGCAGTGCCTGCGCGGCCGCGACGTGCGCCGCGCCGGCGAGGTGCGATCCGCCGCCAAGCGCCATGCGCGGTATCGCGTCGAGCGCCAGCGGCAGCGCGGCGCACGGCGCTTTCGCGGCGTTGAGCGCTTCCGCCGCGCGCAGATCGGCGAGCGCGCGCAGGCAGTGATCGTTCGGAATCGTCGCGCGCGCGGCGCGCACGGACGCCAGCGCTTCGGCCGCTCTGCCGTGTGCCGTTTGCAGACGGCTGACGAGCAGGTGCATGCGCGCGAGCCAGTGTCCTTCCGCGCCGGCGAACGTCGAATAGCTCGATTGCGGCAACCCGTCGAGCACGGTGCCCGTCGATCCCACCGCGAGCGCCGCGAAACCGAGCACGATCTCGGCGCGGACGCGTTCGGCGTCCAGCCCGTGCCAGGTCGCGGAACGGTATGCTTCGATTGCGCGCGCCGTCGCGGTGTCGACCATGTCGGCGATCGCAAGGCAGCACGCCGCAATGTCGGTCGACACGCGCACGAGCTGCGACTGCGGCGCGATCCGGCACGACTGCAGGATGCGGCCGGCGGTCTCGAGCGCGCCGAGCGCTTTGTGCGGATCGTGGTCCTCTTGGTGCAAATTGCCGAGCAGCGCGAGATGGCGCGCGTGCGCGCGGCGGCGGCGCTCGGACAGCTCCGCGCGGCCGTCCTCGAGCCGCACCGCGCGCTCGGCGTGCGGGATCGCTTCCGCGTGCTGCCCGAGCGCGGCGAGCGCGTACGCGTGCGCGAACTCGTCCTCCGCCGCGAGATCCTCGTGCGCGGGACCCATGCGGCGCACGTTCTCCAGCTCCGCGGCGGCCTGTTCGGCGCGCCCGGACACCGCGAACGCGCACGATTTGAGCACCCGCAGCGCGTGCACGCCGTCCGGTGAAAATCCATAGCCGAGCAGCTCGTCCGCCCGCCGCAGCGCCGCATCGACGCGGCCGCACTGCACGGCTTCGTACAGCAGCTCCAGCTCGTCCGTCAACAGATCGGCACGGTCGTAATGGACGCCGGCCTGCAAGTGCGCTTCGATCGCGTCGCGGACGCGCCGCTGGGCTTCGGAGCGCTCGCGATAGAGCTGGCGCATCGACAGGCCCAGCTCGTCGGCCGCGATCTTGTGCAGCCTGCGCTTGACGTCGCACAGCTCGAAGATCGTCAGCATGCGCGATCCTTCGGGCAGCGCGCCGCGCACGAAACGCTGCACCGCCTCGACGAACCGGCGGTCGTCGTCGGCGCGCGCGAGCGCGCGCGCGAGACGGTTCGAACGAAGCGCCGCCGCATCGTTCAACGAGCGCATCAAGTGGCGCACTTCCCGATCCAACGTCTGCTCGCCGCTCTTCACGTCCGCTTACCTCGTTGTCCGAATTCCTTCGGAGTCCCCGTTATGCCCTGCGCCGTACGCGTGCTAACCGCGTGGAACCGCAACGTTACCAAGGCTCGTTCAAGCGCGGCCTCGTGGCGCCGATGGCAGACACACGGCACTCGCGGTATGATGGCACACCCGCGGCAGTGGCAGCCGGACGAGGACCGGGTCGGGTCCGGCGCGTACGCATGCCCCGTGGCGCGCCGGCCGGGACTCACGATCACCGAGCTGCAGGAGCAGATTTTCCAGCGTGAAGGCTTTCGCGTGTCGTTCGAACGTCTCGGCGCCGCGAAGGACGACCTGCCGCCGTACGCGTTCCCGGTGATGGCACCGCAGGGCTGGAAAGTGAGCGACTGGCAGCGCATTCGCCTATCGGCGTACGTGCTGCTCTTCCGCGGCGTGAAGGTCTATCGCGGCGACGGCGAACCGATCGCGCGCGACGTCAAGCTCGGGCACCTGCGCGATACGTATTACGAAGCAGAGTACGGCACGCTCTCCGCCGACGTCACGCCGTCCGAGATCCCGGACAACGTCGTGCGCATCGAGACCGCGTCGGGAAAGCCGAGCTCGCGCAAGCGCTAGTGGTCGTTGTACCAGTTCCTGAGAAGCTGCCTGCGCGCGCGTCCCTCCGAGCGCAGGAACTGCGCGCCCTCCTCTTCGGTGAGCTTGTCGAGGAACACGTTGAG
>JAQBPK010000374.1 GCA_028287565.1 Vulcanimicrobiota bacterium
GCCGTAGTACCGCGCGACGATCGCGTCGTACGTCGTCCCCTCGCGCGCGGCCGTCGCGATCGAGCGATCGTCGATGTCGGTGACGTTCTGCACGTACGTGACGCGATAGCGGTTGCGCGGGTGCTCGAGGTAGCGCCGGAGCACGTCGAAGAACAGGAACGAGCGCGCGTGGCCCAGGTGCCCTTCCGCCGACGGCGTGAGGCCGCAGACGTAGATCCGGACGTGCTCGGGCTCGAGCGGGCGCAGCTCTTCCACGCGATGCGTGCGGGTGTTATACAGACGAAGGGGCATTCTTCCGTTCGACTTCGGCGAGGCGCGCCTCGAGCGCTGCGATGCGCTCCGAAAGCTGCGCGATGAGCGGTGCGTTGGGATCGGGCATCTCGACCCGCGGCCGGGCATCGGTGCCGGTGCTGATCGGCTTGCCGTCCACGAGTACGACGCGGCCGGGGATCCCGACGACCGTCGCGTTGGGTGGAACGTCTTTGACCACGACGGAGTTCGCGCCGATCTTCGCGCCTTCGCCGATCGTGATCGCACCGAGCACCGCGGCGCCGGAACCGACGGTCACGTTGCGCTCGAGCGTCGGATGGCGCTTCGTCTTCGCGAGCGACGTCCCGCCCAGCGTGACGCCTTGATAGATCGTGCAGCCGTCGCCGACCTCCGCCGTCTCGCCGATCACGACGCCCATCCCGTGGTCGATGAACACGCCTTTGCCGATCTTCGCGCCGGGCTCGATCTCGATGCCGGTCCAGAACCGCGCGAGCGATCCGAGGAAGCGCGGCAGCAGCGGAACGTTCGCTTTGTAGAGCGCGTGGATCAGCCGGTGCGCCGTTACCGCGCGCAGGCCGGGATACGACAGCAGGACGTCGAGATAACCGTGCGCCGCCGGGTCGTTTTCGACCGGGGCGCGCAGGTCGGCCAGAAACGTCTCGAACGGGTTGCCTGCCACGACGCTCCTACGACCCCTCGTGGCCGGGCCCGGTTGCTTGTGCGCCCGGCGGCGTCGCGTGGATGGTCTCGAACGGAACGCCGCCCGGACCGTACTTGATCGGCTCCAGCCCGCGCCCGTGCAAGATGTGCGAGCTGACCGCGCCGATGCGGATCATGATGCGGTCGTGCCCGAGCAGCGCAAAGAGCAGCGCCAGCGGCGGCCCGTCGTGCGAGCCGGTCAGCGCCATGCGCACCGCGCCGAACGCATCTTCTTTCGACAGGCCGAACTCGCGCGCGATCTCCGGCAGATCGTTCGCGAGCGGAAGGCCGCGCAGCTCCGGCTGATCGTCCACGTACTGCGAGACCGCGTCGAGAAAGAACAGCACGTGCCGCGTGCGCAGCCGTTCGAGCTCGAGCGCGGGGATCGTCACGGACTCCTCGCGCAGCTTCGCGATCTCTTCGAGCGCTTCGCCGAGCGTGTGCACTTCGGCGCCGAACGCGTCCAGGAACGTCTCGATCCAGCGGTCCGCCGCTTGCGGAATGGGATCTTCGAGCAAGCCCGCGCGCTGCATCCGCTCGGCGATCAGCGCATGGTACGTCTCGCGCGGCAGCGCGCGCAGCGCCCGCGCGTTGAACGCCCGCAGCCGGGCGGCATCGAACCGCGACGGCGAACCGCCGACGCGCTCGAGCGAGAACAGCCCGGCGAGCTCCTCGAGCGTGAACGTCTCGCGCCCGTCCGCGGGCGACCAGCCGAGCAGCGCGAGATGCTCGATCACGGCCTGCGGCAGATACCCGGCGCGGCGCAGCGCGCCGACGTCGTTCGCGTCGTCTTTGTCGACGATCATCCCGGCGTGCGCGTAGCGCGGCGGCTCGTACCCGAGCGCGCGCGCCACGAGCATCTGGCGCGGCGTGTCGTCGAGGTGCTCGTCGCCGCGCAGCACGAGGTCGATCCGCATCGCGGCGTCGTCAACCGCGGTCGCAAGGTTGTACGTCGCACCGCCGGCCGGCGTGCGCAGCGCGAAGTCCGCGATCGACGCGTGGTCGAACGCGACGTCGCCTTTGACGAGGTCGTGGACGACCGTCGTGCCGGGCGGCGTGCGAAACCACATCGCACCGTCGCGCTCGTACGCCGCGCCGCTCGACAGCAGCCGCTCGACGTGCTCGCGGTGCAGCGCCGTTCGCTCCGCGTGCCGGTACGGTCCGGCGGGTCCGCCGGTGTCCGGACCTTCGTCCCACGTCAAACCCAGCCAGCGCAAATCGTGCAGAACCGCACGTTCGCTCGCATCGTCGTTCTCGCTCGCGCGCGCGGCGCCGGTGTCCCCGATGCGCACGACGAACGAGCCGCCCGTCTTACGCGCGAGCAGCCAGTTGAAGAGCGCCGTCCGCGCCGCGCCGACGTGCAGCGGCCCCGTCGATGACGGGGCGAAGCGCACGCGGAGCGGGCGGTCGAGGTGGCGGTCCATCCGCCTGTGGATGATGCTCAGCGGCGAAGCGTTCCTCCGCCGCCGGTCATCTCAGGACGGATCGGCCTCTTCTTCTTCGTCGCCTTCGGGTGCTTCCGTGCCGTGGCCGGAGTCGGGCGCGTCGCCGGGACGGCCGGGCGGCATCGTCGTTGCGAGAACGTCGTGGAGAGGACGATCGAGTTGCATGGTCGGCATACGAGCCGCGCATTCGTTACCTCCGGCACGGAACCATGCGTTCCACGGCGTTGCCGCGAAGAAAAGTACCGTGATCTCGTCGGGCATCTTCTGCCGTGAGCTGATCGGGCGATCCTCGGAGCTGGCTTTCCTGCTCGAGCGCGTGCGGACGACCTCCGGGCGCAGCTCGGTCGTCATCGTCGTGCGCGGTGAAGCGGGGATCGGAAAGACGCGGCTGGTCGACGAGGTAACGCGCGCGGTCGGCAGCGAGGGGTATCGCACCGCGCTCGGCTCGACACGCGAGTATGCGAACGCGCCTTATGCAGCCTTGGAAGAGGCGCTCGAGCGGCTCGGTATCGACGTGGTCCGGGCGATCGAGGACCGCGCTCCGGACACCAAGACGCGGCGCTTCAACGCGATCGCGGAATCGATCGCGGCGGCCGCGGCCGGCGGAACGTGGCGCGGCCTGCTGATCGTCGTCGAGGATCTGCATTGGGCGGACGCCGGCACGGTCGAGCTCTTGCGCTTTCTCGCGACGCGTCTCGCGGCGTGCAGCGTAACGTTCATCGTGACGTACCGGCCGGACGAGATCGAGTCCGATTCGGCGCGCGCGCGCTCGATCGTCGCACTCGAGCGTGAATCCGAAGCGGTGGTAACGCTGGACGCGCTGCCTTCACAGCAGATCGAGCGTCTCCTCGCAAGCGTCATCCGCGACGGCGAGCGCAGCGTGTCGGCCGGCGTCCTCGCGCAAATCCGTGACCTGTCGGACGGGCGGCCGCTGTTCGCCGAAGAGCTGTTGCGCGGCGTGTTCGAGCGGCTCGATCGCGACGTGCACGCGGAACCGTCGGTGCCGACCAGCGTCCGGGTGACGGTGCGCGAGCGATTCGCGTCGCTCACGGACACCGACCGGACCGTCTTGCTTCACGCGGCGCTGATCGGACGGCGCTTCTCGGCACGCTTCGTCGCCTCGTTCTGCGGCCTCGATCTGTTCGCGGTGTACGCCGCGCTGCGGCGCGCGCGCGATCTGCAGCTCGTCGTCGAGCAATCCGACAACGAGGGCGATGCGTTCGCGTTCCGGCACACGCTCACGCGCGAGGCGATCTACAGCGAGCTGCTGCGCGCGGAAGCGCGGCTGATGCACGGCAAGGTCGCGCAGGCGCTGGCGGCGGAATCGGAGCCCGACGTCGCCGCGATCGCCGACCACTTGTGGCGAGCGGGCGAGGCGGAGGCAGCGGCCGACTGGAGCGAGCGCGCGGGCGACGACGCATACGCGGTCTACGCGTACGCCGACGCCGCGCGCACGTACGAGCGCGCGCATCGGCTCGCCGTCGAGGAAGCGCGCCGCGCGCACCTCGCGGAGCGCACGGCCGACTCGTGGTACGCGCTCGGCGATCTCGCACAATCGGTGGACTGGTTCGGCCGCGCGGCGGAGGCGTATTACTCCGCGCACGAGCCCCGGCCGGCCTGGCGCGCCGCGCTGCGCAAAGCACGCGTGCTCTTCGAGAGCGGGCGCTACGAAGCGGGCTTGCGCGAGGCGGACGGTCTTGCGATGACGACCGACGTCGAGCCGGAGCTGCGCTTCGAAGCGGAGGTCATGGTCGCCGGCTTGTTGACGACGCACGGGCGGGCCGCCGAAGCGCTCGACCGGCTGCAGCGCGCCGAGCGCCTCGGCGTGCGGTCCGACCCGTTCGTGAGCGCCCGCTTCTCGGGCGCCTACGCGCTCGCGCTCGGATTCGTCGGCCGGCCCGACGAGGCGCGCGTGCGTTTCGAAGTCGCGGTCGGCGAAGCGCGCGCGCTCGGCGACAACGACCTGATGCTGCGCACGTACAACAACTGGGGTAATCTGGAGATCGCGTACGGAACGCTCACCCGCGCGCGCGAGCTCTACGCCGAAGCGCTCGGCGGCGCGGAGAAGACGAAGAACCGCCACATCGCCGCCTGGATCGCGCAGAACGCGGCGCTTCCGGCGCTGCTGTCGGGCGACCTCGCGCACGCGCGGCAGCTCGTCGCGCGCAGCGCGGAGATCGAGCACGGCGTGCGCGCGGTGCGGCGCTGGTCGCTCGCGCTTTCGATGCGCGTGGGGACGCTCGAGGGCACTCACGCCCCGGACGATCTCGACCGGGCGCAGGCCGCACTCGATGCGGCCATCGACGACGTCGACCTCTCCTCGATCGCGATGCTGTCCGCGTCCATCGCACACCGGCTCGCGTCCGAGCACCGCGTCTCCGAAGCGGGCGACGTGATCGCGCGCGTTCAGCCCGTGTTCGATCATACGGAGGCGCCGTATTGGCTCGTCGACGTCACCTCGCGTTTCGGCGACGCCGCGGCTCGCGCGCGCGCTCGCGAGTTCGTCGCGGCGGTCGCGGTCCGGGAAGGGGCTCGCCCGGCGCAAGGCGTCATGGCGCTGCTCGATGCGCGGGAAGCGCTGCGGCGGCGCCGCCGCGACGAGTGCATCGCGCTCGCCGAGCGCGCGGTCGAGGCGTTTCACGCCGCGGGCTGGACGCTCGAGGAAGCGTATGCGCTCGAGCTGGCCGGACGGGTCGCCGAGGCCGTCGCGATCTTCCGGCGCATCGGGGCCGCGGCCGAGGTGCGCCGCAACACCGAGACCGGGGTCACCGCCGCACGCCGGCGCGGCGAGTCGACGCTGACCGGCCGCGAGCGCGAGATCGCCGGCCTCGTCGTCGCGGGCCATCAGACGCGCGCGATCGCCGAGACGCTCGTGATCTCCGAGCGCACCGTCGAGACACACATCGCCGCCATCTACCGCAAGCTGGGCGTGTCGAGCCGCCGCGCTCTGGAAACGCTGCTGGCGGAATCGGCGGCTCCGTAGACTACGTAGCCGGCCGCCCCAACATCCGTACCTTCACGGATAGAGCGCGGCGCCGCGCTCCGGTACCGTTGGCTCATGAACGCTACGTCGGACAATCGACGCGTCGCAGGCGCATTACGGTTTTTGGCCGAGCTCTCGGCCGTCGCTCAGGAATGCGCCGCGGCCGGGGTGTGGGACGACGAGCTCACCGCCCGCCGCCGCCAGCGCGTCGATACGCGCGGCGTCGAAATCCGCGAGGAGCATCAGGTGAAAGCGCTGTGATCTGGTTTGCGCCGTTTCAAGGTCTGGGAGACGACGACGTCGTCCCCCGCGCGTCAACCCGGCTGACGCCCGCATCCGCCCGCCCGGCGGGCCACTCCGCCGCCGAAGCCGCCGGCGACGATCAGTCGCGGCGCTCGAGCGCCTCGACCAGCACCACCGCGTAGGCGACGATCCCCGTCCCGTCGCCGGTGTAGCCCAGCCCCTCGCTGGTCTTCGCCTTCACGCTGATCCGCTCGACGTCCAGCGCGAGCACGTCGGCGATCGCGTCGCGCATCAGCGCCACGTGCGGCGCCAGCTTCGGCCGGTCCACCACCACCGTCGCATCGACGTTCGCGATCGTCCAGCCGTGGCGCACCGCGAGCTCGTGACATGCGGCCAGCAGCCGGAGCGAGTCCGCGTCCTTCCACTGCGGATCGGTGTCGGGGAAGTGCGCGCCCAGATCGCCGAGCGCGCACGCGCCGAGCAGCGCGTCGCTGATCGCGTGAGTGAGCACGTCGGCGTCGCTGTGCCCCAGCGGCCCCGTGTCGTGCTCGATGCGCACGCCGCCCAGCACGAACGGCCGCCCTGCGACGAGCCGGTGCGCGTCAAAACCGTGCCCGACGCGAAAGTGGGCCGCCTGCACGGCGCTAGTGCTCGCGGTCCAAGACCGCCGCGCTGCGCGGCGCGTGGTGCGAAAGGTGGGTCGTGAACAGCGCGTCCTCGCCGGCGAGCGCGTGCAGCCGCGCGCCGAAGCCGCGCAGCGCCGCGCTCGTCGCGTACGCGCGAATGACCGTCGCGCCCGGCAAGTCGCGGTCGAAGCCGTCGACGCGCGCGTCGCGCGCCTCGAGCTCGAGCAGGACGCTGTCGACGGCGCGCGGGTCCACGAAGCACTCCACCACCAGGATCTCTTCTTCGGCCGCGCCGTCCTCGCCGCGCTCGCGCAGCAGCGCCTCGGCGCGCGTCAGATCGCCCGGCAGCGTGATCTTGAAGTTGTCGGGCGAGCCCTCCACGATCACGACGTCCAGCCCCGCGCGCTCGAGCAGCGCGGCGTCGTCCGTCGCCGGCGGCTGGCCGTGGCGAAGCGCTTCGGCGTGCGCGCGCCGCAGATCGCGCGCGGTCGCGAACTGCGGCGTCTGCGCGGCCCACAGCGTCGAGCGGTCGAGCGTGCGCGTCACCTTGCCGTCGGCGCCGGCGACCTTCACCGTGTCGAGCAACGGCGTCGCGAGCAGCGACGCCGTGCCCGGACGCACCGGCCGCATCCCGTTGCGAACGTCGGACGTCCGCACCAGCGGGCGCGCACCGTCGTGCACGAACACCGCCGCGACGCCGTCCGAGAGCGCTTCGAGTCCGCACGCGACGCTGGCTTGACGGTCGTCGCCGCCGCGCACGACGCGCACCGCGGCGTCGCGCA
>JAQBPK010000025.1 GCA_028287565.1 Vulcanimicrobiota bacterium
AAGACCCGGTTCTCGACGAGGTCGCCGCGCTCGCGCGCCGCGGCGAGCGGGTCGTCCTGGTCCACGGCGGCGGGCCGCAGATCGACGCCGAGCTCGACGCCAAGGCGATCGACGAGGTTCGCGTGCAGGGGCTGCGCGTCACCGGCCGCGAGACGCGGGACGTGGTCGAGTACGTCCTGTGCGGCACCGTGAACAAAGCGCTCGTGCGCGCCTTGGCGGGGCGAGGGGCACGGACCGTCGGCATCTCCGGTGAGGACGGCAACCTGCTCGGCGCCCGCCGCGCGGGCGCGATCAACGGCGTCGACCTCGGCTACGTCGGCGAGATTGCGGGCGTCGATCCGGCGCCGGCGCGCGCGCTCCTGGACGCGGGTTTCGTGGTCGTCGTGGCGCCGCTCGCGCTCGACGTCGACGGCGGCGGCGCGCTCAACTGCAACGCCGACACCGCGGCGGGCGCGCTGGCGGGCGCGCTGCGCGCCGACGCCTACGTCGTGATCACCAACGTCGCCGGGGTGCGGCGCGACGTGAACGACCCCGACTCCGTGATCGCCCGGCTCACCGTCGCCCAGGCGGAGGCGCTGCTCGCCGACGGCACGTTCACAGACGGCATGATCCCAAAGATGCGAGCGGCGATCGCCGCGGTGCGGACCGGGGCTAAGCGCGCCGTCGTGGCGGGCGCGGGGTACGGCGCGATCGACGCGGCCCTCGGCGGGCTCGGGACGGAGCTCGTATCGTAGGTCTTTCGTCCCCTAGGAGCGTGCGCCGACAGTCTGCTACGCTAGGGGAGCCCCGCGACGGTGCTATGCCGCCGCGGCTTCGCGCGTCTTTCTGATCGGAGAAGGTCCCGGTGCAGCGCCACGTCGTTTCATTCAACGGCGAGCTTGATATTTGGAAGGAAGGTGAGATCGATGCTCGCCTGTCCGTCCCGGACGGCGGCGTTCCCATCGTCATCGACCTCTCCGAGGTGCGCTATCTGGACAGCGCTTTCTTGAGCGCCCTCGTCCGGCTGCGCCGGCGGCTCCCGCACTGCCCGATCACGGTGGTGGTCGTCGCGCCGTCCGTCCGCCGCATCTTCGAGCTCACCGAGATGAGCAGGCTCTTCGAGATCACCGGCTCGCATCCACCACGACTTGAGGAGTGACTCCGCGCGTCCGACCCGTGTAGTGTCCTCTGGGACCGGTACATCCGTACCGATTCCTATAGACGGGACCGGTACCTTGTACCGGCCTTGCATTCTCACGAACGAAAGCAGGCCTACACGTGAACCTCATCATCATCGCCCTCGCAGCCCTCATCAGCCTCGGCGCCGCGACCTTCAGCGCATCGGGATCCCTGGTCGCAGGATCGAAGGCGCCGGGCGCCTCGGCGAGCTTGACGACGGGTGCGCCCGGTGCCACTCCGCCGCCGGCACCGGTCGCGTACGACGGGACGATCGGTTCCGGTCCCTCCGAACCGGCGCACTGACGGAGTTTCGAGCGACCCGCCGAACGTCGCAGCGTAGACATGCGGAGGGCGTCTTCGGACGCCCTCGGTATACTGGGTGTGGGGCGTGATTTCACAAGAAGTACAAAAAGCGCGGCCGGTCGGCCGCGCGACATTCGCGGAAGCGATGCGAGCTTGGTTCGCCGGCGACTTCGAAGGTTGCCTGGCGCTCTGTGACCGCGTCCGCCCGAGCGACGTCGACATGGTCTCGCAGCTCGCGCTGCTGCGTGCGCGCGCGCTGCTGCGGACCGGCCGTCCCGACGAGGCGATTACCGTCGTGCGCAACGTCTTCGTTGCGCACGGCACCCTCGACGCATCGCTCACCGCGCGCATGCTGCTCGGGACGGCGTACGTTCGCGGCGGCGACAACGTGCATGGACTCGAGTTGCTCGAGGCCGCCTACCGCGCATCCGACCGGGCACACCCGACGATCCGCTCGGAGATCGCGCTCAACATGGGCCTGGCGCACTACGGTTTGCGCGATCTCGACGCGGCCGACAGCGCGCTCGACCTCGTGTCGCCCAACGCCGACATCGTGCACGCGCGCTCGCTTGAATACCGCGGCTGGGTGGCGACCGCGCGCAGCGACTACGCTGCCGCGACGGAAAGCTTTCACGCCGCGCTGCGCCGGCTCGACCAGTGCCGCCACTACGACCGTTTTCTCGAAGCGCACGCGATTCAGGCGCTTGCGATCCTCGCGGCGGAGCGGCTCGACCGCCCGTCGTGGATATTCGTCGACGACCGCGCGCGCCGGATCGAGTGGAGCGCGCCGGGCCTGGCGAGACCGTGGTGGGGTGTCGCGTTTTTCTCCTCGATGCACGACGAGATGGACGGGCGCATCGACGAAGCGCTGCGCTGGGCCGGTGAAGCTGAAGACGTCGCGGTGAGCGAAGCGCTGCGACTCATCGCGTCGTGCCGGCGCGCCGCCGTTCTGCGCGCGGTCGGCGAACGCTTCGCGCACCGCGAGCTGGTCGCCCGTATCAGGCGCGACGTGCAGCAGGTGGACGTCGCGCAACTGGCTAGCGACGAGCGCCAATTGTTGCTCGCGCTCGCGATCGAGGTCGCCGCGGTCGGCGACGTGCTCGGTGCGCGGGCGCTGCTCAAACAGTTCGACAGCCTTCC
>JAQBPK010000026.1 GCA_028287565.1 Vulcanimicrobiota bacterium
GCCGTCGCCACGGCCCCGGCCGGCTGGGCTGCGACGGCCACCGGCGCGCTCGCGCTCGCGAACGCGACCGACCTCGGCCAGCTCGACGGCACGAAGCCCGTGAACGTCGTCCTGGCGCTTCAGATGCGCAACGTCGATGCGGTGAAGGCCGCGATCGCCGCGCGCCAGATCGTCTCGCGCGGCGCGTTCGTGAGCCAGTACGCTCCGTCGAGCGCGCAGGTTGCCGCGGCGACCGCGTATCTGCAGCAGTCCGGGTTCACCAACATCACGCCGGCGCCGAACAACATGCTCGTCACGGCGAGCGCGTCCGCGGCGGCGGTGCAGAAAGCGTTCAACACGACGCTGCACGCGTTCAGCGTGGGCGGCAAGCAGTATTACGCCAACACGCAGCCCGCGTTCGTTCCCACCTCGCTCGGCGGCAACGTCGTCGCGGTGCTCGGTCTCACGAACGCACCAGGGCTGAAGGCGAGCCATCCGTCCAGGCCCGCGCCCGGCGTGAAGCCGGCGGTGTTCGACGCGAACGGATCGCCGAGCCCGAACGGCTGCACCAAGGGCGTCAACACGACGACCGGTGCGCCCGTCTGCCCGCGCTTCTACGACCCCGCGACGTTCAACATCGCGTACAACGCCGGCTCGACGCCGCCCGCCACGAACACCGAGATCGGGATCTTCACGATCGGCGACGTGAGCGGTTCGATCGCGGACCTGCGCGAGAACGAGACGCAGTTCGGCATGCCGCAGGTTCCGGTCGAGATCGTGCACGCGCAGCCGCAAACGGCAGACGTGAGCGGCCAGACCGAGTGGACGCTCGACATGACGTACGCGCAAGGCATGGCGTACAACGCGAAGACCCTGGTGCTCTACAACGCCGGCTCGTTCGCGTTCAGCGATCTCGTGGTCGCGCTGAACCGCTGGGCGTCCGACGACCGCACGACGATTCTCAACGCTTCGGTCGGCGGGTGCGAAGCGTTCCCGTACATCTCCGGCGACATGCTCGCGGGCGACATGGTGCTCGTGGAAGCGGCCGCGCAAGGACAGACGCTCTTCGCGTCGACCGGCGACACCGGCGGGTACTGCGGCGCGGCGGGCGTTCCGCCCAACGGCGGCGTCGGCGGCATCCCGATGGTCGAGTACCCGGCCGCTTCGCCGTACGCGGTCGCGGTCGGCGGAACGGATCTGTTCAGCAACGTCGACGGCACGTATCTCGGCGAAGACGCGTGGCAGTCGGGCGGCGGCGGTCTCAGCCAGTTCGAGTACTCGCCGAGTTGGGAGTCGCCGACGCAGATCGTCGGGACGACGCCCGTCGGGTACACGTTCCGCGGTTTGCCTGACGTCGCGTACGACTCCGGTATCGAGACCGGCGGCCTGCTGTGGGAAAGCGGCGTGGAGTACATCACCGGCGGCACGAGTCTTGCTTCGCCGATGGCCGCGGGCGTGTACGCGCGCATGCAGAGCGCGCACGGCAACGCGCTCGGGTTCGCGGCGCCGGTGCTCTACAACGTGTACCGCGCGAGCACGCCGCAGCAGATCAACGGCCCGCCGCCGACGCAGCTGCTCGGCGCGTTCCACGACGTGCTCACCGGAACGAACGGCAATTACACCTCGCTGCCCAAGTACGACTACACGACCGGTATGGGGAGCATGGACATCGCGCACCTCTACGCGGCGCTCAAATAGGACCGCGGCGATGAAACGCATCGTGGCGGTCGCGCTCGCGACGGGAATTCTCACCGCGTCGTGCTCCGGGATGGGCTCGCAGCACGTGCTGCCCGGCGCGCGCGCGCCGCAGCAGGGCGTGCGCGCCGCGCAAGACGCGATCGTCGCGCCGGCCGGGTGGTCGGCGACGGCGACGCGCGGCGCGACGATCGCCGGCGGCGCGGACAAGGGCGCGCTCGCGCCGAGCACGCCGATGACCGTGCGGGTCGGATTGAACCTGCGCAACGAAGACCAGCTCGCGTCGCTGATCGCGGCTCGGCAGCGGATCTCGCCTGGGCAGTTCGCTGCGCAGTTCGGGCCGGCGCCGAGCGACGTGCAGTCGGTCGTGTCGTACCTGCGCGGGCAGGGCTTCACCAACATCGTGACCGATCCGCAGCTCGTCAGCGCGGACGGCACGGCAGCGCAAGTGGCGAAAGCGTTCAACACGTCGCTCGAATCCTTCTCGCTCAACGGCGCGAGCGTGTACGTCAACACCAAGCCCGCACTGGTTCCGGCGTCGCTGGGCGGTGTCGTGAGCGCTGTGCTCGGGCTGTCGAACGCGGCGAAGATGTCGGCGCAGCCGAATCTCTCGTGCCTCAAGGGCGTCGTCGCGCCGACCGGGCAGTGCGTGCCGCGGTTCGAGGCCAAGGACGTGCAGACGTTCTATGACGCCGGCACGACGCCGACGGGCTCGGGGACGACGGTTGCCGTGATCGCTACCGGGGACGTTTCCGCGGTGATCGCCGATCTGCGCATGGCCGAAGGCAAGCAAGGTCTGCCGCAAGTGCCGGTCAACGTCGTGACGGTCGGCATGGCGAGCTCGGACACGTCAGCTGCGGCCGAGTGGGATCTCGACACGCAGAGTTCCACCGGCATGGCGCAGACGGTGCAGGCGCTGTACATCTACGCGACGACCTCGCTCACCGACTCCGACATCGCCAACGCGTACAGCAAGTGGGTGACGCAGAACGTCGCCCAGCTCGGCAACTCGTCGTTCGGCGAGTGCGAGTACCAAGCGTGGCTCGACGGCTCGATGAAGGTGGACGACAACCTCTTCAAACAGGCGGCGGCGCAAGGGCAGACGATGTTCGCGTCGACCGGCGACACCGGCTCGTCGTGCGCGCTCGCGCCGACCAACGGCGCGCCGGGTTCGGGACCGCCGATGATCTCGTTTCCCGCGGCGTCGCCCTACGTGCTCGGCGTCGGCGGAACGTCGGCGGTGGCGAACTCGCCCGATTCCAGCTACGTCGGTGAAGCGGCGTGGAACGCGGGCGGCGGCGGGATCAGCCAGTTCGAGAACTCGACCGCGTGGCAGCAGCGCGCGCAGCCGCACAGCAACGGTCTCGCGGCGACGAACCTGCGCAGCCTGCCCGACATCGCGATGACGGCCGATGCCGTCGCGGGCGCGTACCGCGTGTACGGTTCGAACGTGCCGGGCGTCGGCGACTGCAGCGCGGGCTGCGCGATCGGCGGGACGAGCGAATCGTCGCCGCTCGCGATGGGCGCGTACGCGCGGCTGATGTCCGCGCACGGCAACGCGCTCGGGTTCGCGGCGCCGCCGCTGTACGCGAACTACGAGCAGTACCTCAATGCGACGACGACGGTGAACGGGCCGCCGCCGACGCAGACGCTCGGCGGGTTCCACGACATCATCACGGGCGGCAACGGCGCGTACACGGCGCTTCCGGGCTTCGACTACACGACGGGCTGCGGAACCATCGACATCTCCGTGATGAACGGAGAGATCGGCCGGTAAAGCCCACAACCGGCCGATAGCAGGAGGCGCCCGTCGTATCGGATCGGGCGCCTTTTGTGATTGCTAAGCGGGCTCGTCGCGGGCGAACGGCGGGTCGAACGGAAGCGGGATCAGCGGCGCGTCCCAGGGGCCGCGGCGGCGCGGGCGCGCGACGGGCTTGCGCGGCGCG
>JAQBPK010000046.1 GCA_028287565.1 Vulcanimicrobiota bacterium
CGTAGAAGTAGATTCCGCCGTTGCCGTCGTTCGCGTCGACGGCGTATTCGTAGCCCATGTCGAAGTGGTAGACGTAGTTCGGATCCGACAGATAGCTGTAGTATCCGAACGGCGTGCCGTTCGGCAGCGCGAGATAGTAGACGCCGTTGCTCAGCGCCGCTTCACCGGCGAAGAACGCCGGGTGCTGGACGACGTTCGGGACCGCACCGCCGCGAAACGCGGACGGCTTCGCGGGGACCGAACGCGGCGGTGGCGGCGGAACGGCGAACGACAGCTTCGCGGGAACCGCGAACGATGGTGCCGTCGTCGCTGCGGGCCGTTCGGGGACCGAAGTGCCGCGGCTTCCGCCCGCACATCCCGCGATAACGGTAAACGCCACCAGCGCAAAGACAAATCCCCGCACAGTCCGCATAGGAGCGCGAGTGTTCGACAGGCGCGACCGTTACCGCTAGCGAGCAAACGCTATCAGTGTGCGGAACCGGCTAAAGCGGCTGAAAAACCTGCCGATGCCTTAGACACGGTCCCGCAACCATGCCAGGGCCTTCCGGCGGCTATGCTTGGGACCATCGGCGAAGAATGAGCCCTTCCGCCCGGGGCTACCGTCCCCAAAAGAGCCGTCTCCGCGTAAAGCGATCTTCACGCTTCTCCATTTCAGCCTCGAAATGGACGGTTGTGTAAACGGCGAGTCAACGGCCGGTTATCTTCTTGTCGGACGCGGGCGCAAACGGTTCTCCGGGATGGCGCCCCCTTGCTAGCATCGGCGATGGCCGCTGCGCATTCGGGTAGCGGCGTTCCGCACGTGGTTTCGCACGTCACGAGGAGTTCAGGCATCCATGCGTAGCATCGCGGCGTCGTCGCTCGTCATCCTCGCGCTGGCCCTTCCGGGTCTCGCCTCGGCCAAACCGAACGTCACGCTCAAGCTCACCGGGTCAATCGTCACGAAAGCCGCCGACGGCAAGACGACGTTGACGCCCGTGGAGAAAGCCCAGCCCAAGTCGGGCGACGAGATCGAGTACGACATCGTCGCCTCCAACGCCGGCGACTCGCCGGCGCTGCGTCTCGTGCCGGTCGGGAAGATTCCCGCGGGCACGAGCTACGTCGGAGGATCGGCGAAGGCGCCGCGCGCGCGCGCCGAGTTCTCGCTCGACGGCGGCAAGACGTGGTCGGCTGCGCCGACAGTCACCGTCAAACAGCCCGACGGCACGACGGTGGTCAAGAAGGCCGATCCGTCACTCTACACGACGGTTCGGTTCGTCACCGACGGCGCGATCGCGCCGCACCAGGCCGCCGCGTACACGTACGAGGTTCGCGTCAAATGATGCGAGCCTCGAGCATTTCCATGGAAGGGAACACCGGCTCGATGCACCTGCACGTGAGATCGCTGCTGCGCGCGTGCGCGGCCGTCGTCGCACCAGTGGTCGTCGCCTTGGGATTCGCGACCGCGGCGCCCGCTTTCGCAGCGGCCACGCCGGCGGGTACCGCGATCACCAACACCGCGACGGCCACCTACTCCGACGGTACGAACACCTACAACTCGCAGTCGAACACCGTCACGACGACCGTCCAGAACGCGCCGTCGATGACGATCGCGCCTCCGCAAGGCACGCCCGGGAACAACACGGTGAGCCCCGGCGGCACCGTCACCGACAACTACACGCTCACCAACACCGGTAACGCCGCGGGCTATTTCCAGCTCTCCGGCGCGCTGGGCACGGCGAACGGCGTGACGGCCGGCCAGGGCAACTTCTCGACGTTCGTGGTGAACGCGGGCGCGGGCAACCAGAGCCTCGCGACCGTCGCCGCGGTGAACAACTACCTCGCGACCGGCAACGCCGGCGGGCCGTTCCTCACGGCCATCAACGGCACGATCGCGATCAACGTGACGTACACCGCGCAGGCGGGCGCGTCGGGCACGATCACGACCAACGTGACGGCGAACGTCACGCAGCCGGCCGGCAGCGGAACGACGCTGCAGACGTCGACGCCGAACACCGTCGGCCAGTACAACGACACCGTCGTCGCGGACGCGCGCATGGATCTCCAGAAGATCGCGGCGGTCGGCGGCTCGGTGCTCGCACCGACGGTGCAGTACACCGTGCGCGGCAACAACGGCGGCAGCCGCGCGATGGCGGCCGTGTTCAGAAGCGGTCTTCCGGCCGGTTCGTACGGTGCGGCCTGTCCGTCCAACGTCGCGTGCGGCGTCGTGCTCACGGACAAGATCCCATCCTACAACGCCACGCAGCTGACGCTCAACACCGCTCCGTCGTGGGTGACGCAGCCCACGGGCGCGGTGTTCATCTACTCGACCGACGGCACGAACTGGACGAACTCGACGGTCGGTGCCGTGTACGTCGGCGTGTTCATCCCGGCGTCCGCGATCACGGGCTCCTTCGGCGCGTCGAATCCCGGTTCGTCGCAGGGCAGCGTGACGGCCGGTCAGGCTCAGGTCGCGTTCACGTACACGATCAACGGTTCGACGGCCTTCGGCGCCGCGAATGCAAACGCCATCACGAACGTCGTGAACTCGATCTACGCCGACCAGAGCGGCTTCATCGAAGGCCCCGGCATCACGCTGCAGAGCGTGACCAATAACGCGAGCGCGACGACGGCGAACACTGCACCGGCGGTGGCGAATGCGAACGGCGCGCTCACGGGAGCGGCCGGCGTGACGTCGGCGGCATCGCCGTCGTCCACCTCGGTGCTGAACGGTCCGAACGGCTTCCCGGGTGCGGTCGGTCCGACGAACACCAACGATGATTACACCGCCGTCAGCTACACCAACGGCGGCACGATCCTCTCCGCGGTGAACGGCGCGACCGTCACCGTGCCCGCGGCCGCGGCGGCGATCACGATCGTCAACTCGATCCAGAACCCCGCCAACAAGGACGACACGTACAACCTGACCGCCGCGACCGGACCCGGTCTCACGGCGCTTCCAGCCGGCTGGACGGTGACGTTCCAGAGCGCAGGACAGGCCGCGAGCGGAAGCTGCGGCGCGGTCGTCGCGGGCACCGCGATCACCTCGGTGTGCGTGCCTTCGGGCGCGACGCAGAACTATCGCACGCTCTACACGCCGCCGGCCGGCGCTACGACGTTCAACTCGTTCGCGGCGTACGGCGACGCGGTCACCGCGACGTCGGTCAACGACAACACCAAGAACAACGTGACGCTGGACGAAATCTTCGTCGGCGGCTACGTGAAGCTGGTGAAGACGCTGGGCGTCGCGGCGGGCCAGCCGTGCGCGACCGCGACCGTGTTCACGCCCGGCGCCGCCAACGTGAACCCCGGTGAGTGCGTGCAGTACACGGTGACGTACACGAACGTCGCGCCCGCGGGCGGGACGAACAACATCACCCTCAACGCCACCTCGTTCGTCATCACGGAAGACGGAGCGGCGTCGGGCGGCGGTGGTGCGACCGCGTACACGAACAACTGGGCTGCGAACTCGAACGGTCTGTACGCGGTTCCGGTCGACTCGAGCGGCGGTACGCTGGGCGGCTACAACCCCGGTCCGGGCGCCGCCGGCTCGTCACGGTTCACCGACACGGTCGGCCCGCTCAACGCGGGCGCGAGCGGGAACTGCACCTTCAAGGTCCAGATCAAGTAACGTTCGGATGACGGGAGTCTTCGCGCGCCTCGTGCGCACGATGGGCCTCGCCGTATCCCTGCTGGCTGCTGCCGCAGGGATCGGCGAGGCATCTCCCGCCGCGGGCGTCATCATCATGAACACGGTCACGGCACAGTACAGCGACCCGCACGGCCTGACGTACGGGGTGCAGTCCAACACCGTCTCCGTCTCCATCGCAGCGGTCTCCGGGATCGCCGTCTCTCCCAAGGAGACGGCGGTCGACCCGGCGTCCGAAGGCTTTCCGGTGGGCACGCCGATCGTGCGCACGTTCACCATCACCAACGCCGGCAACGTCGCCGACGCGTACACGATTCAGTCGCTGACGACGGGCTCCGGAACGATCGCGTCCGTCGTCTTCCTCACCGCATCCGGTCCCGTGCCGGTGGCGATCAGCACGACGGCGACGCCGGTGCTTGCGCCCGGTGAGTTCATCAAAGTGCAAGCCGTCATTACCACGACGGGCGTGGCGGTCGGCGCGGTGTTTCCGATCGCCGTTGCGGCGCGCTCCACCAACACGTCGGTCGCGAACGGTCTCGTCACCGATACCGGCAAGGAGTGGGCCGTCGCGCAGCCCGGCGCATCGATCGCCGGACCGGGCGGTCCCGCGACGTCCGTCAACAAGCTCGTGAACGAGACGCGCTCGCATCCCGCGAGCCCCGGCGAGACGGTCACCTACTCGATCCGCTTCAAGAACTACGGCGGCTCGCCGGCGACCAACGTCGTGATCGTCGACGACGTACCGCCGGGGATTCGTCCGCTCCTGCAGACGGTGCGCCTCAATGACATAAACGTCGCGGCGTCCGCCACGCTCGCGGGACAGAAGCTCACCGTGCGCATCGGAACGCTGGGCGTCGGCGCGGTCGACACGCTCACGTTCGACGCGGTCGTCCAGAGCGGAACGACCGCCGGTTCGACGTACGTCAACGTCGCGTCGCTGTCCGCGGACGGCATCGCGGCGATCACCACGACGCCCGCCAGCGTGCTCGTCGGCCTCGGCAACGTGGTGTACGACGGTTTCGCCGGGTCGGGCTCGCCGGTCAACGGCGCGGTCATGACGCTGCGCGACTTCGCGACCAAAGCCATCGTCACGCTGCCGCAAGTCGGATCGGCGAACGGCTCGTCGCTCGGGCGCATGCCGCAGGACGCGCTCGTCGGCGTTCCGCCCGGCGGCCTGCCGCCGAACACCGGCAACCGCAACCCGTTCACGACGGGCTCGGACGGCGCGTACAGCTTCGTCTTCAACGCCAACCAGCTCGGAACGGCGGCGCAGTCCGCGCAGTACGAGCTCGACATCACCGCACCGGGTTATCGCAACCGCCGCATCGCGGTGTCGATCAGCCCCGATCCCAGCGGTCTGCTCTACAACGCCACGCTGCGCGAGCTCGACGACCAGATGCTCGCGACGCCCGGCGGCTTCTCCCTAACCGCGAGCTCAGTGTCGCTCTCAGAGGTATTCGGATTGCTCGGGAATATGCCGATGTTCGCACCGCATCCGCTCGCGGTGTCCAAGACCGTGGACCGTGACGTCGCTTCCGGCGGTGACCGTCTCGTCTACACGCTGCAAGTCGGCAGCCAGGGCACACAGTTCGGCGCGACGCGCGTCGTCGACACGCTGCCGTCCGGCCTCGTCTACGCGCCCGGAACGGCGCGCGTGGACGGCGTGCCCGTCGAGCCGCAGCGCAACGGGCGCATCCTCACCTGGACGTTCGCGGCGCTCGACACGCAGCACACGATCACGTACGCGTGCGTGGTGATGCCGTACGCATCCGACGGCGCGACGCTGGTCAACGTGGTCGACGTCGACGCGGCGTCCGGCACCGGCGCGCGGCTGCATGCCGCCGCGAGCGCCGACACGCGGGTGGTCGCGGGCGCGCTCGGCAACCGCATCGTCATCACCGGGCGCGTGTTCGTGGACACCGCAAAGACCGGGCGCTTCCGCGACGGCGACCGCGGCGTCGCGGGCGTGCGCGTGTATCTCGAGGACGGATCGTCGGTCACCACCGACCAGTACGGCCGCTTCACGTTCCCGTCGGTGCATCCCGGCCAGCACGTGCTGCGCGTCGACACGACGACGCTGCCGCCGGGCGTGCGCGCGTACGACGACCGCCGCTACGACAGCCCGCGCAGTCTTCAGCGGCTGCTGCACGGCCTCTATGACGCGGGGCTGATGCACGACGTCAACTTCGCGGTGGAACCGGCCGCATGATCACCCGCAATCGCATCCGGCGCAGCGGTGTCGCGTTCGTCGTCATGGGAATCATCCTGTCGACGGTCGACGTGAACCCCGCGGGCGAGATCCCGGGTGCGTTCGCGAGCGAGACGGCACCGGTTTCCGCCCCGGCGTCGCCGCAGTCCGTGTCGTCGCCCGCCGCCGGTTCGTCGCCTGCGGTCGCAACGTCGCCGGCCGCGGTTACTTCGCCGGCCGCGGCTGCATCGCCGGGTGCGGCTGCGTCTGCGCAAGCCGTGGCGGCGTCCGCGGTCGCGCCGGACAACGCGCCGCAGAAGGCGCCTGAAGGCGGCGATCTCACGCACCTGACGTTCGATGCGACCGACGCGCTGAGCGCGTCGCTGGTCGCGCCGGCCGACGATGACGTCGCGGCATCGACCGCCGCGAGCATCGAAGTGCAGACGGTGAAAGGTGCGGGCGTCGAGCTGAAGGTCGGCGACGCCGTCGTTCCGTTCTCGCGCATCGGCAAGCGCACCGTCGACACCAAGAGCGGCGTCACGCGCTACACCTACTACGGCATCGCGCTGCAGCCCGGTCCGAACGCCGTGTCGCTCACGCCGCTCGGCGCGAACAGCGTGCGCGGCGAAACGACGAAGCACCGCATCTTCGGCCCCGGGCGCCCGGTCACCATGAGCGTGTCGGGCGTCGGCCCGTTCCGCGCGGACGGCACGAGCGCCGACCAAATCCGCATCGAAGCGCGCGACGCGTGGGGCCATCACGCGGCATCGGGCAGCATCGTGCAGCTCGCGCTCGTGCAAGGCGACGCGCGGCTCGAGCGCGGCGCGGCGGCGAATGTCGCGGGTACCGCGGATCAGCCCGCGGCGCCGAACACGCCCACGCCGATCTCCACGAGCTCGCCGGCCATCGTGAGCAGCACCGCGATCCGCCAGGCCGTCGACATCGCGCTCGACGTCAACGGCGCCGCGACGGTGCGCCTCATCCCCGGCCTCACGCCCGGTGCGATCGTGCTGCGCGCGGACTGCGGCGACGCCAGCCGCGAAGCGCGGTTCTTCCTCGCGCCGAACTTGCGCAAGCCGTTCGTCACCGGCCTTGTCAGCGCGGGCGCGGGCTCCGTCCCCGGTATTCCGGACGCAGCCGACGGCCAGCCGGACGGTACAAACTCGCGCCGCGGGCGCATCGCGATGTTCGGCACCGGCGCGATGGGCAAGTCGCTCGCGACGTTCGCGTACGACACCGCCGACACGCTGCAGCGCACGCCGCAGTACGGCGGCGCGCTCGGGACGTACAACGGCGATGCCGCCGACCGTCCCTACGCGATCACCGGCGACGCCAGCGTGCGGCGCAACGACGCGCTCTCGCGCGACCATCTCTTCGCGCGGCTCGACAGCGGCCGCGCCACCGCGCAGTGGGGCGAGTTCCGCGCGAGCACCGGCGCGAGCACGAACGCGCTGGGCGGCTTCGACCAGCTCGTCGACGGCGCGAAGCTCGAGCTCGCCGGCGACAACCGCCGCGCGTCGCTGTTCGTCGCGCGCAACGACGTCGGCTACGACCGCCGCGTGTTCGCGCCGACGGGCCTGGCGAACGGGATCGTGCTGCGGCCCAGCATCGTCGTCGGCTCGGAAGTCGTGCTGCTGGCGACGATCGACGCGCGCACCGGCGCCGTGATCGCGCAGAGCCCGCTCTCGCGCGGGATCGACTACTCGATCGAGTACGCGACGGGTCAGCTGCACTTCATCGACGTCCCGCTGCCGCTCGATGACGCGTTCAACCCGCGCCAGATCGTGATCACGTACGAGTTCGACGCGCCCGGAAATTCCGCGAAGACCGTCGGCGGCCGCGCGGAGACGTCGTTCGGCCCCAATCACGCGATCAAGCTGGGCTTCGGCTATGTCAACGACACCACCGGCGCCGGCAACATCGCGCTCGCGACGCAGGACATCGGCGGCTCGTTCCGCGGCGGCAACTGGCAAATCGTGCACGCCACCAGCCACGGCTCGCTGCTGTCGACCTCGCCCGATGCGCCGCTCGCCGGCAACGGCGGCAGCGCGCTGCACGCGCAGTTCACGCGCGCGTCCGGGCCCGACCGCTTCTCGCTGCTGTACGATCTCACCGGCGCCGGTTACAGCGACCCGTTCGGCGGCCTCTCGACGCCCGGGCTGCTCAACGAGCGCCTCACCTACGCGCACAAGTACGCGGGCGGCCTCGGCGAGATCGCGCTCGACTTCGGGCATCAAGCCAACACCGGGATCGGCATCGCGAGCAGCACGCAAACTTCCGCATCGCTGCGCACGCGGCGCTCCATTACCAAGCGCTTCACCGTGACCGCATCGCTCGAGCGCCGCATTGCGACCAGTTCCGCAAGCGGACCCGCGCTGGGCAACACGACCCCCGCCAACCTGCCGCCCGGCTTCGTGCCGGCGGCCGGCTCCACGCTCGCGTACCAGCCGCCGCCGTCGCAGGCGTCGACGCAGGCCGCGGTCGGTTTCGACTGGCGCGCGACGAGCGCGCTCGACGTGAGCGTGAACCGCCTGCAGACGCTGGGCGGCCAGAACGACGTGCAGCCGACGCAGACCGACGCGCAGGTCACGTACGACCTGGGCAAGGGCGGGCGCGCGTACCTGCGCGAGCGCTGGAGCGCGGCGCCGGTCCAGAGCTTCGCCGCGTCGACGCAGGCGCTCACGTCCGCGACAGGCGGAACGCACGCGACGGAGATCGGTTTCGCGCGCAAGCTCGGCAACGCGACGAGCATCGACACGTCGTACCTGATCGATCACGGCGCGAACGGCGGCGACGTGTACGCGACGATGGGCGTGCGTGAGAAGCTCTCGCTCGGGCGCACCAAAGGCGACGCGTTCTTCCAGCACGCGACCGCGACCGGACAAAACGCCGGCGGCTTCGACCTGTACGGCGTGACGCTGTCGTACGCCGATCCGAAAAACAAGTTCCGCGCCACCGGCTCCACGCAGCTGCGCACCGGCAACGGCGCGGGATGGTCGCTGACGCTGGCCGGCGCCGGCTCGGTGTCGCCCGACTTCTCGGTGTTCGCGAGCATCAACGACGCGAGCGCGGCCGGCAGCCGCCAGAGCGACGAGCGCATCGGCGTCGCGTGGCGCCCGTCACGCAGCGACAACGGCGTGACGCTGCTGCAATACCAGCGCACCGACGGCAACACCGGGGTGACGAACACGCAGAGCGGGGTGCTCTCGCTCGAACAAGTCCTGCGGGTGCGCACGCGCACGGAGCTCGTCGGCCGCTATGCCTACAAGCTCGACGGCGACTCGTACTACGCCGCGCACAGCTCGCTGGCGGGTCTGCGGCTCGACCAGAAGATTGGCTCGCGCCTCGATGTCGGCGCGGAAGCGCGGCAGGCGATGGTGCACGGCATCGACGGCGCGAACCTCACCGCGCTCGCGGTGGAGGCCGGGATGCGCCTGGGCGACAACACGCGCGTCGGCGTCGGCTACAACACGCGCGCGGCCGCGGACCCGACGCTGTCGGCGACGCCGGCGCGGCGCGGCTTCTACGTCACGGTCACCAGCGTCGTGGACCGGCTGTTCGGATGGGGCAAGCGGTAACGCGGCGACTCGGCGCGACGCTGGTCGCGCTCGCGATGACCGCGACGCTCGTCGTCGCGGTGCGCGAGCCCGCGCGCGCCGCCGCGCTGTGCGCGACGCCGGGCCGCGACGGCAGCGGCACGATCACGGGCGTGGTGAACACGTATTTTCCGGGCAGCGCGAACGCCGCCGCCGGCGCGACGTCCATCACCCTCGGCGCGCACGCGGCGGGCGACGCGAACGTCGCGATCGCCACCGGCGACTTGCTGCTGGTGATCCAGATGCAAGGCGCGACGATCAACTCGACCAACTCGTCGTCGTACGGCGACGGCACCACCGGCAGCGGTTCGACGTCGAGCACCGCCGGGACGTACGAGTACGTGGTCGCCAACGGCAACCTCGCCACCACCGGCGGAGCCGTCGCGATCAAAGGGACGAACGCGAACGGCTTGATCAACGCGTACACGACCGGCGGCGGCGCGCGCTTCCAGGTGATTCGCGTGCCGCAATACGCAGCGCCCACGATCGGCGCCGCGCTCGTCGCGCTGGCGTGGAACGGAACCGCCGGCGGCGTGCTCGCGATCGACTCGCAGAACCTTCTGTTCGGCAACGGTTCCACGATCAGCGTGGACGGGCGCGGCTTCCGCGGCGGCGGCGCGCGCCAGCTTACGGGTGACGCGACGGCGGCGAACGGCGACTGGGCGAGCTCGAACGCGAAGAACGCGCACGGCCAAAAAGGCGAAGGCATCGCGGGAACGCCGACGTACGTGTACAGCTCGGTGACGGCGACCGAGTCGGGTGCCGGAACGGCCGACGGGTATCCGGGCGGCGACATGGGCCGCGGCGCGCCCGGCAACGCGGGCGGCGGCGGCGCGGACTCCGACATCTCGCTCAATCAAGAGAACTCCGGCGGCGGCGGCGGCGGCAACGGCGGCGCCGGCGGCATCGGCGGCAAGACGTGGAACGGAAACCAGCCGTACGGCGGTCACGGCGGAACGTTCGCCCCGTCGCAAACCAAGCTCGTGATGGGCGGCGGCGGCGGCGCGGGCTCGCGCAACAACAGCACCGGCCTCATGTCGTCGGGCGGCAGCGGCGGCGGCGTCGTGATGATGCGGCTCGCGGGCGTCACCGGCGCGCTCACGATCAACGCGAACGGCATGATGGGCGTGAACCCCAACAACGACGGCGGCGGCGGCGGCGGCGCGGGCGGCTCGGGGATGCTGACGGCGCCATCGAACTTCGCCGGCGTCTCGGTCAACGCGAGCGGCGCGAACGGCACCGACGCCGACGTGCTCAATGCAGGCAACGCCGCGCACGGACCGGGCGGCGGGGGCGGCGGCGGCGTGTCGGTCGACAGCGGCGGCATCGCCGCGACGGTGAACGGCGGCGCGGCCGGTGTCACCGACGGCAGCCCGATGCCGGACGCGCATTACGGCGCCGCGGCGGGCGCCGCCGGTCAGACACTCGGGCTGAACTACGTCAACGTCCCGGGCGCGTCGTCGGGCGCGGAGTGCGGCTCGTCGTCCGGCACCGTCTTCATCGGGCCGGTCGGCGTTCCGCTCGCGACCGGAAGCTACGACGGCAACGTCAACACGACGAACAACAACGATTTCGTCGAGAAGTCGTTCGCGCCGCCGGCATTCAACGCGATCAACAGCTCGACGGTCGTCGGTTCGCCCAACGGCAACACCTACGGCGCTGCCGTGACCGGCATCGCGGTGCGCCACCAGGTGCGCAATACCGCGGGCGCGGCCGGAAACTTCGTCTACTACGCGCAGGCGCCGGGCTCACCCGGTGCGTGGACGGTGGCAGTATACAACGACAACGCGGGCGCGCTCGGGACGCAAATCGCGGGTACGGCATCCGGCAACTCGTACACCACTTCGGCGGCCGTCGCGATCCCCGCCGGCGGCAACGCGTTCGTCTGGACGGTGTACTCGGCGCCGACGGGACTGCAGGCGTTCAACCGCTTCGACGCGCTTCTCGCCGTGATCGACACGGCGACCCTGTCGAACAACAACGAGGTGCACGACGAGCTCTACAGCGGCTACGTCGTGCAGACGAAATCATACACGATCACGTCGACCGGCTGCTCGGGCGGCGTGCCGGCCGGCACGTGGTGCCCCGGCGGCATCCTCAAGTAAACGATCGACGTGCGCAACAACGCGGTCGCCGCAAACGGCACGACGCCTGCGAGCGCGACGCTGACCGCGAACAACCTCACGCTCACCGACGACGGCTCGAACGCGAACTCGTGGGCGAAAGACGGCGGCTACATGAACACGCCGGGCTATTCCTCGACGGGGACGGCACCGACCACCGTGACATACTTCTACAACGCGACGAGCAACACGGCGTTCCCGGCCAGCTACAACAACGCGAACAAAGTCTTCAAAGTGACGTCGCTCTGGACGACGCTCACGGCGGCCCAGAACTGCCAGTTCATGTTCAGCGCGGTGCAGTTCTAGTCAAAATCCGTCCGGTCTCCTTAGCCAACGAGGCAGGCATTACTGGCCAACGGCCGAACTCCGGAGCGATCTGCTGAACTTCGAGACGGGTGAAGACGATGCCGAAGCTAGCCAACGGGTTTGCCGGGGCGGATGAGTACTATCTTCTCAACGGTGGTTCGCATCTCAAGCCGCCGGCACGCGTTGGCGCGCCCGCATTGACGTGGCACGTCGCACTGTGGATTGCGAGCCTCGATAAGCTTCCGGCGCTCGAAACCGCCACCGCGACGTTCCGGGAACGTCGCGGTGCGTGGCTGCGCGTGGTCGACTGGTTTCTCGCCAGCTTCGCGCGGCAAGCTTATCGCGTGTGGTCGGAAAACTACGAAGAGCGCGATCCAGAGCATCGGATGAGGCCTCATGCCTTCACGGAACACGCGGAATCCGGCGACGGAAACGGCGACTTCACGTTGTTCCGCCACCGAGTCGCCAACGTCTACGACCTCAAATCGGGCAGCCTCAACTTCGACCGGCTCGATGGAAGGGAGGTCGACCAATACAGGAACGAGGCATTTTCGTTCAAGTTTTTCTTTGCGGGCATACCGATGAAACTGCGGGCTGCCTTGCACGCGGAATTCGTGTCATTGACCTTTATCGCAGAGCTCCATCAGGTGCACGAGCGATTCCGCGAAGACGGCGTTCCTCGCGCTCTTGTGACGTACTTCGACGACCTGTCGAACGCGCTGGGACCGCGGCTATACGAGCTCTCAGCAGGTGTCCGCAATGAGAAACACGACTCCGACTACGAACCGCCGGAGACGACGTCCGTCAAGGCGAAGCTTGGAGAGGCTCCCAATTATCTCTACAATGGGTTTTGGGAAAAGGACTTCTGGCGCTTCTATTCCGACAGCCTCAGACCCGACTTCAATATCCAGATCCGCCGCACCGGCGACGATGGGAAGATGTTTGACGTCGGAAAACCCCATGCGTACTACGATCTGACCGAGTCGATTGGCCCAGCGTTCGCGGACTTTCGCAGCGTGATCCTTTCCGGCGAGCTTCGAAAAGACGAACTGCCCAATCTCGACGTGGCCTTGCGCTGGGAAATCGACCGCCCGTTCGTGCCTCACGTGCAGGCCGAAACTGGACTCGGGCTACAAGATCTGACGAGTCGCGAAGCGCTCGCTGTCGTCGACACGCTGGTGCCGGTGCTGGAGGCTGCACAGCTCCGCGAGGAGCACGGGGACGCGACGCGTGCGGGACGGCAGCGGGAGGCGACGAGCGCGGGAAAGGCGGGCGAGTTCCGCATGGGGCTCGAGCACACGGCCGCTCAGTTCCTCGACGGTCATGTCGTGTATCTATCGTCGCTCGCGGCATACCGGCGCTGGTCCGCGAATGCAGGCGAAAGACCGTGCGAACCGCTTCGTTATCTTCTCGTCTATCCGCGGCGGAATCGGTGGCAGCTAGGCCGTTTGATCGAGCGCTTGCACTTACTCGGTTCGCTCAGGCTTGCCTCCCTGAAAGATCTGACGATCCTCAATGGGGCCGGCGAACAGTTGCGCAGCTTTGGAGTGAAGGTCGACGCCGCCGAGAAGGCGGCCGAGCGTGGTCACAGCTTGAACAAGGACCTTGCGAATATCGGTGATGGGTGCGACGGCGGTTTCCTGTATCGCATTGATCGCTCGCGCTATTATGTAACGACCTTCCGTGCCTTACGCCAACTGCTGCGCATACGAAGGATCGAAGGATATCAGCCCTACGACGAGTTCGTCGATCAGCGCGTGGGATCGACGTGGGATTCGATCGACCGGCTGGGGGACCGTTGGGAGCGTGCCCGCCGCCGCATAGATTCGATCAATGCGAACATTCAAGCGGGGGAGCAGCAAGCGCAGACGATCGAGCAGACCGAGCTCCTTCGAATCGCGGAAATCGTGGCGGTCGTAGCAGTCGGATATTACGGTGGGCATATCCTAGCGGAGCTTACGCCGTTGACCGCTCCGGCGCTACACGCGCTTTTTCCCAATGTTCATTTGTCACCGCAGTGGGGCGAGCAAGTGCGTGGCGGCTTGTGGAGCATCGCCGCGATGTTACTCTATGTCCTGTTACTGCCTGTTCTTAGGTGGGTCATCGACAAAAAAGCTCGCGAACGCATGCGCGTGCGCCTTACCGGATTGGCGCGATCGATGCTCGGACGTAAACCCGCTGCCGAGGCGCAGCCTGCGGTTTCCGGAGATCCTCCCTTAACGGCTTAGCGCGATCGCTTCGATCTCGACGCGTGCGCCGCGTGGTAGCGCGGCGACGGCGACGGTGGAGCGCGCCGGCGGGTCGGTGCCTTCGAACGACTCGCCGTAGACCTCGTTGACCGCCGAGAAGTCGTTCATGTCGATCAAGAAGATCGTCGTCTTCACGACGTCCGCGAACGACAGTCCGGCGGCCGCGAGAACGGCGGCGAGGTTCGCCATCACCTGGCGCGTCTGCTCGGCGGCGTCGCCATCGACGAGCTGACCCGTCAGCGGGTCGAGCCCGATCTGGCCCGACGTGAACACGTACGGGCCCGCCGCGACGGCCTGCGAGTACGGGCCGATCGCAGCCGGCGCCGCGGTGGTGTGAATCGTTTCTCGCGTGCTCACGCGTGCGCCGGAATCGCCGCGTCGGGCGGCGCGTCCATCGTGCCCTTGTAGCGGCTTTGCTCGGGGCCGACGCCGAAGTTGCTCTTGCGCAGCTCCGCGATCTTCGCGAGCTCGTCTTGCGAGAGACGCGGCGCGTCGGGCGCCGCCGCGAACTCGCGCAATTGCTCCGAGTCGTAAATGTTCGGGAGCACCGTCATCACGCGCGGCTCCGCCAGCAGCCACTGGATCGCGGCTTGACCGAGCGTGCGACCGGGCTCTTCGAGGAAGCGCAGCGTCTCGACTTTCCGGATGCCGTTGATCAGCCACTGGCGCGGCCGGTGGCTGCGGTGATCGGTCGGCGGAAACACCGTGTCCTCGGTGTAGCGCCCTTCGAGCATCCCCGAGCTGTGCGGCACGCGGATGAAGTACGTCGTGTCCGTGCCGAACTCGTTCGCGGCGTCCACCATCTGGTCGCCCGGGAACTGCTCGAGCATGTTCCAGATCATCTGCACGACCGGCGCGTTGACGCGCGCGGACTCGATGCCTTCCCAGAGCCAGCCGATCGCGGGCCCCAGCGCGACGCCCCACGTGCGAATCTTGCCCTCGGCGCGAAACGCTTCCAGCAGCTCGATGAGCGCGCCGTCGCGCACTTGCTCCATGCGCGCGTTGTGCATCTGGTAGACGTCGACGTAATCGGTTTGCAGCCGTTTGAGCGACTGCTCCAGCGCGTAGCGCACGAACGCCGGCGAGAAGTCCTGCTCGATCTCGTTCTGGCCTTTGCGCTCGCCGGCGTGGTGGTACCAGTCGTAGCCGAACTTGGTCGCGTACACCACGTCGCCGCGCCGGTGCGCGAACGCTTTGGCGAGCTGCTCCTCGCTGCGCCCGTTGCCGTACGTGTCGGCGGCGTCGAACGTCGTGATGCCCAGGCTCAGCGCTTCGTGCATCAGCTTCACGGCGTCGTCGTCGCTCGTGTCGCCCCACCACCCGGTCGCGGTGGTCCACAGGCCGAAACCCACCTCGCTGACGGTGATCTCGGTGTTCGGGAGCGTGCGGTACTTCATGCGCGCGATTTCGGGACCAGGGAACGGGGACCCCGCCCGGGGCGTCCATCGGTCATGGCACCCGAGGCGCTGCGGCGGCTGGCCGGCCTCGTCGTCCGCGTCCGCCTCGCCGACGGCTCG
>JAQBPK010000115.1 GCA_028287565.1 Vulcanimicrobiota bacterium
GGCGCCTCTGTCGTGAAATCATGGACTTCCTCCGTACCATCCGAAGCAAATAGGCGGCGTTTCCAAACCGCGGGACTACGCCGGGTGCGGGCTCTTCCCTCCGGCACGCCTTGACGATGCAACGGACATGCCCGGCTCGCGCGTTTCGCCGGTCCGCGCGGTCACGGAACGGCGGCCGCGAGCTGCGAACCGTCCCGGTAGCCATCCGTATCGAAGCGCACGGGCCCCGCGACCGTGTCGAAGCGGCGGTCCCGGAGCGCGCGCCGCACGCTCGCGCGGTCCGAGCCGGAGGCCCGCAGGATCTGGGCCGCCGCGTACGCCCGGGTCGCCTCGGGGCCCGGGAGATACCCGGCCGCTTCGCGGAAGCGCCGCGCGAAGTCGCGGCGCGCGGGCCCGTCGGGGATCGTCTCGCGCAGGGCGAGGACGTCGCCGCGCCGCGCGGCCGCCGGGACGAGAAGATAGTCGCGGTGCCCGAGCCGGCGCACGTACTCGCCGGAGAACCACCGGCGGAACGCCGCGCTTCGCCACAGCGCCGGCGGACGTTCGTCCGCGATCACCAGGACCGCATCCGCCCCGGCTGCGCGCCGCCGAACGGCTTCGGCCGCGGGCGCGGACGCGTCGACGCGAGCGACCGGCACGGGGTCGAACCGGCGCGGCCACTGCGCCCGCAGCGCCCCGGCTTCCCCGACGAGCACCACGAGCAGCCTCGGGCCGAATCGAGCGCGGGCCGCGCCGCGAGCGAACGCGACGAGCCTCCGCGGCGACGCGCACAGGCAAAACGCGCTCGCACCGCTCGGCGTGCGGGACAGGCGCTCGGGCGTGCGGGACCAGCGCGCCAGCAGGATCGCCGGCAAGCCGCGCGCCTCGGCGGCCGCCGCGTCGGCGTCGCCCACATTCCGGCGCAGCCCGCCGATCATCGCGACGATGCGCGGGTCGGACGCGTACGCCGCCACGATCGCGGGCGCCACGCGCCGGTCCACGTCGTTGTCGCTTCCCTCGTCGCGGTGCGGGTTGAGAAAGCCGCCGTTCGAGCTGTCGCGCCGCACCATGCGGCCAGGGCCTACCGCCAGCTGCACGGCGGCCGATGCGGCAAGACCCGCACCGCCGTCATCGCCGGCGGCCGGCATCTCGACGCCGATCCACGCGGCCGGCGCCTGCGCGCCCGCGCTAGGCACGGCTCGGGTTCCGGCGTCAAGCCCGGACAACGCTCCTAGCAGCGCAAGCCCAAGCAATGCGGTAGCGAAGCGCCTCACCGCGCCGGCGGCCGCCGGCGGTGCGGCGTGCTCGCGCATGCGGCCGTGCGGCCTCAGGTCGCGGGCGCTGCCTCGCGGCAAGCCGGGCAGCGGCCGCTGATCGTGACGAGCGCTTCCCGGACGTCGATCCCGTACGAGCCGGCGATCCGTTCGACGTCCCCGCTGGGCAGGTGGTAGTCCAGGTCGTCGATCCGCCCGCAGCTCTCGCAGTGGAAGTGCGCGTGCGGGTCGGCCGGCGTCTCGTAGTACGTCATATCCGCGCCGGGCACGCGAACCTCGGCGATCAGGCCGAGCCGGCTCAGGCGGTTGAGCGCCCGGTAGACCGTCGTGAACCCGATAGTCGGCTGGCTCCGCTTCGCAAGCGCATGGATGTCGGCCATGGCGAGGTGGCGACCGTGGCCGTGCTCGTGGACCACGTCGTTTACGAGCCTATAATTCTTCGGGAGGCGGTGCCCGGTAGGGGAAAGCGCGTGCATGTCTCTTGCGTAGTGTAACACGCCGTGCTAGCATTCTAAAACTGAAAACCGCTTTCACAATTTCCGAGGTGACGATGAGCGACGAAAAGCCGGCCTTGACGACCCGCCAGGGCCACCCCGTCAAGGACAACCAGAACCTGCGGACCGTCGGCGAACGCGGCCCGGCAACGCTCGAGAACTACCACTTCATCGAGAAGATCACGCACTTCGACCGGGAGCGGATCCCCGAGCGCGTCGTGCACGCGCGCGGCACCGGAGCCTACGGTTATTTCGAAGCGTACGGCACGATCGGCGACGAGCCGGCGACGAAGTACACGCGCGCGAAAGTCCTCACGGAGAAGGACTACCGGACGCCGGTGTTCGTCCGGTTCTCGACCGTCATTCACGGCAAGGACTCGCCGGAGACGCTGCGCGACCCGCGCGGTTTCGCGACGAAGTTCTACACGAAGGACGGCAACTGGGACCTCGTCGGCAACAACCTCAAAGTCTTCTTCATCCGCGACGCGATCAAGTTCCCCGACTTCATCCACGCGTTCAAGCCCGACCCCGTCACGAACATGCAGACGCCGAACCGCCAGTTCGACTTCATCAGCCTGCACCCCGAGTCGATCCACATGATCACGTTCCTGCTCGGGCCGCGCGGCATTCCGAAGAACTACCGCACGCAAGAAGGCGGCGGCGTCAACACGTACAAGCTCGTCAACGACAAGGGCGAAGCAGTGCTGTGCAAGTTCCACTGGATTCCCAAACAGGGCGTCCATTCGCTGACCCAAGAGGAAGCGAACGAGATCCAGGCGACCGCGTTCAGCCACGCGACGAAAGATCTGTACGACGCGATCGAAGCCGGCGACTACCCCGAGTGGGAGTTCCAAGTGCAGATCATGTCGGACAGCCCGCACGACGAGCTCGACTTCGACCCGCTCGACGACACGAAGATCTGGCCGGAAGACCAGTTTCCGATGCTGCCCGTCGGCAGGATGGTGCTCAACAAGAATCCCGACAACGTGTTCGCAGAGACCGAGCAGTCCGCGTTCGGGACGGGTGTGCTCGTCGACGGGATCGACTTCTCCGACGACAAGATGCTCATCGGCCGCACGCTCTCGTACTCGGACACGCAGCGCTATCGCGTGGGCCCGAACTACCTGCAGCTGCCGGTGAACCATCCCAAGAGCCCCGTTCGCACCAACCAGCGCGACGGCCAGCTCGCACCGTACGTCGATGACTCCGGCGCGAACCCGCACATCAACTACGAACCCAGCTCGCTGGCCGGTCTGTCGGAAGCGCCGAAACAAAACGAGTACGAGCCTTTCATCCAGGGCAACATCGGGCGCTATCCGCAGTCGCGCACGGCGGACGATTACAAACAGGCGGGCGAGCTGTTCCGCTCGTATGACGATCGCCACCGCAACGACCTGATCAACAATCTCGTCAACAACCTCAAGCAGTGCGACCCGCACATCCAGCTGCGCATGGTGTGGCACTTCTGGCATGCGGACGAAGACTACGGCCGGCTCGTCGCGCAAGGCATCGGCGTCGATCTCGAAGAGGCGAAGAAGCTTGCGCCGCTGCCCGGAAAACCGGCACCCGGCACGCGCCTGAACGACGCGAACGTGAACGGCAGCTCGAACGGGCACGCGAGCGGCAACGGCACGTCGACGTGGCGCGACGGCGGCAACGGCAGCTCGAAGCCGAAGTTCCGCGAGATGGCGGGCTCCGCTTCAGGCGAGTAGTCAGCCAAATGTCACCCTGAGCGTGTCGACGGGTCAGCCTGTCGAAGGCGTGCCGCATCGGGCCTACTTCTCCATCCCCTTGAGAACCTCGAGATAGAGGTCGCGAACGATCTTCCGCTGCGCGGCGCCGGTTTGCGCGTAGTGGTCGAGGCCGGGAGCCGAGTTGACTTCCAGTATCCAGTACGTTCCGGGCTCTTGCTCGAGCGTTCCGTCGACCATCAGATCGACGCCGCACAGCCGCAGGCCCATGTCTCGCGTCAGCCGCACCGCGAGGTCTTTGAACGCGGGATGTGCTCGAGCGGAGACGTCGACCGAATCGCCGCCCGACGAAAGGTTGGCGTTGTCCAGCAGATAGACGCGCTCGCCGGCCGCGAGCACCGATGACAGGCCCAAGCGGGCACGCCGAAGCTTCGCGACGATGCGCGGATCGTCGACGTCGATGTTGACGTCGCGGCCGGACTCGCGGAAGCGCCGGAACTTCTCGCCGAGCAGCAGCGCGACGTCGGAAACCCCGTCGCCCACGACGTTCAACGGAACCCGCTCGTATGCGGAAATGACGCGCCGGTCGAGTACGACCAGGCGGTAGTCTCGGCCGCGAACCGGCCGCTGCACGAGCGCGACGTCGTCTTTGCGAAAGATCGCGCGCAGCGCGCGGTAAAAGGCGCGCTTCGTTTGCACGACCTCGAAGCCCCGTCCGCCGGTACCGCTATTGGGTTTGACGACGACCGGAACGCCGATGTCCGCGGCATATCGCCACGCGCCGTCGATGTTTCGCGCCGGATCGACCACGCTCGACAACTTCGGAGAAAAGAACGTCCGGCCGTCTATCGTCGGATAGCCCATGCGGCTCATGAACAGGTTCGCATAATCCTTGTCCTTCGCGATTGCCGAAGAGCCCATCGGGTTCAGATCCAGCGTCGTGTCTCGAAAGTAACAACGGCGGCCGCTTCGGAACGTGATCTGGCCCGCGATGTTCCACGGATCCATATCGACGACCGCCCCGATCTCCGGAGCGACTTCGGCGAGAACCGCCGAGACGAGCGAGACCCGCCGTTTCCGCGGAGCTTGCTCAGACACGAAACGCTACATCGTTGCGAACGTGCAGACGGTGCAGGATGATGCTCACGAAGCTCCATGTCCCGAGCGCAAGAACCCGGTCGCCACGGATATGCTGCTCGACGTCTTCCACATCCACGAGCGGTGTCTCCCAGAGTTCCACGCCGAACGAGAGATGTTCTTCGGCGAGCTTGACGGGTACGCAGCCGTAGCCGGACAGCGCGCTCCGAACGCCGGCGACGTCCTTGCTATCCGGGATGGAAACGAGAATCGTCGTCGGAGCGCCGTAGTTCAGCTCGCAATACCGGAGCGCCGCGGCCGCGCCTACCCCGTCGATGGCCGCATCCACGATCCAGGTGCGGCCCGACGCGTCGAGATGCACCGACAACCGTCCCGGCGTCGATACGGTCGCGAGGACGGATCGCAGCCGTTCGGGAGCGATGGCGTTCATCGCGAGGAGCTGCGCGAGCTCGGACGCCGCGCGAACGCCGAGCCGAGCATTGTGGTACGAAACGCCTTTGGCGCTGACGATCGCCGAGCCGCCTTCAACCTCGTCACGACCGCCGGGAGGATCGAGGTATTCCAGACGCGATCCCATCTCGCTCACGCGCCCCGCGATGATGCCGGCAACTTCCGCGGACTGGTGAATCGATATCACCGCTTTCGTCGATTCGCCGACGACGCCGGCCTTGTCCGCGGCGATGTCCGCGATGGTCGGACCGATGATGTCGGCGTGCTCCCCGAAGATGCGCGTGATCGCGACCGCCTGCGCACCAAAGAGCGAGACCTCGTCCGAGCGTCCGCCCAAGCCCGCCTCGAGAACGAGAACGTCGCACCCCGCATCGACCATATATCTCACGCCCATCATGGTGAAGAGGCCGGTAGGCGACAAGTAGCCGCCGTCTTCCGTAGCCGGCAACTGCGCGAGCAAGCCGTCGAGGCGCCGCGACAGAAGCTCGTAGTCTGCCGCGCCGATGGCGACGCCGCCGACCCGGAACCGCTCCCGGTTCTCGATGATCGGGGGACTCGTGAGCAAGCCGGCCTTCAAACCGTGCGCGGCGAGCGTCGCAGCCGCGTAGACCGCCGTCGTCGCCTTTCCTTTCGAGCCGACAACGGTGAGGATGGGGACTCGAACGTCCTCGATACCCAGCAGTCGCATGAAGCTGCGCGCACGCGCCAAGCTGCGCTTGTCGCCCGGCCGGCGTCTCCGCCACTCACGAAAGAACGGTTCGTCGATCTCGAGCTTTTTCGCCGGCATACCGAGAGCCGCTTTTCAGAGGCGGCCCTTCATTCCCCGCTCATACCGCGGCGAGCTCGCGTACTGCGGCGGCGTTGAAGTACGCCGCGCGCGGGTGGTGGATCACGATCGCGGCCGTCGACTGTTCCGGCATGATCTGGTGCGCGCTCGTGAGCGATGCGCCGATGGCGTTCTCGACGTCGAGCAGCTTCCAGACGATCTCGTGCTGCGTGAGGTCGGGGCACGCGCCGTAACCCCACGAATAGCGCTTGCCGCGCTCGTTCGCGAGGCCCAGCTCCGCGCGGATGCGGCGGTGCGTGCGCTCGGCGAGCGCTTCCGCTGACTGCACGGAAAAACCGTGCAGGAAGTACGCTTCGCTGTAGTCGTTGCGCGATTGCAGCGCGTCGGTGCGCCGGGACGCTTCGCTGTCGATCGTGACGACTTGCAGCGCGATCACGTCGCTCGCCCCGCCGTCCTTCGGTTCCGCGACGTAGTCCGTGAGGCAGAGGTGCTCGCCGCCGAGCTGGCGCGCGAAGGTAAAGCGCGCGAGCTCGCGCGTGCGATTCTGCGGATCGTACACGATCACGTCGTCACCGCTGCCCGCGGCGGGGAAGTAGCCGTACACGACGCGCGGGTCGAGGAACGGCTCGCTCTCCGCCAGCTTCTCGTAGCGGCGCAGCCGCGGCTCGAACTCTTCGGCGACGATGCGCTCCCAGTCTGCGCCTTTGGTGCTCGCGCCGCCCCACGACAGCCGGTACAGGCTCTTGAGGTCGAAGCAATCCCACAGCTCGCGCGGGTCGACGTGCGCGAGCGTGCGCGCGCCGAGGAACGGCGGTGCCGGAACATCCGCCGAACCGACGTCCGCGCGCGCGGTCTTGCCGGACACCGCCGGCGCGGCGCGCGCGTTCGCATCCTTGATGCGCAGCGCGGCCGCTTCGACGCGCACGCGCTCCACGAGCTGCTCGCGCGACGACTCGCCGGTGAGCGCGTCCATCAGATCGAGCCCTTCGAACGCGTCCTTCGCGTAGAACACGCCGGGCTCGAAGAAGCGCTCGTCCGCGGCGTACGCGACGCGCCGCCCGAAGTCGCGGTTGATCGCCGCGCCGCCGATGACGACCGGATACGCCAGCCCGCGCGACGCCTGCTCCTTCACGAGGGTCGGCATCTGCTTCGACGTCGACACGAGCAGCGCGGACAGCCCGATCGCGTCCGCGTTGACCTCGACCGCCTTGTCGAGGATCGTGTTCACGGGAACCTGCTTGCCGATGTCGTGCACGGTGTAGCCGTTGTTCGAGAGGATCGTCCCGACGAGGTTCTTGCCGATGTCGTGCACGTCGCCGAACACCGTCGCGAGCACGACGACGCCTTTGCTGACGCCTTCCTTGCGCTCGAGGAACTGCTCGAGGTGCGCGACGGCCTTCTTCATCACTTCCGCCGACTGCAGCACGAACGGCAGGATGAGCTCGCCCGCGCCGAACTTGTCGCCGACTTCTTTCATCGCCGGCAGCAGCACGTTGTTGAGGACGTCCACCGGATCGCGCTTGCGCAGCGCCTCGTCGATCTTGGCCTCGATCCCGTCCTTGCGGCGGCGCAGGATCGCGTTGTGGATGCGCGTCTCGACCGGTGCGTCGGCGTCGTTGTCCGCTTGCGCGGCTGCGCCGCCCGGGACGACGACCTTCGCCTCGAAGTGCTCGATCACGCGCTGGAGCGCGTCGGGCCGGCGGTTGAGCACGAGGTCATCGCACAGCTCGCGCTCGTGCGCGTCGATCTCCGCGTACGGCGTGATCTCGGCGGCGTTGACGATCGCCATGTCGAGCCCGGCCTCGACGCAGTGGTGCAGCATCACCGAGTTGAGCACGTGCCGCGCAGCGGGCTTGAGCCCGAACGACACGTTCGAGACGCCGAGCGACGTCAAGACGCCGGGCAGCTCG
>JAQBPK010000117.1 GCA_028287565.1 Vulcanimicrobiota bacterium
CGGCCCCCAGCTGCGGCAAGCAGCGCAGGGCGAGCCACACGGCGCCGGCGATCAGCGCACCTTCCCATAGGCTGTCGAACACGGTAGCGGCGACCGACAGCGCGGCATTCGTCAACAGCGTACTCACTTGCGTCCCTTCGCTTTCCGCTCCAGCAGCTTGCGGATCTGCTCGCGTTCCGCCTCGGGCAGCGGGACGTCGTTGAGCAGCGTTACCGCCAGCGCATTCGGTGAGTTTCTGAAGAAACGCGCCAGCACGTGGTTCACGGCGGACTTGGCCGCGTCGTCGCGCTCGACGAGCGGCCGGTACGTGAACGCACGCCCGGTCTCCTCGTGCGCGACGTTGCCTTTTTGCTCCAGCGTCCGCATCGTGGAAAGCACGGTATTGTACGCTAAATCGGGCGGCCGCAGTGCCGCGGTCACTTCGGACACGGTCGCCCGCCGCTTCGTCCAGAGCACTTCCATCAACCGGAGCTCGTGGTCGGTCAGCACGACCGCCTTCTTACGGGGCATCCTACCTCCTAGTATCGTAGTTGCACCATACACGGTACGGCATCCGTTGTCAACTAGTATCCTAAGAGGATCGGCGAACGGGGTCGGCGCGCAGCAGCGCGATGATGCGGCCGTCGAGCAGCGCTAGTCCCAAGAAGATCACCAGCATTCCCGCGATGGTGCTCGGTGCGAGGCGTTCGTGCAGCACCAGGGTGCCGAGCAGCACGGCGCTGACGGGCACCAAGAACGTGACCGACGCCGCGTTGGTCGCGCCGGCCGTCGCCAGGATGCGAAAGTACAACACGAACGCAAGCGCCGTGCTCGGCAGCGCGAGACCGAGCCATGCGAGCCACGTCCACGCATCCAGCGAGCGGAGCGCGCCCCACGGATGTTCGAGTCCGAGCGCCAGCGGAAGCGCGATCAACGCCGATGCGCACAGCTGACCGGTCGAAAGCACGAGCGGGTCGAGCCCCAGCGCCGCGAACCGGCGCGCGTAGACGGCGCCGAAGCCGTACACGACCGCCGCGCCGACGCATGCGAGCTGCGCCACGCTGGTGAAGCTGAAGCCGCGCAGCACGGACGGTCCCATCAACAGCACGACGCCGATGAGGCCGAGGACGATGCCGGCGACGCGCCCCTGCGTCAGCTTTTCGTCACGCGTGGCGAACTGCGCGATCAGCGCGGTGAAGATCGGCGTCGTCGCGTTGAACACCGATGCGAGGCCGCTGTCGATGTGCTTTTCGCCGAAGATGATCAGCGCGAACGGGATGACGTTGTTGAACGCGCCGAGCACGAACAATGCACCCCACACCTGCGGGGAGCGCGGCAGCGCTCGACTGCTGAGCGCGACGACCGGCAGGAGCGCGAGCGCCGCGACGCCGACCCGGCCCAGCACGATCGTGAACGGCGGCAGCCCCGCATCGTCGAGGACTTTGTAGAAGAAGAAGGCGCCGCCCCACACGACCGACAGCAGCACGAGCATCCCCCACTCGGCCGGTCCCATCTTTCCTACGGTACGCACATCGCTCACGATAGCATCGCCGAGCGCCGGCGGCATTCGAAAAGTTGCGCTCGCATCGCCGTCAGCCGCCGGTCGGGGCAATGAGCGCGATCGCCGCCGGATACGTCCCGGCGGCGATCGTTGCGGAGGTTAGGCCCGGTCGTACGCTTCTTGCAGCGTCGCGACGTCCAGCTTGATCATCTTGAGCATCGCCTGCATGACCGCGTCGGATTTGGCGTCGTTCTCGTCCTTGAGCAGCTGCGGCAGCACCGACGGCACGACTTGCCATGACAGCCCGTACTTGTCTCGGAGCCAGCCGCACTGGATCGTCTCGCCGCCTTCGGAGAGCCGGTCCCAGAAGTGGTCGACCTCGGCCTGCGTCTTGCAGTCGATCGAGAACGAGATAGCCGGCGTGAACGTGTACTCCGGGCCGCCGTTGAGCGCGATGAACTCTTGCCCGTCCAGCTCGAACTCGACCGTCATGACCGTCCCCGGGTCCCCGGGCGTGTCCTCTCCGTAGCGGCTGACGCTCACGATCTTCGCGTTGTCGAAAATCGACACGTAGAAGTTCGCTGCCTCTTCGGCCTTACCGTCGAACCACAGAAACGGTGTGATCTTTCCCATTACGGAAGCGTGAGCATCCACTCGGTGCCGAACTTGTCGGTGACCATGCCGAACCGGCCGCCCCAGAACGCGTTGTCGATCGGCATTCCGATCTTGCCGCCGGCACCCAGCGCGTTGAACACGTTTTCGCCGTGCGCGGCGTCGTCGAACGAAAGGGCCAGCGAGATGTTGCCGGCGTCCGGATCGACCGTTTTGACCTCGCGGCCGTCGGAGCACATGAACGTGATCTCATCGCCTTTGAACGACGCGTGCATCACGCTGTTTCCGGAGCCGGGAGGCATCTCGCTCGCGACCGGAGAGTCTGCGACGCGCATCGCCTCGTAGCTGCCGCCGAAGACGCTCTTGTAGAACTCGAGCGCTTCCGCGCAACGCCCGTAGAAGAAGATGTAGGGTACCAACTGGGTCGACATGGATGTTCCTCCGGAATTATGCGCGAGCGAGCGTCGCGCTTGTGGTTACAGTGGTGGGATGACCGGGCCCGCCGGACGCGGCCGCCGGCTTTTTCACGAAAAGCGGCGCGAAGCTCGCGCGATGCCGCGACGCGACGACCGCCCACAACGCGGCGAGGACCGCAGCGATCGGCAGCCCGATCGGCGCCATCGTCACATGGAAGACGATGATGTTGGCGATCACCGCGGCCAGCGCGGTCAGAGCAAGCGGCACGTACCGGTTCGACAGCAGCAGGATGCCGGCGATCAGCTCGACGCCGTCGACGAACAGCACCCAGCGCGACTGGAAGAAGACGTCCTGGAACTGGCCGGCCAGCCCCGGCGGCGATGCCGGCGGGTGCGCGATGAGCAGAAAGCCGCTGAGGCCGGCGGCGAAGAACACGAGTCCGAGCAAGATCCGCGAGATGGTGGCCGTGAGGTTCATGTCTGTCGTCCTTTCGGTCGGGCCTGAGGTGCTCTCGATGCTAGCAACTGAAATTGCAAAAAGCAAGTACTAGACAAGAAGAAAAGTCTGCGGTACCATGGCAAGCGTGAAGACCCGGGCCTACGGCCAGTACTGTGGCTTCGCCCGCGCCCTCGAAGTGCTCGGCGAGCGCTGGGCGCTGCTCATCGTGCGCGACCTCTTGGTCGGCCCCAAGCGCTTCACCGACCTGCTTCACGGGCTGCCCGGGATCCCGAGCAATATCCTGACCGCACGCCTGAAGGAGCTGGAGAACGCCGGCGTCGCTCGGCGCCGGGTCCTGCCGCGGCCCGCCCGCGCGGTGGTGTACGAGCTGACCGAGTACGGTTTGGAGCTTGAAAAAGTCGTCATCGAGCTGGGCCGCTGGGGGGCGAAGAATCTCGGCGATCCCCGCCCCGACGAGACGATCACCCTGGACTCGCTGATCACGGCGCTGCGCACGACGTTCCACGCCGACGCGGCGCGCGGCTTGCGGGCGGGCTACGAGCTGCGCGTCGGCGAGATCGTGCTGCACGCACGCATCGACGACGGCCACGTGGACGTGGGGGCAGGCTCACTCCCGGGCGCCGATCTGCTGATCGAAGCGGGCCCGGGGATACGCGCCCTGATGGCGGGCGAGTTGAGCCCCGCCGCCGCAATCGAAACGGGCACGGTGCGCGTAATCGGAAACCAGAAGCTGCTGACCCGCTTCGCGGAGATCTTCCACATCGAACCGATGCCGGCGGTGCGTTCGATCTAGGACGTCGCGTGCTTTCGCGGAACGGATGGAGCGGCCGGTACGGCGGCCACCCGTCCGCGGAAAGGGCTTAGCCCACCTGAACGGTCCCGTTTGGCCGGTTCGACCTTTCCTGCCCGTTAGCGGACGTCGGGCGTCTTAGGAGAGGACGTACCATGACTTCGCTTCCTGCGCGCCCGTCGCGCGAGCATCTGCGCAAACAGGCGAAACGCTTAGCGCGCGAACGTTACGTGGGGCTTGCTGCCGCGCAGCGCTCACTCGCGAACGAATACGGGTTTTCGAGCTGGGCCCAGCTGATGCAACATGTCGCCGACACACGCGGCGAGCATGCCGCGCCGCCGTCGCCGCTCTTCGCCGCGGTTCGCGCCGGTGATGTTGCCGCCGTCCGCCGGCTCATCGCCGAGGGCGCGAATCCGCGTCTCGACGATGGGCGTGAGACGCCGCTGCATGCGGCCGCGCGGCGCGGACCGGTCGCCGTCGTCGAGGCGCTCATCGAAGGCGGCGCTTTCGAATGGCAGGCGGATCGCAAAGGCCGCTTGCCGCTCGACGTCGCGCGCCGCGGCCGCGCGCCCGACCGGTCCGCCATCATCGCGCTGCTCGACCGCTACGCGATCGCCGATCCGTCGTTCCGCGCGGCGGTCGATGCGATTCACGCCGGCGATGTTTTCGCGCTCGCCGCGCTTCTCGATGCGGAGCCGCGCCTGCTGCGCGAGCACGTCACCAGTCCCGACGTCTACCGCAGGACGCCGCGTCATCAGTACTTTCTCGATCCGAAGCTGTTGTGGTTTGTCGCCGACAACCCTACGCTGGTGGAGCGAATGCCGGCGAACATCGCCGACGTCGCGCGAACGATCGTCGAGCGCGGCGCCGACCAGGCCGATCTCGACTACACGCTCGAGCTCGTGATGTCGAGCGGTGCCGCGAACGAGCAGGGACTGCAGCGCCCGCTCATGCGCGTGCTGCTCGACGCCGGTGCGCGCGCGAGCGGTGAAGCGATCGAGGTGGCCGCAGGCTACCGGGTTATCGATGCGCTTCGCGCACTCCTCGAGGGCGGGCAGCCGATGACCGTGCCGATCGCCGCGGCGCTCGGCGAGGAGCAACCGCTGCGCCAGCTATTGCGCGGCGCGACGCGCGAGGAAGTTCAGACGGCGTTCGGGCTCGCGGTGATGAACGGCCACCTGGATGCCGCGCAGCTCGCGCTCGACGCCGGAGCGGACGTCGATGCGTTCATGCCGGTCCACACGCACATGACCGCGCTGCACCAAGCCGCGCAGGACGACAACGTCGCGCTCATCGAGCTCCTGCTCGCACGCGGTGCACGAACCGACCAGCGCGACACGATTTGGGACGGAACCCCACTGAACTGGTCGACCTACTTCGGCAAAGCAAAGGCGCGTGCAGCGCTGGAGCGGGTGAATGCCGTCGCAACAGACGTCCTTTGATACCAAGGCGCCCTGGAGCCGCGTACACGTTCTCACGCGCAGGGGAGGCTGCCAGGGCTTCCACAAGCTACTTTAACCGCGGTAACGTGCTCCTGTAAAGGTCACGTACGCGCGGAGAGCTCCCAGCGGTAGCCGTCAGGATCGTGGAACCAGATGCCGAGGTCGGGTGCGCCTTCTGCTTGCGGGCCGATCTCGTCACCTGGGTCTTCGAGGTCGACGTTTTCGCGTTTGAGGTGTTCGAGCGCGCGTTCCAGTTCCGCGCGGTCGCGCAGTTGGAACGAGATGTGGTCCAGCGTCTCCGGGGACGGCGTTCCTTTGAAGAACCAGATTGTCACCGCGTCGTTGCCGACCGAGAGCGTGTCTTCGTCCACTTCCATGTACGGCGGCAGCAGCAGACAACGCGTGAACCATGCGGCGGTTGCGCGCGGGTTGCGTACGGCGAGGCCGAAGTGGCCGACCGCGCCGATGGTGAACGGGCTCATGCCGTGCTTGCTTGGCCCGGGATTGCTGCTTCCGCGCGCAGGCGTTCGATCAACGCGTTGACCGTGAGTGCTTGTGCGAAGAGGTGGCCTTGCGCCGACGGGCACCCGAGCATCTCGAGCAGCGCCAGCTGTTCTTCGTACTCGACGCCTTCCGCGACGACATGCAGGCCAAGGTCGTGGCCGAGGTGGATAAGCGCGCCGACGATCACGCGGCTGTCGATGCGATCTTGCAGCTCGCGCACGAACGAGCGGTCGATCTTGATGCACGTGATCGGGAGCCGCTGCAGGTATGCGAACGACGAATAGCCCGTGCCGAAGTCGTCCAGCGCGACGGTCGCGCCCGTCTCGGTTAGGTGGCGCAGTACTTCGAGCGTGAGCGGGCGGTCCGACATGATCGCGCTCTCGGTGATTTCGAACTGCACGTCCGCCGGATCGACGCGGTGGATGCGCGCGAGCGTCATGAAGCGCTCGGGCAATGTGGGGTCCGCGACGTCCCACGCCGACAAGTTCACCGTGATCGTGCTTCGCAGGCCTTCGGCGCGCCAGCGCGCGAGATCGCGCAGCGCGTTGTCGAGCACCCACGCCGTGACGCGGCCGATCAAGCCGATGCGCTCGGCCATCGGCACGAACAAATCCGGTCCGAGCATGCCGCGTCCCGGATGCACCCAGCGCACCAGCGCTTCCGCCGCGTACGTGCGCCGGTCGCCCAGCGCGACGACCGGCTGATATCGCAGCGTGAGGGCGTCGCGCTGCACCGCATCACGCAATTCCGTCACGACGGCGAGTGCGTCGGGGTCGCGGTCCATCGCCGGATCGAACACCGCGAAGGTCTCATGCTCGTCGCGCGCGCGCTGCATCGCGATGATCGCGTGGCGCGTCAGCTCCGCTGCTTCCACGAACGTGCCCGCGTGCAGCGCGATGCCGAGCGTCACGCGCAACCCGACCACATGCCCGTCGACGCGGAACGGATCGTCGGCGATGGTCGCGACGCGGCGGATGAACGAGAGCGCCTCGTTCTGCGAGACGCCCGGCAGGATCCAGCCGAACCGGTCGCCGTCCACGCGCGCGAGCGTCGCGCCGACGATCTCCGTGCGCGTCACCAGGCGCGCGGCGAGCTCGCGCAGCGCGAAGTCCGCGCCGCGCGGGCCGAGCATCGCGTTGACGTCCGCGAAGTCTTCGACGTCCAGGATCACCACGGCCAGCGGGTCGCGCGTGCGTTCCGAGACGCGAACCGCCTGCTCAAGACGGTCCAAGAAGAGCTCGCGGTTCGGCAGCTCCGTCAGCGCGTCGTGCGTCGCGCGGAACGCGAGCTTTGCTTCGAGGCCGCGCCTCTCCGAGAGGTCGATCGCGACGCCTGTTGCGCCCGTCACCTCGCCGTGCGTGTCGCGAATCGGTGCGAAACGTAGTTCGAGCGCGACGCGGTCGCTTGCGATCGCTTCGACGACCTCTTCGCCGGCGAGCGCGCGCAGCGCGATCTCGCGCAGCGCGCCGATGGCGCCCGTTTCATCGGGCAGCACGTCGCCGATGCCGGTTCCGTCCAGCCCGAGCCGAACGAGGTCGATCCCCTCGCGAAACGTTACACGGCAATGCCGGTCGACTGCGAGGAACGCCACCGGCGCCGTCTTGAGCACCGAGCGCATCAGCGCTTCGTGCCGCAGCACCGATTGGTCGATGTGCGCGCGGTCGAGTGCGCTCGCTGCAAAGCCCGCAAGCGTCGTCGCGATGATCTTCTGCGGCGGCGTGATCGTGACGTCGGTGCGGAAGCGCAGCACGAGCCGGCCGAACGCGCGTTTGGGCGTCTCGATCGGAACGCACAACGTCTCGCCGCCGTCCGCGGATCGGGTGAGGGCAGCGTCGCCCGCGCGCACCTCGGTGGAATGCGGTTCGGCGTCGTGCGTCTCGCCGTGCTGGGTTTCGGCGTGGTGCGTTTCGATGCGGCCGTAGTCCGCGCCGAGCAGGCGCGTCGCGTAGCGCACGATCAAGCGCATCAGGTCGTCGACGTCCTGGGCCGCGGTCGCCGCGCGCATCAGCTCCGCGAGCGCGTGCGCGACGTTCCGTTCGCGCTGCGCTCGCGCGAGCAAGCCCATGTTCGCGAGCGTCGGCGCGATCTGCTCGCCGGTGATGCGCATGATCTCCAGATCGCGCGCGCTGAACGTCCGGTCGCCATACGAGCGCGCCACCAGCACGCCGCGCGGGCGGCCTTCGACGCGAATCGGCACGGCGGCGCCGGCCTTGATGTGCAGCTCGCGCATCCACGACGGGCCCTCGTCGTACGTGCCGTCGCCGCCGTCGGTCGTGACGTTCTCGTCGCGCTCGAACGCGCCGCCGGTGATGCCTTGTCCCGGGTTGATCACCGGGATCGGCACGCTCATGCGCGGGTCGTTGTCGGCGAGCGCGGTGAGAACTTCCTCGTGCATGTCCCACCAGTACAGCGCCGCGCCGTCGACGTGCAGGAGCTGCTTAATGTGATCGACCACGAGGCGCGCGAGCTTCTCCGGGTCCAAAAGGGCGCTCGCCGCCGCAAGCACTGCCTCCAGTGCCGTTGCCGGTACGGTGTCGACCTCGTGGTCCAATCAAGCCTCCACCCGCACGCGCGGGCCGTTATTCAGCGCAGCGTCGTGTACCCTGCGAGAAGGCTGTGATAACTACGCGGAGACGTGCTCGCGGCCGTGCGGTGCGTTCAGGTTCTGGAGCGGGCCGATCGGGACGATGCGCGTCGGGTTGATCTCGTCGTGCGTCGCGTAATAGTGGCGCTTGATGTGGTCGAAATTCACCGTCGGCGCGATGCCCCGGATCTGGTAGAGATCGCGCACGTAGCCGGACAGGTTCGGGTAGTCCACGATGCGGCGCAGGTTGCATTTGAAATGGCCGTGGTACACCGGGTCGAACCGAATCAGCGTGACGAACAAGCGCCAGTCCGTTTCGACGGGCGCCGCGCCGAACAGATAGCGGCGGTTCGCCAAGCGCGCGTCGAGTGCGTCGAGCTGCTCGAACAGGCGGTAGGCGGGCGGCTCGTAGGCCGCCTGCGTCGCGGCGAAGCCCGCCCGGTACACGCCGTTGTTCACCGTCTCGTAGATCTCGTCGTTCAGCTTGTCGATCGCGGCGCCGTGCTCGTGCGGGTACAGATCGACGTCGTGCCGCGCGAGCGCGTCGAACTCGGTCTCGAACATGCGCATGATGTCGTCGTCCGAGTTGCTGACGATGCGCTGCGTGTGCGTGTCCCACAGCACCGGCACCGTGATGCGGCCGTGATAGTGCGGGTCCATCTGCTGATACGCTTGCGCGAGGTAGTCGAAGCCGTTGACCGGATCGCCGGTCGTTGCGTCGTCGACTTCCCTGAACGCCCAGCCCAGCTCGTCGCGAACGGGATCGACGACGCTCATGCCGATCGCGTCTTCGAGTCCCTTGAGCGCGCGCACGATGATCGTGCGGTGTGCCCACGGGCACGCGAGCGAGACGTACAGGTGATAGCGGCCGAACGCCGGCGCGTACGGGGTGCTGCCGTCGGCGCGCACCCAGTCGCGGAACGCGTCGCCTTGCCGGACGAACGCTCCTTCGACCGACTCGTCCGGGAACTGCGCTTGGACGGTCATCGCGCGCTTAGGTCTTGTAGCTCGGGTCCTTCGCGTCGAGCATGCGCAGCTGCGCAGCCCACGCGAGCTTCGCGACGGGCGCGATGCCGCCGGCCTGGCGCTGCACGACCTCTTGCACTTCGGGCGCGGGGTAGTGGAGCTGCGTCCCGCCAGCGAGCACGGCGATCTGCGTCGCGCACGCGCGCTCGAGGAAGTACATCTCGAGGAACGCTTCGCCGACGCTTTCGCCGACCGTCAGCGTGCCGTGGTTGCGCAGGATCATCGCGTTCTTCGTGCCGAGATCGGCGACCAGGCGCGGGCGCTCGTCGAGCAGCAGCGCGACGCCTTCGTACTCGTGGTACGCGATCTGGCCGTTGAGCAGCATCGCGGTCTGGTTGATCGGCAGCAGCCCGTGCTCCTGACATGAGACCGCGACGCCGGCGACCGTGTGCAGGTGCAGCACGCATTTCGCGTCCTCGCGCGCGGCGTGCACCGCGCTGTGAATCGTGAAGCCGGCCGGGTTGAAAAAGTACGGCGTCGGTTCGACGAGGTTGCCGTCGAGGTCGACTTTGAGCAGATTCGACGCCGTCATCTCGTTGAAGAGCAGACCGTATGGATTGATCAGGAAATGGTGCTCGGGCCCAGGGACGCGTGCGGAGATGTGCGTGAAGATCAGATCGTCCCAGCCGTAATGCGCGACCAAGCGGTACGCCGCGGCCAGGTCGACGCGGGCCTGCCACTCTTCCGCGGTGACGCGCTCGCGGACGGGGCGGAGGTCGGGGGCTGACGCGGGGGCGGTGGCGGTCGCGCTCATGGACGGTGTCTCCCGGGATATGCGAAGGGCCGGTGATCTTCGATCACCGGCCCGCGGTCACCCGGTTTTGGCGCCTGGGTCTAGCGCAGGTAGCGGTTGTAGCCGCTCGTCCCGACGACGTCGATCTCGCTGGCCGCGAACGTACCGTCGCTCTGGCGGTAGCCGATCACGCGCACGCGCTGTCCCGGCGTGAGGTTCGTGCCGGTCGGATTGATCACGGTGCCGTTGTGCAGCACGACGTGGACGTTGTTGTTCAGGTACAGGTTGTACGGCGAGAACGACGACACCGTGCCGGTCAGCTGGTTGCCGCGGTTGCCGTTGTTGTAGCCGCCGTTGTACTGGCCGTTCCCGTAGCCGCCGTTGTTGTAGCCGCCGTTGTACTGGCCATTGTTGTACTGGCCGTTGTTGTACTGGCCGTTGTTGTACTGGCCGTTGTTGTACTGGCCGTTGTTGTATTGACCGTTGTTGTGCTCGCGCTGCCAGCGGTCGCGCTCGCGCTGCCGTTCGCGCTCGGCGCGGTCGCGCTCCGCACGATCGCGGTCGGCGCGGTCGCGGTCACGGCCCTGCCAGTTGCCGTTGTTGTTGCCGCGGCCGTTGTTCCACTGGCCGTTGTTCACGCACTGGCCGTTGACCCATTGGCCGTTGCAGCCGTTGTTGGTCGTATTTTGATCGGGCGCCGCCATCGCGATCGACGGAACGGCGATCAGGGCGGCTGCAGCGAGGGTCCGGATGATCGAATGAGGCCTCACGAATGCTCCTCCTTGGGATCGCGGCGTCGTGTCCACCGCTCCCCGGGAACGCGTGCCGGCCAAAGATAATGCTGTGAGCGGCCTGGGAGTGGCCGTGGGTATCCTGCCTCCGGCCGAATGCTTACGCTGTTGTAATATGCAAGTGTTTGTCGAGCGCCGGAATCTGCGCGGCCGTCGCCGCTAGACTCGCGAGCTCAGATTGACGGGATCCTCGCCAATTCGTCCATGATGCGCGCGAAATCCGCGAACGTGAGCGCCTGGTCGGCGTCGCAGCGGGCTTCGATCGGGTTCGGATGGACTTCGATCAGCAGGCCGTGCGCGCCGACCGCTTTCGCGGCGCGGCACAGGGGACCGATCCAGCGCCGCACGCCCACGCCGTGCGAGGGATCGACCATTACCGGCAGGTGCGTGCGCTCGCGCAGCACCGGCACCGCCGAGAGATCGAGCGTGTTGCGCGTCGCGGTCTCGAAGGTGCGGATGCCGCGCTCGCACAGGATTACGTTGGGATTGCCCTCGGCGAGGATGTACTCCGCCGCCGAAAGCAGATCGTCGATCGACGCGGCCATCCCGCGCTTTAGCAGAATCGGGCGCTCCGTCTTGCCGACCGCTTTGAGCAGGTCGAAGTTCTGCATGTTGCGCGCGCCGATCTGCAGGACGTCGACGGATGCGGCCATGCGCTCCACCTGCTCGACGCTCATCACTTCGCTGACGATCGGCAAGCCCGTCGCGCGCCCCGCTTCGGCGAGCAGCGCGACGCCTTCCCAGCCCATGCCTTGGAACGCGTACGGCGACGTGCGCGGTTTGAACGCGCCGCCGCGCAGCATCACCGCGCCGCTCGCGGCGACCGATTCTGCCGTCGCGAGGATCTGCTCGCGCGACTCGACGCTGCACGGGCCGCCGACCACGACGAAATGTCCGTCGCCGACCGCAATGTCGCCGACCATCACGCGCGAGCGCGCGTCGGCGTCTTGCCGCGTCGCTTTGGGGAATGCCGTTTTCGCGGACGGTGCCGGCGGGATCGGCGGCGCGACGTCGACCACCACCGCCGGCGCGCGGCGCACGCGCGGCGGTGCGCTCGACGCGTCGTAGGTGCCCAGAACGTTCAGCGCGACCGTGACGCTGCGCAGCGCGCGCAGCGCGTCGGCGAAGCGCTCGTCGCGCACGTCGCCGTCCACGTCGGCGTAGAACGAGGACTGCCCGCTCGCGCCCAGCCGCGTCTTCGAGTCGAGCTTGGAGACGTTGAGCCCGTGCTCGCCGATGATCGACAGACAGCGCCCGAGCGCGCCCGGCGAGTCGGCGACGGAGAACACCAGCGACGTCTTGCGCACGGCGAAGTTCTCGGCCGGCTCGAAATCGGCGGCGAGCCCCTGCGCGTTCGGCGCGCGGAACAGGATGAAGCGCGTGAAGTTGTCGGGATGGTCGGCGATCGTGTGCGCGAGCTCGATCAGCCCATAGCGTTCCGCCGCGGCCGCCGATGCGATCGCGCCGCGCGCCGGATCCCGCGCCTCCGCGACGTCGCGCGCGGCGATGCCCGTGTCGGGGACCGGGACGCGCCGCACGTCGGGCAGCGTGCCGAGGAAGCGCCCGCATTCCATGAGCACGACCGGGTGCGAGTCGATCTCGCGCAGGCCTTCCAGCGTCGCGCCCGGGACGCCGAGCAGCTTGTGCTCCATCCGCCAGGTGATCTCTGCGAGCAGGTCGAGCTCGTACTCGGCCAGCACGTCGTAGCCTTCGCGGATGGTGCCGGCGATCGCGTTGTCGATCGGCAGCAGGCCGAGGTCCGCTTTGCCGGAGAGCACTGCGTGCGCGACCGCGCGGTACGAGGCGCACCCGACGGGGACGAACTTCACGCCGCGCCGCGCCGCGTACTCCTCGAGCACCGCGTGCGAGTACGAGCCTTCGATCCCTTCGAAGGCGGCGGTGAGCGTGAGAGTCGGGGTCTGCGGCTCGCCGGTCGCGGCCTGAGTGGTGGTCATGGTGCTCTCCGGAAAGTAGAAGAGCCCCTCGCGGCGAGGGGCTCTTGCGGTTCGGTCCGTCGGGACTCGTTACGGCAAAGGCCTACCGCGCCGGCGCGCATCGCACGAGGCGTAAAAATACCGGTAGGACCACGTCTGAACGGACATGTTCCGTCGGTTTTACCACGACCGGCCCCTTGGCGTCAAACCAGGCGGTGGGCGCTTCGATTTCCCGCCGCGGCTTGACATGCACCTAGCACGAGCGTGGACCGCTGCGGTATGCCTGGCGCCAAGAGGCCGCGTCCGACCCCCGTCAGGCCCGCTCGCTCCAAGTTCGACCAGTACCGGGAGAGCCGATGTTATCCGGCTTGACGCTGCTGATGTGAGATGCCGAGCATCTCGCGAACCGTCGCCATCGGAATGAACATTTTGAGCGCGTCGGGCTCGAAGCGTTTGAACCCCACGCGCGCGTAGAACGGCACGACCGATTCTTCGAGCGCGTCGACGACGATCGCCACGCCTCCGATCTCGGCCGCTACGCGAGCGCACCGCGCCATAGCGTCCATCAGCATGAGCGAACCGACGCCTCGGCCCTTGACGGATTCGGAGACGGCGAGACGCGCGACGAGCGACGCGGGGAGCTCCAATTCGGGCACCTTCATCATCCGCGCAACGTCGCGAGGCAATTCGCCTGGTTCGATCCGGCACGGTGTTACCGTGTAGTAGCCGAGAATAACGGTTTCGTCGCTCTCGTCGACCGCAACGTATGTCTTGGATAGATTTTTCGCGACTGCTTGGTGAGCGTGCTCTTGTAAGAACCGGTCGAGAGGCTCTTTGCCGCAAGCAAACCCAAGCCGACGATGCTTGTCTTTGTTCAGCGACTCGATGATGATCACGGCCGGGATTTCACCTCTCGGGCGTAGCGGTGCGCAAGCGCGACGAGGCGGTCGTTGGGCTCGGGCGGGTCGGCCAGCGCGGCAAAGAACGTGTCACGCGATCGGTCGGTAAGAACGATCCGTTCATGGTCTGCGATGACTCGCTTGGCCCGTTCCTCAACGGCGGTACGCATGAATTCAGACAGCGTTTGACCGGTCAAGGTCGCCGCGCGAACGAGCAATTCTTTTTGCTCGGCTGTTGGGCGAAAATGAGCCCGGTCGCGTGTGGCTTTCGTGCGCGACGCCAATTCCGTGACGCACGCGTCCTCGGACTTGGAAAGGGGCGGCATATGGCAGATGCTCCATCGGGTGGTTCGGCTAGCGGTTGGTCGACAAGAGGGGCGATGAGAGCGTGAGAAGTCTCTCAGCGGCTCATTGTACGCCAAAACGGCGTACACGTGCAATACCTCATTGAGACCCTACCGGTGGTGTAAGCGGCCTTGCAGCGTTCTGCAAACCGCGGTGCTAGGCTGGGCGTTGTGACGTACGTGAGACTTCTCAAGGCCATCCCGCTTGCCGTTGCGCTGCTTGCTGCCGCGCTCGCTGCGAGCCCCGCGCAGGCTGCTCCGCATCAGGAGAAGGCCGTGCTTGCCGGGGGGTGCTTCTGGGGGGTCGAGGCCGTGTTCGAGCAGTTGCGCGGCGTCTCGAACGTCGTCTCCGGGTTTTCCGGCGGGGCCGCTGCGACCGCGCATTACGAGATCGTCAGCACCGGCATGACCGGTCATGCGGAGTCGGTGGAGATCACGTACGATCCCGCGCAAATTTCGTATCGCCAGCTGCTGCAGGTGTATTTCACCGTTGCGCACGATCCGACGCAGCTCGACTACCAAGGTCCCGATCACGGCAGCCAGTACCGTTCGGCGATCTTCTACGTCAACGACGATCAAAAGCGCGTCGCGGAAACGACGATTCGCGAGCTGACGAACAAGCATGTGTACAATGCGCCGATCGTCACCAAAGTCGTGCCGTTCGCGGCGTTCTATCCCGCCGAAGCGTATCACCAGCACTTCATCCAGAAGAACCCCGACTATCCGTACGTCGTCTACAACGATCTGCCCAAGCTCAAGGAGCTGCACAAGCGCTTTCCTGCGCTGCTCAAAGCGCACGCGTAACGCGCTGTCACCTCGGCGGCATAACTCGGGCAGTCCGAAAGTCTTCGGTTCGGCTATGCTGTGCGCATGACCGAACCTGCCGTGTGGACGCGAGGAAAACCCGCGTTGTTGCTGGCCGGTTCGGGCCGTTGGGATCAGCGCCTCGTCGCTACGCTGCGCCTGGACTTCGACGTCCGGACCGCGTCGGCCGACGAACGCGCGCCGCAAGCGATCGTCCTCTTCAGCTCGGCGCCGGGATACCGCGCGGAGCTTGCCGACGTGCGCCGGCATAGCGCTGCGCCGCTCGTGCTCGTGCTCGAAAAAGCTGACGTGACGCAGCGCGTGACGGCGCTCGAAGAAGGCGCGGACGACGTGCTGTGCGTTCCGTTCGAGACGTGCGAGCTGCTCGCGCGCGTGCGCGCCGTGATGCGCCGTGTCGTGCGCCCGATGCCGTCGGTGCTGCGCGTCGCGGATCTCGAGCTCGATCTGGAAGCCGGCGGCGTGCGGCGCGGCGGGCGACCGATCTTGCTGTCGCGCACGGAGTTCGCGCTGCTCGCCGCGCTCGCGCGCCGCGGCGGCGACGTCGTCTCGCACGAGCGTCTCGCCGTAGAGGTGTGGGGCTCGCCGCGCGGCGTCACGGCGACGACGCTGCACACGTTCATGTCGTATCTGCGCGGCAAGATCGAGGACCCGTCGCGCACGCGCCTGCTGCGCACCGTCCGCGGCGTGGGCTACGCCCTCTCTGCTGGCTGAGCATCCCCTCACGCTCGCGACCTGGTGCTCGCCTAGTTTGATCTTGGCTCGCTAGCGCGCCACCCGGCTCGCCTGGCTTGCTATTGGTCCGGACCGACGGCGGACTGCCGAACTACTGCCGACGGATCGCCTATTGAAACAACCGTCGTGGTATAACCGTATCTACTACAAATTTAGGAGGTTCGGCATGGAGTGGGGCTACCGACGGGTCCGCCAACTGCTGCGTAAGCTTCGCACACCTGGGGCGATTCAGGATGACGAGCTGGCGCGCGCGCTCTGCACGCTCACGGCCTCGGCGTCCGTTCGGGACGCCGTCCTGCTCCTGGCCGAGCGCGCCCTGCGCGGCTTTCCGCCGGTCTACTGGACGATCGTGCGCCGGGTCGACGTGGACGGCGAGAGCTCGCAGGCCGTCGCCGATGAAATTCACCTCTCGGAGCGGTCGTTCTTCCGCTACCGCGCCGCGGCCATCGCGGCGGTGGCCGCGGAGATTGACGCCGTCACGCGGTCCGCGCCGCCCAAGCGGAGCGAAAATCTGGACGTCCTCGCGCTGGTCGCGCGCGGACGCTACCTCTGGAAGCACCGCACCACCGCGGCACTCCAGCGTGCCGCGCGCTATTTCGAGCGGGCGCTCGAGCTCGACCCGACCTTCGCGCGCGCCTATGCCGGGATGGCCGACGTCCACCTGCTGATGGGCGAGTATCTCGTGCGCGACCCGATCGAGGCGTTTCACGAGGCGAACGTGGCGGTCGAGCGGGCGATGGAGATCGACCCGACGCTGCCCGAGCTGCACGCGACGCTCGCCGATTTGCACCTGTTCTCGCGCAAGGATCTGCGCCGTGCGAAAGAGTCGTTCGACCTCGCGCTCTCGATCGATCCGACGTACAGCACTGCCCACCATTTCGCCGCCTGGCACGCCATGATCAACGACGATCTTCCGGCCGCGATGGATCATTTGCGCGTCGCGCTCGGCTTCGCGCCGGACGCGCTGGAGCTGCAGACGACGCTCGGGATCGTGCACCTTCTTGAAGGCGCTCCGGAGCAAGGTCTGCGGCATCTTGCCGAAGTGCTCGAGCTCGATCCCGAGTTCTCGTTCGCGCGCTATCAGCTCGCGCACGGGCTCGCCGGGCTGGGACGCGTCGACGAGGCGCTGGATCATCTCGAGGTGCTAACGGCCGCAGAACCGCGCGAGTCGTATGCCGCCATGACGGCGTACGCGTCGGCGCGCGGCGGCGACCCGCGGCCGGCCCGGCGGTTTCTGGACCGGGGCGCCGGACCGCGCCGCCGCCCGCACCATTATCTGCGCGCGTACGCGCAGTTGGGTCTGGGCCAGCGCGCCGAAGCGATCGGCGAGTTGCGTGCCGCGGTTGAGTACAACGAGCCTTGGACGATCTTGCTGCCGCTGGACGGAATTTTCAAAGACTTGCGCAGCGACCGAGCGTTTCGCACGCTGCTTCCGCTCGCAATAACTGCGCGATAGCGCGCTATGTAGCGGCGGATTGCGCTACGCAGCGGTGGAGGATGTGGAGAAGTCCGTGGAGCGCGCCGCGTTTAGCCTAAATGGCGGAAGGGTATTGCCGAGCGAGCCCCTTCCGCGCGCCGATTCCGGTAAACACGGCGGTAATTAACGGTTTCGGGTACAAGCGGCTTTATGAGCGCCTCTATCGATCCGCCGCCTGCTCCCGCCCATCAGTGCATCAATGCTGCGTGCGGGTGCAATGATCTCGTCAGTGCGGGGCCGTGCAGTGAGTGGTGTTCCGCGAATACCGTTGAGCTTGCCGACGTCGAGCGCGGTGCGGCTACGCTGACGGCGAGCTGCGAGTGCGGGCATGATACGTGCCGGCAGAATACGGCCTCGCGCGGGACGCCCGAACGCGGGATGAGTTAGCTTTTTCGCGTGCGCGGGCTGTGCTCGGTGATGGCGGTTTGCCGCACCGTCGGTCACAGCAGGCGCGGCTGGCCGCCCGTTGCGATGAGATCGGCGCAGATCGCGCGCGCTTCCGCGACCGAGGCGACATCAGTGCGCACGAAGAGCTTGCGCCAGTAGGCTTTTCCCGACAGCTTCGCGATCACGTCCGATGCGGCGCGCGCGTCGACGTCGCGGCCCATCAGGCGCACGCGGACGGTCGGCGCCGTGCCCGCCGTTCCGAGCGGCAGGCGGTGGAGGAGCTGCTCCTGCGAGTCGCTCCATACCGCGTCGCCCCAGCGCTCGCGCAATGCGTTCTCGCACAGCTCGAACGTGCTGAGGTCGCGCTCGGCGTTGAACTCGGCGGCTAAGCCGTACACGGTGTGCCGTTCGCGCAGCGCGCGCACGCCTTCGCCCTGCATCGGGCGCAGGTCGTCGATGACGCGGAAATCGTCCCATGCCAGGAACTCTTCGATGTCGTCGAGCGCGCGCGGGTTCGGCCAAAGCATCTCGAGCACGTCGCACAGCACCCGCTCGAACGCGCGCGTCGTGTGGTGGAAGTACACGGTCGCGAACATCATGTAGCGCGCGAGCACGAACGACTCCAGCGCGACGACGCCGCGCCCGTCCACGCCTAATTGCGGGCGGCCGTCGACGTCGAGCACGCGCAGCGATTCGATGAGCTGCTCGGCGTCGTACGTTCCGCCGGCGACGCCGGTGAAGTACGCGTCGCGCAAGAGGTAGTCCATGCGGTCCG
>JAQBPK010000159.1 GCA_028287565.1 Vulcanimicrobiota bacterium
CACCGCAACGGTTGGGCCCGCCGCCAGCGAAGCGCCGGCGTTCGCCGGGGCCGAGGTCTGGGCGGCGGCCGGGGCGACCGCGCAGGCGCCGGCGGAAAAAACGAAGAGCGACGCGGCCAAAAGCCGCGAGGAGGTCCGGGTCATCGCCGTCACGTTGCCACGCGCCTTTCGCCGGACCCTCCTCCTTTTGTCGAGTCCTCATGCGCGCCGGTGCTCGATCTGACCGGGAGTTTACGTGCGGTGGATGTCGTCCACCCAGCGGACGGTCTCGGGCTGCTCGGCAACGGGAATGGCGAGGTTGACCACCACCGGCTCCTGGCCGCTGCGCACGAGCACGCACTCCAGCGGCTGGTCGGCCGCCGCGTTGATCTCCTGGTGCGGCACGTAGGGCGGCACGAAGATGAAGTCGCCCGGGCCGGCCTCAGCCGTGAACTCCAGCTCCTCGCCCCAGCGCATCCGCGCCCGGCCCTTCACCACGTAGATGACGCTTTCGAGGTCGCCGTGATGATGGGCGCCGGTCTTGGCGTCCGGCTGGATCACGACCGTGCCCGCCCACAGCTTGCGCGCGCCCGCGGTCGCCGTGGTGATCGCGGCGGCGCGGTTCATCCCCGGCGTCTGCGGCGTGTTCGGGTCGAGGTCGCAGCCGCTGACCACGCGGACGCCGTCGAACTTCCAGCGGTGTTCCATCCCGTACGTTTCTCCGCGCGACACGGCCACCCGCCTGGCACGGGGAACGCGTAGCATCGTCGTATGAGAGCGCGATGGTGATGCGTGCGCCTCGTTGACGGCCGGGTCGTCTACGCGGCCTCCGACCTCAACGACTACCTCGCGTGCCCGCATCGCGTCGCGCTGAACCGGCGCGCGCTGCTGCGCGGCGATGCGCCGCCCGAGGACGACGCGACGCTCGAGATCGTCGCGCGCAAGGGGCGCGAGCACGAGCTGCGCGTCCTCGCGCGCATGGAGTCCGAAGGCGTCGCGGTCGTCCGCGTCCCGGAAGGCGACGCCACCGCGCGCGACCTGCTGCACGCCGTCGAGACGACGCTGGGCGCGATGCGCAGCGGTGCCGAGGCCATCTACCAGGCGTCGTTCCTGGACGGCGCGTGGACCGGGCGCGCCGATTTCCTGATCCGCGTGGACGAGCCGAGCGCGCTGGGGCCGTGGTCGTACGACGTCGCCGACACCAAGCTCGCGATCCGCGAGAAGCCGCAGTTCCTCGTGCAGCTGTGCACGTACGCGCTGCTCGTCGCATCGGTGCAAGGCGCGCTGCCGCGCACCGTGCGCGCGCTGTTCGGCAACGGCGTCGAGACGGCGTACGATCCGCGGCGCTACGCCGCGTACGTGCGCGCGGCGCAGCGGCGGTTCGCGGACGCGCTCGGCGCGCTCGATCCCGAGGCGGTTCCCGAGCGCGTGCCGGCCTGCGAGGCGTGCGCGTGGGCGGCGCAGTGCAACGACGTGCGGCGCGGCGTCGACCATCTCTCGCTGGTGGCCGGGATGCGCCGCGATCAGACCAAACGGCTCGTCGCCGCGGGGATCGGCACGCTCGAACGGCTCGCGACCGCGACCGTCGCCGCGCCGCCGCGCATGGCCGAGAAGACGTTCGCAACGCTGCGCCGCCAGGCTGCGCTGCAGTTGCACCGGCGCGTCACCGGGTCGCACCGCTACGAGCTGCTCGAGCCGCGCGCGCCGCACGGTTTCGCCGCGCTGCCGCAGCCGGCCGAGGGCGACGTGTACTTCGACATGGAGGGCGACCCGCTGTACGAGGCGGGCAACGGGCTGGAATACCTCTTCGGCGCGCACGTCCCCGGCGACGCCGAGCAGCCGTACCGCGAGTTCTGGGGCGAGACGCGCGAGCAAGAGCGGCTCGCGTTCGAGGCGTTCGTCGACTGGCTCACCGCGCACCGCACGCGCTACCCGCACGCGCACGTCTACCACTACGCGTCGTACGAGAAGACGGCGCTGCGGCGGCTCGCGATGCGCCACGGCACGCGCGAGGACGCGGTCGACGACCTGCTGCGCGGCGAGGTGCTCGTCGATCTGTACGCGGTCGTGAAAGGCGCGCTCGCGCAGTCGCAGGACGGCTACTCGCTCAAGAAGCTCGAGGTGTTCTACGGTTTCGTGCGCGACGCCGGCGTGCGCAAAGGCGATCAGTCGATCGTCGCGTTCGAAGAGTATTTGCTCGACCGCGACGCGCGCACCAAGAGCGACATCATCCGCTACAACGAAGAGGATTGCGTCTCGACGCGGCGCCTGCACGAGTGGCTGCTGAAGCTGCGCGACGAAGCGCGCGCGGGCGGCGAGCACGAGATCCCGTTCCGCGCGCAGCGCGACCCGCGCGCGCGGACCGAGGACGAGCTCAAATCGGAAGCCGAGCGCGACGCGCTGCAGCGCGCGCTGCTCGACGGCGTGCCGGACCACTCACCGCGCGCGCTGCTCGCGCATTTGCTCGCGTACCACCGGCGCGAGGACAAGCCCGTGTGGTGGGCGCTGTTCGACCGCTACGAGCGCGACAGCGACTTCGTCGACGAGGACTCCGAAGCGCTCGGCGGGCTGGCGCTCGCGGCGGATGTCGGGCCCTACAAGCTCGGCGCGCGCGACAAGAACCTCGTCTACACGTACCGCTTTCCGGCGCAGCAGCACAAGCTCGGCAAAAGCAAGCCGCACGACCCGCACGCGCGCCGCCCCCTGCTGGGCGAGCTGGTCGAGGTCGACGACGACGCGCTGCTCGCGCGCATCAAGCGCGCGCCGGACGCGCCGCACCCGCGCGCGCTGATTCCAGGCGACCCGATCCAGCGCAACGAGCAGAAGAACGCGCTGCGCCGCTTCGCCGAGTCCGTTCTCGACGGCACCGCGCCGGCACGCTATTCCGCCGCGTGGGACGTTCTGGTGCGCGCGCGCCCGCGCGTCACCGGCCTGCACGACGGCGCGCGCGTGCAGCCCGAGATGCGGCCCGGCGCCGAAGCGATCGATCCGAATGACGTGGCTGCGCTCGCGCGCCGGCTGGACGGCAGCGCGCTGGTGGTGCAAGGGCCGCCGGGCACCGGCAAGACCTACACGGGCGCGCACGTGATTGCCGCGCTGCTCGCGGACGGCAAGCGCATCGGCGTCACGTCGACCAGCCACAAAGCGATCAACAACCTGCTGTGCGCGGTCGAGGACGCGGTCGCGCAACGCGGCGAGACGTTCCGCGGCGTGAAGAAGTGCGACGGCAGCAATGCCGAGACGCGCTTCGTCTCGGCGCGCGAAAGCGCGTTCGTCGAGAACGCCGACAAGAACGCGCCGTTCGCGGAATACGACCTCGTCGCGGGGACGGCGTGGCTGTTCGCGCGCGACGACCTCGCGCGCGTCGACTACCTCGTAATCGACGAAGCGGGCCAGGTCGCGCTCGCGGATGCGCTCGCGACCGCGACGAACGCCGGCAACGTGATCCTGCTCGGCGACCCGCTGCAGCTCGCGCACGTTTCGCTGGGCACGCACCCCGAGGGCGCCGGGGCGTCGGTGCTCGAGCACCTGCTCGGCGAGCACGACACGGTGCCGGACGACCGCGGCGTCTTTCTCGACCGCACGTTCCGCATGCACCCGGCGCTGTGCGACTTCGTCTCGACCATGGTGTACGAAGGCCGGCTGTGCTCGGCCGCGTCGTGCGCGACCCAGCGCATCGACGCGCCGTGGTTCACCGGCGCGGGATTGCGCTACGCCGCGGTCGACCACGACGCCAACACGCAATCCTCTGAGGAAGAAGCGGCCGCGGTCGAAGCCGTCCTGGCGGGCCTGGTGGGCGGGACGTTCACCGACCGGCACGGCGCGACGCGCCCGCTCGGCATCGCGGACGTGCTCGTCGTGTCCCCGTACAACGCTCAGGTGCGCCTGCTCAAGAGCCGCCTGCGCAAGCGGTTCGGCGACGGCGTGCGGGTCGGGACGGTCGACAAGTTCCAGGGCCAGGAAGCGCCGGCCGTGATCTACTCGCTCGCCACGTCCAGCGCCGACGACGCCCCGCGGGGTGCGGACTTCCTCTTCGAGGCCAACCGCTTCAACGTCGCGCTGTCGCGGGGCCGGGCGCTCGCGGTCGTGGTCTGCTCGCCGCGTCTGCTCGAAACGCGCTGCACGAGCGTCGAGCAGCTCGGCGCCGTGGCGGCGTTCTGCGCGTTCGCCGAAGCGGCCGCCCCTCTCTAACTATCTTTTTAGTTGACTGTCCGGCCGGGCGGTGATACGCTGCGGACATCGGTCACCTACAGAAATAGTTGAAAGGAGTCACCCTCGTGATCCGCTCGCTCGCCGCCGTCCGCTCGTTCCTCGCCGTCGCAATCGCCGTAGCCGCCATCGCAGGCCTCGGCGTCGATCTCGCCCAGACTGCCTATTCCGCCGCGCACACCGCGCAAACGATCGTTCTGGTTCCGAACACCTGAGAGACTATTCGGAAATTCACCGGCCGGCGGCAGCGCTCAGGCGCGAGCACCGCGGCACGTCATGCACGACACGCTGCACGTGTCGGACTTCGGCCCCGTGACGACGGAAAAGCCGGCGTCGGGATCGCTTTCGAACCGCGCCGGTTCTTCACGCAGATCAAGATCGTCGAAGCGGTACTCGGAAAGCATAGCTCTCCTTCTCCGTACGATGCTATTCCGAAACGATACGGCGCGTAAAGTGCTCCCCGTCAATTCGAATCATCGTGACGGCGAAGCGGTGCTTTCGCAAGGGCTCGTTCGTGCGCTGCACGGAGCCGGAACGCGTTCGCTTATGTCGTACTGAGGACGTGCTTGCGCACGCATCGCGCGGTCAGGCTGCGATCTTGCGCAACCAGAGACTTCCACCCGTGCGGCGCACCCAGATCGGGTGCACCGCACGCAGCGCTTCACGATCGATACGGTGCACGTAATCGTTGAACAGCTCGATGCGATACGCCGCGTTGTTGGTGAGGAACGCGCGCAGAAAATAGCACTCGTTCCAGAACCGTCCTTCGCGCAGCCAATCGGTCGGATACTCGAATGGATAGAAGATGTCGTGGAAGTGGATCATGACGCCCGGCGCGAGCGCCGGCAGCACGGTGAACAGCAGGTGCGAGAGATCGCTGCCGTACTTCACGACGTGCGATGAGTCGATGAACAGGATGTCGTTGGGCCGCAAGGCCGTGAACAGCGAGAGCGGCGTCTGCTGCACCGGCCGCTCGATGATCGTCGAGCACCGTGTGTCTTCCGGCCGCATCTGCTCGCGCAGACGGTCGGCGTACGGCTCGATGAACGTCATCATGACCTCGCCGCCGATGAAGCGCTCGTTCACGTCGAGCATGAGCGCCGACGAGAATCCCGAGCCGACTTCGACGATTTGACTCGGCCGCAGATACCGCATCATCGCGTAGAGCGCGAGCGCGTCGGCGTCGGCGAAGTACTCGTTCTGATAGTAAAAGCGGTGCGCGCCGTCCGCGTGCTCCGGAAATTGCGCGTCCGCCCCGTACGCGCGGAACGCGTCGATCAGCGCGAGTTGGCGCTTGGGCTCGAGCGCGATTCCGGGCATGTCCAACGACGGCGGCGGCGCGCCGGCGGTGCCGTCGAGCACGGTTTGCCGGTCCGGGATGGGGCTGTAGAAATGGCCGCCGGGGTAGATGCCTTCGCGGTCGTAAGCGGCTTTGAGCTTCTCCGCGATCCCTTTGAGGACGCCGCGCAGCTGGTCGGCCGACGCGGTGTTGAGGTCGAGGTCCACGGGTTCGTCTGCCGCAAAAACGGGCTAGCTCCTTGCGGCCGGGCGCTGCGCTCGCTCGGGCGCCGCGCCGTAACGCGAGAAGCGCCGCTGCGGCGGGCGGAAGGCGGCGTGAGCACGATTTTCTTGCTGAGCCCGTTCGTCGATCCTCCGCCACTCGACGACGACGTGCCAAGGCCGCTCGCCTCGGTGTTGGCAACGATCGCCGGCGTCTAACGGCCTTTGATTGCCGAGGCCAGCCCGACCCAAACCTCTTAGTAGGGGCTCCCCGGCGGTGGATGTGAGAAGGCTTGGCGCTCTGACTTAATCGGGAATTCTATGCTAGTGACAGATGTTCGGCGGATTGTGCCGTACTAAGTCAGTAATCTTTCCCTGCGCTTTGATTGCATCTTTGATGAAGTCGAGAGCGCCGAACAGGCCGGCCTGAACGATCTCCTCTTCATGCTGGTACAGCGGCAGGGGAGGTTGGAGGTCCGCACACTCGACCGTGAAGGCTCGCATCCTATCTCTGTCGAGGCTGAAAGCGTAATCGTCGTTCGGACCGGTACAGTGCCACATCTCAGCGGCCTGTCTGATCGTCCAGAGATCCCGCTTTGTCTTATCGCCGAGTTCCGCCGACCTTTTAAATTTTTCAGCTATGTCAACGTGAGAGAAGCCTCCTTGATTCCATGACGTTGCGGGCATGTACTCCGCGTAGTCCGGAGGTGTTGGAGAGACGCCGACCTTTGCGCCGGCCTGATAACCATCGAGTTTCCCCATCGACCGCGGGTTACAATAGCACATGTTGGGATCTACCGTCTGTATTTCCTCGAAATTCCACGGGTATTCTATTGAAAATACATTTGGGAAGACACTCGCTCCATGAATATCGAAACAAATCGTGATATTGTAGTCATAGTCCAACATCCATCGGAAGTTTCTCGTCTCGACTTCGGAGAATGGGCGCTTTCCATGGTAGTTAGCATCATTGACGTCGTCGGATACTAAGTCTAGCGACTGCTGTCCAGCAGCAGTGAAGAGTTTTCGATAGTCCCATGCGACACCGAAGTTTCTCGCAATGCATACTCGGTTGATGTTTTTACGTCCGTGTTCGGAGTCCAGCCCGAGTCCTGCCATCGCAACTTCGTTGATTGCGACGTCCCGCCCATGACGGTTCACCAACGGGATGATGAATATAGTTTGTGTATAGAAAATCTCCTCAACCTGAGGTCCGGAAAGCAGAAAGTTGCCAATGACGATCGCATTCGGCGGTTGGGGAGTCGCAGTACCGATGGTGAGAACATGGGGAACGAGTGCGTCCAGGTACCTTCGGACAAATTCGACGATGATGTCTGGGCCCTGCAATTCGTTCCCGAGGACCCCTCCTGTGAGGAGAATGCCTAGTTGATCGCTTCGCTGATGTTGTTGCGAGGAGACGGGACGCTTTGGGAGCTGAAAGAAATACGTTCGCTCCTTCTTGCCCTTCCAGCGATATGGTAGTCGTTGGTGATAGCAGGGCATCTTAAACTGCGTATTCGCATTCCAGTCGTCGACGATCGTTCTCAAATCGTTGTAAACGTCTTCACTTGATCGCGGATAAGCCATCGTTCTGCCCCATTCGCGGCGCAGGTCCATCGCCTCAACTGACGCTCACCGTTTAGCAGCGCGCTGGTGAGCTACAGAGTGTGTTCGGGAACCGAATCGCCTCCGGCGCGCACGGTAGCGCACCGGTAATGGTCGGGGTTTGGTTGTCTTGCTATCCGGCCCTGCACACTTACGTGCAGCGTGCAATCGCGAGTCGCCCGGTCTTAAGACTTTGCGATGCGCGTCAGTCTCCGCGCTCATCGAATGCAGGGCGATCGTGCAAAGAAAAGCCCGCCGAGTCATCGTGGTGACGGGCGGGCTCTTCGGAACGTGGTGGAGGTGAGGAGACTCGAACTCCTGACCCCTTACATGCGAAGCAGGTGCTCTACCAGCTGAGCTACACCCCCACGGGCCGTCCGGGATTATAGTCTGCCCTGACGCTCCCTGTCAAAGGGACGTGTCGGCGTTGCGCCGAGAGAGGAGGCGATGCCCTCTCCTCGCTTGGCGGTCGCTGCCCTCGGGCTGCTTCTGCTGGCCGCGTGCTCGCACGCGCGGCCGGACCGGCCGGCCGGGCCGCTCCGGGTCGTCGCGACGACGTCCACGCTCGCTTCGATCGCGCGCGGTGCGGTGGGGCAGGGACCGGATATTCGCTCGCTCGTACCGGTTGGCGTCTCGCCCGAGGATTTCCAGCCGTCCCCCGACACGATCGCGGCGATTCGCAACGCCGACGTGCTCGTGGAGAACGGCGCGAACCACGAGGCCTGGCTTCAATCGACGCTGCGCAACGCCGCGAACCCGCATTTGCGCACGGTCGTCTGCGCCGACGGGCTGCCGGTCGTCAACGGCAACCCGCACCTCTGGATGGATCCCGAGTACGCTCGCGCCTACGCGCGCAAGATCGCGGCCGCCGTCGAGGTCGCCGACGCGCCCCATGCCCGTGCGTATAGCACGGCGGCCGGCCTCTACGACAACGACCTCATCGCACTGACCGCTCGCACCAAGGCCAAGATCGCGACGATTCCGCCGGCGCGGCGCACGATGATCGTGTTCCACAACGCCTTCGACTACTACGCGCGCCGCTTCGGCTTGCGGATCGCCGGGGCGATCGAGCCGATCGCCGGCGCCGAGCCCAATCCGGCGCACATCGCCGATCTCGGTCGCCTGGCGCGCGCGCAGCACGGGTCCGCCGTCTTCGCCGAGCACGAGTACAGCGACAAGCTCGCGCGCACGCTGGCCCAGAGCGCCGGCGGTCTGAAGGTCGCGTTCCTGTACGACGACTCGCTCGGCACCGAGCCCGG
>JAQBPK010000165.1 GCA_028287565.1 Vulcanimicrobiota bacterium
GAGAGCGGCCGCCGGTTCAAAGTGGAGCTCGTCCGGACGTTCCGGGAGTTCATCACGAGCGCGCTCGACGGCTGGGACGCGCCCATCGAGACCGCTCTTCCGGTGCTCGACGACGAGGCCGCCGTGACCGCCCTCGCCGGCCGCATCGACGCCCGCGACTCCGAGAGCGAAGGGCGCAGCGAACGCCTCGCGGCGGTGGCGGCAGCGCTCGCCGCCCGCCTGCGCCTTGACGCCGCCCGCGCCGCCCGCCTCGCCCGGCTCCTCGCGCTCGGCCGCACCACCGAGTCGCCCGTGCACGACGACTTCGACCCGCTCTCCCGCTTCGCGCGCGAGCGCCGCGCCGCGGTCGCGCAGCGCGCCGCGTCGATCGCGGCATCGGTTCCGCGCTTCGCGCCCGATGCGCCCTCTCTCGCCGCGTCGGCCGCGTGGTACGAAGACGGCAACGCCGACCGGCTCGCCGGCGTGCTCGCGCTGGCGCTCGCGGCGGACAACCTCGATCCGCTCGAAGCTCCGCGGCGCCTGAGCGCGGCCGCCGGAACGCAGCTCGACCCCGAGATCACGCGCACGTACCTCGCGACGCTCGGAGCGCCCACGTGATCGATCTCCCGGCGCGCACGCGCCGCGTGTCCGGCACGCGCCTGCTCGACCTCTGCCGCGAACGCGGGATCACCAGTCTCGTCGATCCGTTCATGGGCCTGCCGATGCACCTCAACGTGCTGAAGCGCCACGGGATCGCGGTGCACGGCGGCGACCTGCTCGAATGGTTCGTCCGCGCCGGCGAAGGCCTGGTGGTGAACGACTTCACGATCCTGCGCGACGCCGAAGTCGCCGAGGTCGTCGAGATGCTGCCGGGCCGCATCTATCCGACCGATCTCTTCCGCGCGTGGGAGGGCGTGTTCTTCAGCGAAGACCAGTGCCGCTATCTCGGCGTATGGCACGCCAACGTGCACGCGCTGCGCAGCGACGGCCAAACGGGACTCGCGGTGCTGGGGCTGTGGCACGTGCTCTGCCACTGGCTGCTCAAAGCGCGCCATCCCGACGAGATGATCGACATTCCGCCGAGCGAGCTCGCGTGGCACCACATCCGCGAGACGGAACGCTGGGTGGTGCAGAACGGCAAGCGCAACACCGTGCGCCGAGCCGATTACGCGGCAACGCTCGCCGCCGCGCGCGCCGACGCCGTCTACATCACGCCGCCCGGCCGCGCCGGCGCGAAGCGCATCGACGCGCGCGTGTGGATGTGGGAAGCGTGGTGGCAAGGCGATCCGTATCTGAACGTCGACCGGCTCTACCGCGACACGGTGTTCGGCGGCCGCACGAACGACGACGCGAGCTACGACCGCGCGATCGGCGACGTCCTCGCCGCGGCCGAGCACGCGAGCCATGTCATCGTGCAATCAACCGCCAAAGAGTGCGACCGCTTCGAACGCCTCGTGAAAGCGCACCGGCCGAACGTCGAGATCGTCGCCCCGGACGCCGACGAAATCTACGTCATCGGGCGGTCGTAGCGATCAGCGCGCGGTCGACGCGCTCTGGAACCGGTACCACACCAAGCACAGCAGCGCGAGGATCACGCTGACGATGCCGTGCTTGACGTGCACGCCGGCCGGATAGAAGTGCCCGGTCCAGTACAAGATCGCGATGACGACGAACACCGCGGCGAGAACGAGCGAGAGCTGTTTCATGCGATCACTTTCGTAGCGAAGAGGAAGAACGACACGCCGCCCGCCGCGATGCAGTACCACGCGAACGGCGAGAGATCGTTGTGGCGGAAATACCGCGTGAGGAACGCGACCGACGCGTACGCCGTCACGCCGGCGACGACTCCGCCGACGACGGCTTGGACGAGCACCGCGTGCGCATCCGGCGCGAAGAGCTTGGGAAACTCGAGCACGCTCGCAGCGAGGATGATCGGCGTGGCGAGCAGGAACGAGTAGCGCGCCGCATCCTCGTGGTGCAGATCGCGCAGCAGGCCGGCGACGATTGCCGAGCCGGAGCGCGAAATTCCGGGCAGCAGCGCGAGCGCCTGCGCGAACCCGACGAACACGCCGTCTTGCGGCCGCAGCTCCTCCAGACGACGGTACGGCGTACTTGCGTTCGCGTGCTGGCGCCGGCGGAGCCACTCGCCGAGCAGCATGATGAACCCGTTCGCGAACAGGAACAGCGACACCGGCACGGGGGACGCGAACAGCTTCTTCACGCTGGATTCGAGCAGCACGCCGAGCACGCCGACCGGAATCGTTCCGGCGACGAGCAGCCAGGCCGTGCGCTCGTCCTTGTCGCCGGAGATCTTCCCGCGCACGATGCTGGCGACGAGCGCGCGCACGATCGCGACCCAGTCGTTGCGGTAGAACACGATGAGCGCCAGCGCAGTCCCGAGATGCAGCACGACGACGAACGCGAGGAACGACTCGGAGCCCTCGTCGATGTGCCATCGCAGCAGCGCGGGGAGGAGCACGGTGTGCCCGAGGCTGCTGACCGGAAACAGTTCGCTGACGCCTTGCAGCACCGCGAGCAGCATCGCTTGCACGAACGTCACAACGCCCGTCGGTTCGCACGCGGGGGAGGCTTTCCCGCTCGCGCGAATGCCGCCGGAGTGGGTGAGACACGCTCGCATCGCCGGCTCTCGGACGCACCGCTGCTCGTCGCATACACCATCGGCGACGAGTTCGCCGCCGCACACACGGAGACGTACGACGTCGGCCTGGGCGGCCTGGCGATGCTAGGCGATGCGGAATTAGCCCCGGGCACGCAGCTGAAGCTGGAACTGGAATTGCGCGGCGACCCGCGCCCCCCGCTCAAGCTGACGGGCGAAGTCCGCTGGTCCCGCCACGACGCAGCGCTGTCGAAATACCGCATCGGCGTAGAGTTCACGAACCGCACCCCAGACCAAGAATCGCAACTGGTCGGCTACATCGACATGATGTACAAACTACGAGACCTCGGAGTGTTGTGACGCTCTAAACGAGCGCCCCAACACGCGCCCATCCGGGCGCTGTACGACAAACCCGCTGCCCTTCGGCACGATCAGGGCGCGGAAAATGCCCCGCCCGCAGGGCCGGGGCATTTTTGCGCCCGCAGGGTTCAGCGCTCGTCTAGAGCGCTGAACCCTCTATTGCGACGTGAAGTCGACGCTGAAGATGTAGTCGGCGGCGATCGGCTTGCAGTCGCGGATTTCCGTCTGGAACTGCGACTGGCGGGCGGCGCTGAGCGCGGCGGAGTTCAGGACGGCGCTCGGCGAGCTCTGGACGCGCGTGCCGGTGACGTGGCTGCTGGCGTCGAGCGACACGACCACCTGGACCGTGCCCTGGATCCCTTGCTGCTGCGCCATTGCCGGCGTGTCGGGCTCGACGGCGCGCAGCGTCGTGGCGGGGACGTTCGGGCGGGCGCAGCTTTGCGGCGTCGGGGTCGGCCTGGGCGTGGCCGGCGGTTGGGTCGGCGGAGCCGGGGGCGCCGGCGCGGCGGTGGACGGCGCCGCCGTCCCCTGGCCCTGCGGGATGCCCTGGGTATTGCCCTGCGTGTACTTGTTCGCGGTCTCCGACGGGCCCGTGTTCGACTTCGACTCCGTCTTCTGCGTGTTGATCTTGATCTTGGGCTGCTGCGGCGCGGGCGTCTGCTGCGGCGGCGGCGTCTGCTTCGGCGGCGGGGTCGGCGGCAGCGTCGGATGAGGCGTCGGCGTGGGCGGGGGCGTCGGCGGCGGCGTGGGGACGCGCACGACGGTCACCTTCTGCGGCTGGTCTTCCTGCGTTTGGGTGTTCTGGAACTTCAGAAGCGGGCCGAAGATCAGATGCAGCGCGATCGATATCGCGAACCCGTAGGCAAGGAAGTTCCTGGCCCGCTCGGCCGAGATCACCGGGGGCGTCGGAGCGTTGTTGCTGCCCATCTAGCTCCCCGTTTGCCCTTCCGGCGCGCCTTCGACGTGGTTCGCCAAGCCGAAGGTGGTCAGATTCGCCGACTTGGCGGCGTCCATCACGCGCAGGATGGTCCCGAAGCTCGCTTTGGGGTTCGCTTTGATGATGACGGTCTTGAGCCCGCTCCCCGTCGACTTGACGAGCTGCGCGAACTGCTCCTTCGCCTGCATCTCGTTCACCGTGCTCGAACCGATCTGCACCTGGTTCTTCTCGTCGACGAGCACCACGATCTGCGAGGGATGGACCTTGTCTTTGTTCTTGGCGTCGGGGAGCCGAGGCTCTTTGACGACCGAGGCGAGGATGATGAAGATGATCAGGAGGACCAACAGCACGTCCGTGAAGGGCGTGATGTTGATCGTCGACATCACTTCTTCTTCGCCTTGTCCGGTGGAGACGGCCACGAAGCGGTGTTCCTTCTATCCTATGATGTGACGAAGCCGACGTCTTCGAGGCCCGCGACCTTCGCGGCGTCGAGAATCCGGATGATCGTGCCGTAGGGCGCTTTCACGTCCGCGGTGAGCGAGACGTGCTTGTCGCCTTTGCGCGCCTTGACGTCGCTCATGTCGGAATAGATGTGAGCGATGTCCGAGCGCTTGCCGTCGACGTAGATCGTTCCGGTTTCATTGACGAGCACTTCGATGTTGTCGGTCTTCTTCTGCTGCTGGACCGGCGTGTTGTCGTTCTTGTCCGGCAGCTGCTTCTCGAAGCCCGGCGGCGCCACGAGCGCCGCGAGGATCATGAAGATGATGAGGAGGACCAGCAGCACGTCCGTGAAGGGCGTGATGTTGATCTCGGCCATCACCGAGTCGTCTTGCTGGGACGAGACCATGCTCATGAGTCGAGCCCTTCGGTCAAGAGGTTCAGGCTACTTCGTTCCGGCCGACGGCTGGTAGAGGTCGGTCGGAATCGGCGTACCGGTGTTGTGGAAGTGGAGCATCTCGGCGAGCTGGTTGGCCGCCACGATCATCTCCTGGTTGTACGCCTTGATGCGCGTCTTGAAGTAGTTGAAGAAGATGACGGCGACGACGGCGACGAACAGCCCGGCCGCGGTCGTGATCAGCGCTTCGGAGACGCCCGCGGCGACGACGGCCGGGGTCGAGTTACCCTTGAGCGCTATGTCCTCGAAGGCGCGGATGATGCCGAGCACCGTTCCGAACAGCCCGACGAACGGCGCGATGACGGCGATCGTGCCGATGACGCCCAGGTTGCGCTCGAGCGAGTTGAGGTTCTCCATCAGCGCGATGGACAGCGCGTCGGTGATGTCGGCGCGGTTCTTCTCGCCGCGCTGCAGGCCGAACTCGAGGATCTTGGGCAGCATGCCCTTGTTCTGGCGGCAAATCTTGATCGCACCCGGCAGATCGTCCGCGGAGATCCGCTGGCCGATGTTGCGCAGCAGGCCCTTCGAATCGGAGTGTTGGCTCGCAAAGAACAGCAGCCGCTCGATCACGATCGCGACCGCGACGATCGACAGGACGAGCAGCATCCACATCGCGGGGCCGCCCTTTTGGATCGTGTCGAAAAAGTTTGTTATGAAATTCACGAGGTCGAGTCAAGCCTCCGAGACTTCGAGGGTGATGGGAGCCCGGCTCGAGGCCGGGCAACACGAAAGATGGCGGGGGTCCCCCGACGCGGGCCTAGGTGTTAGCGGTCCCCACGTCCATTCCTACTATTCACGTCTTGGGTGAGAGCTTCTTGAGTGCCGCGTCGATGTCCGCGTTGAGCGAGGCGTCGGAGCCGGCGTTCGACTTGGCCTTTTGCAGGTACGGAATCGCGCCCTTGCCGTCGCCGCCGTTTGCCAGCGCAATCCCAGCTACATAGTTGGCGCGCGCGTCGTTGCCGTCGATCGCGAGGGCCTTGTCGGCTTCGGCCTTCACGCGCTTCCAGTCGACCGTCGTCCCCTGCGACAGCACGTTCGCCGCCTGCACGTACAGCACGGCCGCTCGCGACGGAACCGCCCGGGCGGCGCTCTCGAGCTCGGTGACGGCTTCGTCTTTCTTGCCGGCCTGTACGGCTGCGACCGCGCGCTGGTTGTAGTACGCGGCCAGCGTGTCGTCGACGCGCGTGTTCGACGGGTCGCGCTGCTTGAGCTCCTTGGCGAGCGCGACGCCTTTGTCGGTCTGGCCGCCGAAGATGTACGACGTCGCCAGCGACGCGTCGATCGCGTTCATCGTCCCCGCATCGGCGTGGCCCGCGGTGGCTTGAGCCTTCGCCTTCTCGAGATCCGCGATCGCTTGCGGGTACTTCTGCGCGTTCGCGTACGCCGTACCTTGGATGTACAGCGTGTTGACGTTCTGCTGCAGCGCGAGCGCTTTGTCGGCCAGCGCGATCGCCTGTTCGTTGTTCTTCGCCTTGAGCGCGTCCACGGCGGCGTCGGCGTATGCCTTGGCCGCGACGATCTTGAACTGTTCGGGGATCGTCCCCGCCGCGTCGAACGCCGCGGCGGCGCCTTGCGCGTCGTTCAGATACGCGTCGGCGACCCCGAGCAAGGCCTCCGCGCTCTTGTCGCCCGGATGGGAGCTCAGATACGGCTGGAGCTGGGTCTTCGCTTCGGCGAACTTGTTCGCACGGATCAGCCCGTTGGCCGCGACGAGCTGGTTCGAGCTGGTTCCCGTGTCGTTGATCACCGACGAGCCGTTGAACTTCAGCGCCATCGTGTAGAAGGCGTCGATCGGCTTGCCGTCGCGCACGCCCGGCTTGTAGGTGGAGTTCTTCGCGACCTCCAGCGCGGCGGCGTCGTCACCGTGGTTGGTCGACTTCTGAACTTTGACGGTGCCGATCGAGCCGTTCTTGCGGACGAAGACCTGCACCGTCACCGCGCCCTTTCCGGCGACGGTACCGGTGGGCTCCGCCTGTTTCAACAGCTTCGGAGGCGTGTAATACGTACCGGTCTGCGCAGGCGCCGCAAGCGGCCAGGCCGTGAGGGTAAGCGCACCGAGCGCGAGCGCGGCGAGCAAGCGGGGGGTTCGTTCGGCCATGGTACCTCGTGACACGGAATGGTACGGAAACTAACGCGTGACGAGGGCCGTCAGTTCCGGGGAAACCCGAGCGCGATTGGGCCGTGCTTGCCCCAACACCTGCCGCCCAGGGGCTTTCAACTGCGGTTGATCGGAAGACCGCCAGCCGACTGTCATCTTTCGGCCGTCAGCGGCCGGTGAGGTCGGGTCGGAGGACGGTCGCGCCTTCGAGATAGACGTGCTGGATCCGGTCCTGCGGGAGCTCGGTATTGACGTGGACCAGGACCCGGATGCAGCGCTCCAACCTCCCGGGTACCCCGATTTCCGTAAAATTCAACAGCGGCACGAGCGTCCAGCCCATGCGCCGGGCGGCCGCGGCCGGGAACTCCGAGATCAGATCGGGCGTGACCGTGAAGAGCGCCGACGCGACGTCGTCCGGGTCGAAGCCGTTGCGGCCGACGATCTCGCGCAGCAGTTGCTCGGTGGCGTCCAGGATGAGCGAAGGCTCGTCGCGCGCGACCGTGGTCGCGCCGCGAATCCCGCGGACGATCACGCGTCCTCGCTCTCGCCGGAGCCGGCTTCCGCGCGCGCTTCGGCGGCGATGCGGTGGAGCGCCGCGCGCTCGCGGTCCGTGGCCGGGCGGACGGCGCCCGGGGCGAGATCGCCCAGCGAGATCGGGCCGAAGCGCAGGCTCACCAGCGCGAGCACGGGATGGTCGACGACCTCGAACATGCGGCGCACCTGGCGGTTGCGGCCTTCGTGGATCGTGATGTCGACCT
>JAQBPK010000182.1 GCA_028287565.1 Vulcanimicrobiota bacterium
CGCGCCGTCCGGCGCGACGAGGCGGCGCAGCGCGGCGGCCGTTGCGAGCGGCTCGGCGCTGCGCTCCAGCACGTTGGGCGCGACGACGAGATCGTACCGGCCGGTCTCGGCGTGCAGCTCGCTCGCGGCGCGGTGCGCGGCGAAGGCGTCGGCGGGCGCGGCACCGTTGTCGACCATCAGCACCGTGCGCGGCTCGCGCCCGAGATAGCGCGCGGCGAACGCGCGCAGCGCGGGATACGCGGCCGCGGTCTCCGGCGCGGCTGGCGACGCGCTCGTGCCCGGCGGCGGGTTGGCGAACAGCAGCCGGCATGCACCGCAGCGCGAGAACGCGGCGCGCTCCACGACGAACTCGTACTCCACCTCGTCCGCCTCGCACATTGGGCAGAGGCGGTGCACCTGCGTGAAGCGCGGAGCCGGCAACGGCTGGCTCGTCAGAGCGCCTGTAGTCATACCTGGTGCTGAGGTGCGCGCGGCGCACGCGGCGCTCCTCCCGGCGGGGACGCGCGTGCCGCGAGGCGCACGTAGCTCGCAATGCTGCCGGTAGCGATCCTCTGCGGAGGCAAAGGCACGCGCATCGCCGCGCTTGCAGGCGACCTCCCGAAAGCTCTCGTGCCGGTCGCCGGCGAGCCGTTTCTCGCCCATCAGCTGCGCTGGCTGCGCGACGCCGGTGCGACGAACGTCGTGTTGCTCACCGGCTACCGCGGCGACCGGATTCGCGCATTCGCAGGCGACGGCGCGGCGTTCGGCCTGCGGATCGCTTACAGCGACGACGGCGCCGCAGCGCGCGGAACGGCCGGCGCGATCGTGCGCGCGATCCCGCTGCTCGGCGAGGCGTTCATCACCGTGTACGGCGACGCGCTGCTCGGCGCCGATCCGGCCCGCGTCGAGGACGCGCTGCGCGCGCCGTACGACGGCGTGATGACCGTGTATCGCAACGAGGACCGCCGGCAGGCCAGCAACGTGCGAACCGACGGCGAGCGCGTCACCGCCTACGACAAGCATGCGCCTTCCGGCACGATGACGCATATCGATTACGGAATCAACGCGTTCCACGCCGCCGACTTCGCGCGCGTCGCGGCCGCCGATGCGCCCGCCGATCTCGCCGTGGTGCACCGCGAGCTGATCGAGCGCGGGACGCTCCGGGCGCTTGAGGTCGCCGAGCGCTGGTACGAGATCGGCTCGCCCGCGGGGCTCGCCGAGACGGAGCGCTACTTGCGCGAGGCGAAAGGGACCGCATCATGAGCTTTACCGCCACGTTTCTCGCCGAGGCCAGCGAGGTCGTCGCCCGCATCGACGCGGGCGCGATCGAGCGCGTCGTCGCCGAGCTCGCCGCCGTTCGCGAACGCGGCGCGCGCTTGTTCATCCTCGGCGTCGGCGGCAGCGCCGGCAACGCGTCGCACGCGGTGAACGACTTTCGCAAGTTGGTCGGGATCGAAGCGTACGCGCCGACCGACAACGTCTCCGAGCTCACCGCGCGCACCAACGACGAAGGCTGGGAGACGACGTTCTCCGCTTGGCTGCAGGTCAGCAAGCTGCGCGCCGGCGATGCGATCCTCGTGTTCTCGGTCGGCGGCGGAAGCCTCGAGCGCAACGTGAGCCCCAACCTCGTGCGCGCGGTGCAGTACGCAAAGCAGGTGGGCGCGACGGTGCTCGGCATCGTGGGCCGCGACGGCGGCTACACCGCGCGCGAAGCGGACGCCGCCGTGATCATCCCGACGGTGAACGACGCCCATATCACGCCGCACTCCGAAGCGTTCCAGGGCGTCGTTTGGCACTGCATCGTCTCGCATCCGTCGCTCAAGGCGTGCGCGACAAAATGGGAGAGCGTCGCGCAGCCGCAGCCGGTGTGACGCGGCCCGCCGTCTTCCTCGACCGCGACGGCGTCCTCAACGAGCCGGTGGTGCGCGACGGCAGGCCGCATCCGCCGGCCGATGCATCGGCGCTCATCGTGTACGAGGAGGCCGCCGAAGCGGTGCGCGCGCTGCGCGAAGCGGGCTTCGCGCTCGTCGTCGTGACGAACCAGCCGGACGTCGCGCGCGGCACGACGCCGCGGGCGGTCGTCGACGCCATCAACGCGCGCCTGCGCGAGCAGCTGCCGCTCGACGACGTCCTCGTCTGCCCGCACGACGACGGCGACCGCTGCGACTGCCGCAAGCCCTTGCCCGGCTTGATGACGCGCGGCGCCCGCTTGCACGACATCGACCTGGCGCGCAGCTACTTGGTCGGGGATCGCTGGCGCGACGTCGAAGCCGGCGCTGCGGCGGGGTGCAGAACGGTCTTCATCGACCGCAGCTGGGCCGAGCGCCCGCCTAGCACCATGCCGACCGCGCGCGCCGCTTCGGTTCTCGAAGCCGCCCGCTGGATCATCGCCGACTCCGGGAGCACCATGCAGCAACTCGACGCCTCGCCCGAAACCGTCTCGCTCGACGCGCTGCGCGTGAAGCTCTTCGCCGACGGCGCGGATCTCGACGGCATCGCGAAGCTGGCCGCGAACCCGCGCATCGCCGGGTTCACCACGAACCCGACCCTGATGCGCAAAGCCGGGATCACCGACTACGAGACGTTCGGGCGGCGTGCGCTCGAGATCGTCGGCGGGCGCCCGCTCTCGTACGAGGTGTTCGCGGACGATGCGGCCGAGATGCTGCGCCAAGCGCGCAAGCTCGCCGGCTGGGGCGACAACGTCTACGTGAAGATCCCGGTCAGCGACACGCAGGGGAACCGCACCGACGACGTCGTTCGCGAGCTCACGCGCGACGGTATCAAGGTGAACGTCACCGCGCTGATGACCGAGGCGCAGGTCGTGCGCGTCGTCGACACGCTGCAAGGCACGCGCGGCGCGTACGTCTCGGTGTTCGCGGGCCGCGTGGCCGACACGGGGCGCGATCCGGTGCCGATGATGAAGCGCAGCGCGACGGTCTGCGAGACGGTGCCGAACGTCGAGCTGATCTGGGCCAGCCCGCGCGAGCTGCTCAACGTGTTCCAGGCCGATGCCGCGGGCGTGCACGTGATCACGGCGACGCACGACATCCTCGCCAAGCTCGAGCTGGTCGGAAAAGATCTCGACGAGTACTCGCTCGACACGGTCAAGATGTTCCACTGCGACGCGGCCGGCGCCGGGTTCACGCTCTGACCCGCGCCGTGGCGCTTTCATGCACGCCGCCGAACATGTAACGGAGCGCGCCGGCTGGATCGACGCACCGCTGGAAGACGCGCTCGTCCAGCGGCACAGCTTCGTGTGCGAAGGTTGGGTGCTCGCGCACGGCGACCGCCGCGTCGAAGCGGCGATCGACGGGCATCCGGTCGGCGGAACCACGCTCGCGTTTGCGCGCCCGGACGTGGCTGCGGCGATCGACTGCGGGACGCGCGAAGCGACCGGCTTTCTGTTCTCGTGCGAGCCGCCGGACGCGTTGCGCGAGCGCGAGACCGCCGAGATCGTCGTAACCGTGCACGAGCCGGGTGAGACGCGCGAGATCGGGCGCCGCCGCGTTCGTTTCAGCCGCATCGACTACCGCGACTACGGCCACGGCTCGGTGCTCGGCGAGGCGCATCCCGGCGTGCTGCACCGGCCGGACGTCTACGGCAGCGGGCCGCCCTCGCCGGTCGCCGACCCGCACGCCGTCGACCTCATCACGCGCTGGCTGCGAGCCGGCGACCGCATCGTGGATGTGGGCTGCGGCATCGGCGCGTACGGCCATGTTCTGCGCGAGCGGGGCTACGACTGGACCGGCGTCGAGGTGCGCACCGACTTCGTCGCCACGATGCGCGGCGCCGGTCTGAGCGCGGAGACCTTCGACGGCGGATCGCTGCCGTTCGCCGGCGAGACGTTCGACGCCGCGCTCTGCATCGAAGTCCTCGAGCACGTCGAGGACTGCGCGCCGTTCCTCGCCGAGATCGCGCGCGTCACGCGGCGGATCGCGTTCTTCAGCGTCCCGAACTACGAAGCGCTGCCGGTCATGGCGCGTTCGTACGCGATCCCATGGCACATGCTCGAGACCGACCACAAGAACTTCTTCACGCGGCGCGGTCTGGCCCGGACGCTGCGAAGCGCGTTCCGCGAGGTCGAGGTAATCGAGTACGGCCCGATCGACAGCTTCCGCACGGGCGACGACGTCCCGGTGTTCAACCACCTCCTGGCGGTGGCACGGCGCTGACGCCGCGTCAGCCGATCGGTTCGCCCGTGCCGATCGGGTCTGATTCATCGACTCGAAGCGGCCCGGCCGGAACGCGCGCGCTCGAGCGGTAGAGCGTCGCGGCGAGCACGCAGGCGTGGCCCGTCGCCAGCACGGCGACGATCGCGTGCAAGCTCGGGTGCCACACCGCGAGCGTCGCGATCTCGGCGCACGCGACCACGAACGCGGGCACGACGAACTCGTAGCGGTGCAGCCCGAAGTTGTACGACGCGACGACGTACGCGAGCGAGAGCGCGCCGCTCGCGAGCACGTACAGCAGCACCAGCGGCGCCGCGTCCCCGAACGGGCGCCCGGCGATGGTCGTCACGACGAAACGCGGCGCGAGCGCGCTCGCTACCACCGCGACCGCGACGACCGCGGTGCCGAGCCCGAGAGCGGCAAGCAGCAGCGGCAGCGTCGACTGCCCTGCGGCCGCGCGCGCGTTCGCCTTGGGCAGGATAATCGTGGGGACGAACATGCACGCGCCGATCACGGCGCGGCCGACCAGCGCCGCCGCGGCGTACAAGCCCGCGGTGCGCGCGTCGAACGCGTGCTTGACGAGCGGCACGTCGTAGAACGTGAGCACGGTGAGCGTCAGCTGCCCGAGGCCGACGCCGCTGACGATGCGCGTGAGCGTCGCGCGGTCGAACGCAACCGTCGCCCGGCCGCCGCCGAAGCGCCGGTGGAACGAGAAGAAATTGAAGCTCGCCGCGAGCACGAGTCCGGCCGCCACTCCGCTGAGCGCTCCCGTCGCGCCGAACGGCGCGACCAGCGCAACGCCGACCACGAGCTTGGTGATGGTCTCGAGCGAGAGCGAGTACGAGAAGTCCTCGAACAGGTGCGCGCCTTGCAGAACGCCGCGCTGCACGTACGCGACGAGCAGCGCCGCGAGCGTCGCTCCGGCGGCGACCACCGGCGCGGTCTCGGTCAAGTTGAAGAAGCTGGCGATGGGCGCGCGAAGCAAGAGAACGAGCACGAAGACGACGGCGGCCGCCGCGCCGGTCCACATCGTCACCAGATCGCCGAGCCGCCGCAGCGACGCCTTGTCGCCGTGCGCGTCGAGACCCGCGGCGAGGCGCGCGACGATCAGCTGGCCGACGTTCGCGGGCGCCCCGATGACGAGCAGCGCGGACGCGAGCGAGGTCACCTCGCCGTAGATGACGACGCCGGCACGGCGCCCGATCAGCATGTAGAACAGGTAGTTGAACACGTTCGCGACGACGACGCCGCCGAACACGATCGCAGCGTGCAGCAGCACGTCGCTCTTGCGCAGCCGCGCGATCACACGCGCAATCCGAAGTCTTCCGCGTCGACGGTCAGGTTCGGATTATAGTACGGGTCGCGCGCGGACCACACGGGCCAGCGCTTGTGGATCGTCCCGACCTCTTCCATCGCGCGCGCGACCTTCGCCGGCGTGTCGTCCGTGCCGCGGCTCTTGGACTCGTAGTGGTAGAGCTTCGCGCGCGGCACGAACACGTTGCGGTAGCCCGCGCGGCGCAGCTTCAGACAGAGATCGACGTCGTTGTACGACACCGCGAGCGCTTCGTCCAGCCCGCCGACCGCGAAGTACTTCTTCTTCTCGACCATCAGGCACGCGCCGGTGACGGCGAGATAGTTGGTGTCCAGCTCCAGCGTGCCGTGATAGCCCACGGTGTTCCCGGGCAGATAGCGGTGCGCGTGTCCCGCCAGGCCGAGGATGCCGAGCACGACGCCGCCGTGCTGCACCGTGCCGTCCGAATACAGCAGCAGCGCGCCGACGGCGCCGATCTGCGGGCGCCGCGCCTGGCCCAGCATCGCTTCCATCCAGTCGGGCGCGATCACCTCGGTGTCGTTGTTCAACAGCACGACGAACGGCGCGGTCGTCGCGCGCGCCGCTTCGTTGTTGAGCCGCGAGTAGTTGAACGGCGCGGGATCGCGCAGCACGCGGAAACGGTTCGGCTCGCGGCGCTCCCACTGCGCGAGCAGCTCCAGCGTCGCCGCCTCGCGGCTGCCGTTGTCGACGACGAGCACCTCGAAGTCGGGGTACGCGGTGCGCTCGAAGAGCGACGCGATGCACGGCCCGAGCAGGTCAGCGCGGTCGCGCGTCGGCACGATGACGCAGACGCGCTCGCCGCCCGGCACCGCGAACCGCACGTCGACCCCCGCGGCCGCCGGCTGCACCGTCGCGCGCTCGCCGCGCCGCCGCAGCGCGACCTCGACCGCGAGCGCGAGATCGTTCTTCGCGACGACGTTCCCGGCATGGCGGTGGCACAGGACCTGCGCGACGTGCACGACGCGATCGGTCAGCTCGGTCACGCGCAGCAGCGCCTCGTACCACTTCGCGCTCTCGAAGACGTCGCGCACGCCGCCCGCGCGCTCGAGCAGCTCGCGCCGGATCATGCACAGCCGCCCGGCGTAGTCGCGCGTGAGCAGCGTCTCGGGCGACCAGTCCGGCTTGAACCACGGATCGCCCGGGACGCCGCGGTCGTCGATGAGGTCCTCGTCGGAGTAGACCACGTCGGCGTCGTCCTGCAGCGCGAGCGCGAGCTCGAACAGCGCGTGCGGGTCGAGCCGCTCGTGCGGGTCGAGCGGCCCGACCACGTCCGCGTCGCCGAACCAGTCGCCGCCGGGCGGCACGATCGCGATGCGGGGATCCTCCGCGGCGAGCGCCGCCAGCTCCACGGCTTCCGCCTCGTCGCGCGGCGCGTCCGTCAGCATGCGCGCGGTCCAGCGCTCGTAGACTTGATCGCGCAGCGAGCGCAGCGTCGCCGCGACGCCGTCGCTGCCGCGTCCGCGCGCGTCGACGACCACGCCGAAGCGCACCGCGCGCGGCAGGAAGCGCGTCATCGCGCGCATCCGCTCGATGTCCTCGCCGCGCAGGCGGTGGTGCTCGCGAAAGAGCTGGTACGGATCGCCGAGCGCGGCGAGCTCGACCTCGCGCGCGCCGTCGCCGGCGAGCGGCACCGGGTCCTCCGCCGGGCCGATGCCGAAGCGCCGCCGGGCCGCGAACCACGCGTCGCGCAAACGCCAGAAGCGGCTGACGCGCATGGCCTCGATCGTGCGCCGCTGGCGCTGCACGAGCGGGTACAGGAACGCGACCTGGGCGAGCAGCGCGTCGCGCGAGCGCCCGTCCTCGAGCGCGCCCAGCCCGTCGATGGCCTCGGCCGTCCGCGCGGCGACGCGGCGCCAGCCTCCGCGCGTCTCGACGTACGCCGCGCCGGC